>NZ_JAPDPE010000026.1 GCF_026283955.1 Dyella silvatica | reverse complement strand
TATCGAAATCCATGCGCGCGGGCAGCGGCTTGCGGGCGATTTCCGCGCAGGTCGCCGATAGCGGATACAGGCGATAACCGCACATCGAGTCACGCAGCGCCAGCGACAAGGTTTCCAGCCAGACGCAGACATGGGTGATATAGCGGCCATAAAGACGGGCACGCGGCACGCTGTCGTCGTAAATCGGTTGGCCGCAGATCAATGCTTGTCGGTCGGCGCGCCCCTCGGCGAGAAAACGCGGCACATCGGCGACCTCATGCTGGCCGTCGGCATCGATCTGCAAGGCGTGCGTATAGCCAGCCTGGTAGGCGGCCAGCAAGCCTGCGCTCAGCGCACGTCCCTTGCCTTGATTCTGCGGCAGGCGCAGCAGTTGTAACTCCGGTATCTCCAGGGCCAGCGCCGCGAGCACCGCCTGGGTCGCCGCATTGCTGCCATCGTCAACGATCACCAACGGCAGGCCATGCGCGCGCAACGCATGAGCCGTGCGCGCAATAGTGTCTTTGTGGTTGTAGATCGGGATCAGCGCGCAGGGCGCAAAGGGCGTGGCGGAAAAGTCGGTGGCAACCGGCATGAACGAGACCCTTGCAAGTCAGCGATCGAGTAGCGAGCGTACCGTGGCGACGACATCGTTCACCGTGCGCACGTTTTTGAAATCCTCAGGCTTGATACGCATCCCCGTCATGTCCTGCACCTGGATGGCCAGATCGACGGCGTCGATGCTGTCCAGCTGCAGATCGGTAAATAAATGGGTTTCCGGAGTAACCCGTGACGGGTCGATCTCAAAGGTATCGCGCAACACATTCTTAAGTCTGAATAGAATGTCTTCGTCACTGATACCGGTGGCCATGATCGCGCTCATAACTTTCCTGCTTGTTCCTGATCCAGTCTGTCCTGACCAGGCCTGATGTCGGGCCATCCTTGGATCGCCCGGATGGATTTCATCGGCCAGCTTTATTCAATCGGCTTGCTTATGCCTTCCGCAATCGTTTTCACCATCCATCATTTTGGCTTTGCGCCGCCAAACCGGGCTTGCGCAAAAACCTCCCGGGCCCAGGTACACGGCAGGCATAGCCGTATCCAAGCGCGACCGGAGCGTGATGGTTGAAATCGATTGAGTATTCACACCCGCGAAACGGGTCCCCATTTACATCTTTGCTTTTCCATGCAAGGCCTTACGGCCTATAAAATCCGCCGGCGAAGTGTAGCAGACCCGTTCTTGTGATGGGCTTCGATTCGTAATTTTCAGGCGTAAAAGCCTGCATGAAATCCGCCGCAGACGAAAAAGCCGCCGGAGGACCGGCGGCTTTTCGCAAACCGGGCTCAAGGCCCGGTTGTACTTCGTGACGGCTTACTGCCCGCGCATACGGCCAGCAAAGCGCGGGCCATTGCCCATGTGCGGCAGCTTGATCTTGCCGATCGCGCTGATGCGCTCTTCGGCCAGACGGTCGGCGGCTTTGTAGGTCGGCACATTCTCGGTCTTGGAGATTTCGAAGATGCGGCCCAGGTTGTAGTAGATGGTGCGCATCATGCGCATCGCACGCTCGCGGTTGTAACCGTCGATTTCCAGTGACACATTCATCACGCCGCCGGCGTTGACGGCGTAGTCCGGTGCGTAAAGCACGCCACGGCGGGTCAGTTCGTCGCCGATCGCGTCGGTGGCCAGCTGGTTGTTGGCCGCGCCGCAGATGATCTTGGCCTTGATGCGGTCGATGGTCTGTTCGTTAAGCGTGCCACCCAAAGCGCAGGGCGAGTACACGTCGGCGTCGACGTCGTAGATTTCGTCCAGGCCCACGGCTTCGCAGCCCAGCTCGTCGACGCAGCGCTGCACGGCATCTTTATTGATGTCGGTGACGAACACCTTGGCGCCCTGTTCGCGCAGCAGCTTGATGAACTCGCTGCCGACATGGCCGGCGCCCTGCACGGCGAAGCTGTACTTGCCCACATCTTCGTTGCCGTGCTTGAACTGCAACGCCGCCATCAGGCCCTGCAAGGTGCCGAAGGCGGTGAACGGCGACGGATCGCCCGAGCCACCATGCACCTGATGCACGCCGGTGACGTATTCGGTTTCGCGGAACACGTATTCCATGTCATTGACATCGATGCCGACGTCTTCGGCGGTGATGTAACGGCCGTTCAACGAGTTGACGAAGCGGCCAAAGGCGCGGAACAACGCCTCGGATTTGTCTTTGCTCGGATCGCCGATGATGACGGCCTTGCCGCCACCCAGGTTCAGGCCGGCCACGGCATTTTTGTAGGTCATGCCGCGCGACAGACGCAGCACGTCATTCACTGCATCCTGCTCGCTCTTGTACGGCCACATGCGCAGGCCGCCGAGGGCAGGGCCTAGCACCGTATTGTGGACCGCGATGATGGCTTTCAGGCCGGCATCTTTGTTGTGGCAAAAGACCACTTCTTCGTGGCCGGTCTGGGCGATGGTTTCAAAGATCATGGAACGCTTGACTCCGTGAGGGGGTGCCGGGCACATCTTGCGACGATCCGGCCAAGGCACTGAAAAAACGGAAAAACCGCCGCTTCTTGTGGGGTAGAAGCGGCGGTTGGACGACGTAGTTTAGTACTTGGCGCCGGCGCGCCACATTGCGGCGCAGCAATTGGCGTTCCCAGCCGCTCCCCAGGCCGCTGCCAGGCGGCAGGGTGACAGTCCACCGCCACGGTTGCTCTCGGCCGTAAATTCATGCGCACGGGCTGGCAGGGGATGGGGTTCCGGTCATAGCGCCCGATGATCTCTTGAGTCACCTCATCGCGGCGTGACGTCGGATGTCATCTGACAGACTTATATGCGGAATCTTGCATGGTCTTATTCGACGAATTAAATGGACGTCTATTTAACCGACGTTGAGTTTGAGTTTTTGTCGGCGTTAGGCGCTGGAGTGAGGCATCGATGCCGCCTGTGGTTTTGCTGCCCGGCAGACGGATAGCAGGTGTTTGCTGGCGTGATGGATGAGAAAAAGCAGGCCCGTGTACGTGGTGTCAGCGCGCAGGGAGGGGTGCGGCAGCTGGGGCGTACACGGGCCTTTCTTTATGCTGCAAGAGTGGGCTGAGTTACGTCTTGTGCTTATTGTTTGTTGTGTGTGCGGAATTTGGCATAGGGGTTTGAGGGGCTTGGTTGTAGTGGTGTGGCCATATGGCCGCCTGCGGCCGGGGGTTCGGACTCCTGCCGGAGTCGGCTAAATATGCCGATCACTTCAAACTCGATGTGCTGACTGAGGTCATGACTGGTGACTGGGGTAACTAGACCATCGGCACTGAGCACGGGATTCATTACGTGTTGCTCGACCGCTGGGTGACCGGCTTTCGCCAGTGCGGTGTTGCAGGCCTCTTATAGCCATTGGGACCGCAGCCGTGGATCCGTTTTCTGTTACTTCGGGCGCTTTGCGTATGCACTTAAGAACATGGAAACCGCTTCTTGCACCACTCGTTTGCGTTCGGCTGGACTAGGCGCTTTTGCTTCGGCGCCAACGACGCGCAGCCACAACAGGGGTTCATTGATCAAACCCAGGAATTGTTTGGCCACGCGCACAGCATCATTGAAGGTCAATGTGCCCCGATGGGCGCATGTTTCAAGATATGTCACCAGAGCCTTCATTGCGGGTTCTTTACCAGCAGCCATGAAGCGCTGGGCCAGGTCCGGGAAGATCGTCCCCTCTGCAATCACCATACGTAATAGGGCAACGGTCTCCGGCGGCGCCCAGAAGTCGGCGACAGCTTGTCCGACTAGCGTCAATCCACGTTCGGGATTGGATAAGGCAGCCACATCCTGGGTGATCTCCAGCACCGGAAAGTCGCGCCAGACCTGCCGGACTGCCGCCTCGAATAGGGCTTCCTTGCTCTTGAACTGGTTGTAGATCGTCCTGCGGGCAACTCCTGCATCGCGTGCTACCAGATCGATGCTTGTGCCGGCGTAGCCGCGCGTGAGGAAAGACGCGACAGCGGCATCGAGGACCGCCTCCTGTGTGGTTGGGGTACGTAGCACGGGAGTGGGGGCAGCGGCCTTCTTCAAGTTCGACTCCTGATTGACGAGAATTGCACTGCACAGTACAGTGCAATAAATATGCACTGCACTGTGCAGTCTATGGACCATAGCATGTCCCGAAATTTATCTCCCGAACATCCATCGGCGCCTTCGGTCGGCGGCCGCTTTGAACGAGGATGTGCCACCTTCGAGCATGTGTTCGGCCTGCCGGCCAAGACATTCCTAGATGCGTTGGCTGACGTTATGCCGGCGGCTTTGCCGGCAATGCGAACAGCCAAGGATCTGTTCACCTCCGTGGCCTTCAGCAAACTGAGCACCTGAACATGGCGCTCGATCCTTTCATCGCCGACTTTCTCGCCACACTTCCGCCTGCGGGCGGGCCCGCCGCCTCACTGGATGGCCTGCGTACCGCCGCCGAAGTGCAATTGCGGCTCTTGCATGGCCCGCTGGAATCCATGGCCGACGTTCGAACTCATAGCGTTCTGGGCAGCGACGGTCATCCGATCCAGATTCGTGCCTATACCCCGGTCACGTCGAATGCCGTGCCCTTGCCAGCCATCGTCTACGCACATGGCGGCGGTTGGTTCCGATGCTCGCTCGATCTGTACGACAACCCTTGCAGGGCGTTGGCTTACGCCACGGGCTGTGTCGTCCTGTCCGTTGACTATCGACTGGCACCCGAAAACAAGTTTCCGGTTCCCCTGCACGACTACTACGCAGCTTTGTGCTGGGCCGCGAGTCACGCGGACGAGTTGGGGATCGACCGCACCCGCCTGGTGGCGGGAGGCGATAGCTCGGGTGCCAACCTCGCTGCGGCGGCGACGTTGCGTGCGCGGGATGACGCTAGAGGCCCGGCCATTGCGCATCAACTGCTGCTGTATCCGCCATTGGATTCGGCGATGTCGTCAACGTCTTATCGCGAGTTTGCCACCGGCTACTTCCTGACCCGCAGTGCGATGGAGTTCTGCTGGTCCGCCTATTTGAATGACACGGTGGATGGTGACTCGCCATGGGCGTCCCCGCTTAGAGCGGCAAGCCTGTCAGATCTCCCTTCCGCCACGATTCTGGTTTGCGAATACGACCCGCTTCGTGACGAGGGTGAAGCCTATGCCTGTCGTCTCAGCGAGGCCGGCGTCGCCACGGAGTGTCATCGCTTGGACGGCATGGTGCATGCCTGCATCCACATGCTGGGCGTGACGCCTGGAGCCCGTCGTTTGTTCGAGCTTGCAGGTAGCTCGTTGAGGCGTGCGTTGAATCTCGCAGCGCAGGCATGACCATATGTCTGCAAAATGTCGGCTGGCTGGATCGATGCTGATCGGCTGAGGCGTTATTCCAGTATCTACGCCGCGCAAAACGCGAGTGCAGCGATCACCATCCAGGAGGCATCAAACGTACTTAGTGGTCAACGCATGATCGACATCCTGGTCGATATGAAGATGGATGACTACCAGCCCCGAGAGTTGCTGCACGTCGTCAATCAAATGGCAGAAGCTGCTAGCGAAGTCGCGCACGGCCTGGATAGTCTCGCGATAAGGATAGACAGTGCTCTGTCTAACGTACCTGAGTCTTCTACACAGAGGCCGTTGTCTAGCTGATTTCCGGCTCAAAGAAAAACACCATGCAAGCGCCAGCTGTTTTGCGATTCAGCCTGACGCGGATCTCGGCCTACAGGCCGTCCGCAACAAGCTGTTCATTCATATCCAGCACCTACAGCTATCCCATAAGGCCGAAAGCACATCATGCTGGCGCGATGTCCGCGCAATAACGTGGGGGCATGGCCAATACGGCGGTGCGTGCGGATCAAGGATTCACGCAGCGATAACAGGTAGCGGGTGTAAAAACTGCCTGGCATTCGGGGGAGGGCGCAATGCACACCATAAGCAAGTCTGCGAAATGGCTTGCCTTATGGCTCAGGGGGGGGCATGTCATGAACATGAATAACACTGCACGGTGTACCCCATACGAACTGCTCATGATGCACGGCCGAATGCGCTCATGCACGGCATGCCATCCATCAATCGCCTGGTAGTCAAGCAATCCATTCTGCAACAAGGCGGACTAAGTCCTCGCGACCGGGTCCTTTGTAAACAGTTCATGGAGTAAAGACTATGAAACGGCTTTGGATATTTTTATGCGGCGTTTCGGTTGCTCTCGCGGCCGTCGGCACAGCGATAGCTCAAGAAAGTGGCGACGAGTGTCAAGCCGCCTGGCAGCAGTCGCCGGCATCTCAATCTTGCGAAAGCGTCATGCAAAATTTTGGCGAGAGAGGTTGTGGCGGAAAGACCCGGTGCAAAAGCGGGAACAGCCTCATCCACATCATCAGCTATCCGATGAGACTTACCGTTGAGAATGTCAAGAAACTCGTGAACTGCGATGGAGAGCTGAGATTTGACGGCAACGATTGTTCGACGACGACGAAGTATTCGACCATGAGTACCCACGATGATGTTAAGAACCGTCCGCTGCCCCAATACGATACGCACCACGAAGCATGCTCAGCGGCATGGAGTGAATCCTCAGCCCAAAAGACTTGCGTCACCGTCGACTATGTCGCACGTGCGGACGAAGACAAGTGCAAGATCCACGCACAATGCAGCTATGGCCCAGGTTATGTCGAGCGAGATGCGGCCAATATGGTGCAAACCTCGCCTGGAAGTTTTGCCTTAGCAGGCGGAGGCCCACGCCGAAGCACCGTAACGGTGACAGAAGATGATGCTAAGAAACTCAGCAATTGCGATGGCTATTTGAAGGTCGGACCTTGTAGGTAGTTCGAAACCCAGTCGCCATCAAACATGTTGATTCATGTCAAAAGCCTACGTGTCTCAATTGACAGGTGGCTCCGTACTTCACGACGGCATTGTTTTTGGAACGATACATGCCTTGGCGGAGCGACCGGACCTGATGGCGGGCATGGAAGCCCAATCCATGCGGCATAACCGTCTGGCGTACACAAGTGGCGTACCTTTATCCCATCAGGTGTAACCGTCGACCGGCCGCTTCGCACTCACAGGGTACGTAGTTGAGATCCCCTTCATCCAAGGAGCATCGCAATGAATCCAATTCGTTTTGTGCGCAACTGCATTCGTCTTGTGTCGACCCTAGCTGCCGGCGTTATGGCGCTCACCGTGGTATCGCCGTGTTTGAGCTTCGAATCTCCGAAAACGATCACTAATCGAGGGGCGGAACTCTGTGTGGAACGCCTGCGTGAAATAGCCTCGCCGATCAGCGGAAGCATTGAGATCAATGAGGAGGCGTTTGCTCAAGTCTGGATAAGCGGGAAGGACGAATCGCAGCGCTTTTCCAGTTGTATCAACGCGGCCAAGGTACCCTGGATCGAGGGGTACGATGAAAAGTTCTTGGAGTATGTTGACAACTATAGTTATGGGAAGAGGGCGGGTGATGGAGAGCTTATCAAGTACTTTCAACATTACGGTGCTGAGGGGCCGCGATACATCTTGGTAGATGCTTATGAGCGGAAGTACCTTCTCGATATGATGGAAAAACGAAGCTACGAGCTGGTGCGCATTCCGGTCCCAGGTAGCATCGAGGCCAAAGGACATTGGGACGGCGTCTACGATCCCGGCCCATCTTGCCTTAATTCGAATGGCGACCCGTGCGGGACAAAATACGGTGTGGGACGCACTGGCTGGCAAAAAAAGTAACTAACGGCGCCTATTTGTTCAACGCGACCGGGTGGGGCGGGCTGTTCGGTCTCACCTTCTTCTCCCCCTGCTGTGACTCCCAAGATCTGCTGCTGGAGCGAATAGCCGTAGGGGTGGCTATATAAACGTTGCGACGATAAGCCTTTATCCGAAAAAAAGTGGGGCCGCTTTCGCAGCCCCACTGTCATCGCTGACCGGCAGGTATTGCAACCCACCGCATCTACCTCCGTCTTACCGCATGCTTAAGCGGGCATCGAGAAGCACACTTAAAGCGTGAACTGATCGTTCGTCGTGGCTGCCGACTGGCAAGCCCACTGGATGACCTTTGCGCCTGAGCTATTGGAAGCGCCGTTGATGTTGACGCACAAGTTGTTGCTGCGCGAAATGATGTGATAGTGACTACCCACGGCCACGAGGCTCCATTGATCGTTGGCCGAGCCGCTGCCCTGGCACGGATATTGAATCAGCTGCGTGCCCTGAGTCGTCGAACTGCCTGGAACGTTGAGGCACTCTCCGCTGCCCTTGGCAACAAGGTGGTAATAGCTGCCCACCGGAACCAGCGTCCAGAGCTCATTTCCGCTGGCCGCACACGGGGACTGGATGACACCGGCGCCCGCCGAGTTGCTGCCTACGTTCAAGCACAGGTGACTGCTTGCAGCGACAATATTTGCTGCGACGCTGCTGACCGTCACCGACGCTGTCTTCGAGCTGGTTTTGCCGTTGGCGCTGTCGGTCACCGTCTCGGTCACGCTGTAGGTGCCAGCGGCTGTATAGGTGTGACTCGGGCTAGTGGTAGTCGAAGTGGCTTTGTCGCCGAAGGTCCACGCATGCGAGGTGATCGTGCCTCCCGTATCAGTAGAGCTGTCAGTGAAGGTCGCCGTCAGGCCGTTGGTGGTGTAACCGAAATTGGCTATGGGGGTTCCGCCCGCCGCAGCGCCGACGATCGCGTGGGTGAATTCGCACTTGGCGCTGTCGTTTGACCACGTGCCCTGGACGGCGAAGCTGCCCTGACCACTCTTCATGTTCTGCAAAGCGCCACCGGCGGCCAGCGCGCAAAGGTCACCGTTCTCTTGGCCGTTCGGGTCTACCCAGCCCGCTGCGTTGCCATTGGGGAAGAATTGATCGGTAATGGTCTCCGCGTACTCGTGACCATTGGTAATCGAGAATCCGTCGAGCGCTCCTGCTGGGGTGCCTTTATTGACGCTGTTCTCGCCACACGTATATTGCCCGCCAGCGTCGATGTCGTTCACGTAGGGCATGTTGGTGTAGGCAAGAGAGCCTAGCTTGGCGTCATCGGTTGACGAGTGATAGGCGCAGAAGGTGCCGTTTGGCGTATTGAAACCGTCTGGAGTGGTGCCGGTGGGTGACAAGATGACGTACTGCACATAACGATTGGATGCGGGGGTGAGGTTGCCAAAATGCTTAGCGGCAGCGATGGCCTCATTGGCTAAATCAGCCGATGTGGCGCTACTCGGTGCGGCGGCCGCATTGTCGTACCAGATGTCGGCATAGGCACCACCGGTAGGATAGCCAACGAAACTCGCATTTTTCGGGCATGCCGTAGCCCCGGCGGAAACGTTGGGACCATCGCAGTACTGAGTCATGACGCCGGACCACAATTCTCCACCGGTGCCCAGGCCTTTGAAGAACTTCTGTAGGTAAGGGACCACGCCCTCATTGTCCTTGCTCAGCGAGACCAGGCCGGTGGTGGCGTTAGTGGTTAGGTTGCCCCATTGGCTGCCATAGACCACCAGGTAGACGCGAGGCTTGCCGCTGGTGACGCCGTTACCGTTGGCATCGCCGCCTTGGTAGCTCATCAAGTCGGCCGCGGCCACTGCTGCTGCCCTGGCCTTGGCCTCCGGCGTGGCCTCCCGCAAATTGCCGTGACTCAGGCGATAGTTGACGGTGTCCTTGCTGGCGGGGACGACCACACCATGCCGATATGCGTGGCTGTTTTTCTGCGCGGCCTGGGTATCGTTGCTGCTGCCGTTACTTTCAGTGGCGACAGCGCTCGCAGCCAGCGTAAGCAAAGCTGAAAACGTAGCTGTCTGAATCAGACGAATATTCATGACTCCCTCCCATAGTAGATTTTGAGGCAGACGCACCCTATGCGGCCGTCTAGACCCCATGCTGGAGGCCGCAACGAGGTGCGGCCTTTCACCTGACAAACTTGTCTTTCTTGTCTTTCCCTGCGCCCCTGTGGCCAACATGCCAGCCCCCTAGCTCCCCTGTGCATGGCATGTCGTAACGGCGCCCCTCATATAAACGCTAGACAGATGGAAGCCCCTACTAGGAATTTTTGAAAGGCCTCGCCCACACGTATACCGACTGCACCAAGTAGAGTGTGTGCGGCGGACACCATCGCGCGGTGTGCTCAATGACTGTGAGTAGGTCTTGAATGTCTTTCATCGTGCTGCTTCATGCTCCTGCTTATTCCATCCGCGACCTGCGGAGCCGCAAGAAGGTACGGAAAGAATTAATGGGGGCTGCAGCGAGATGTCTAGGCTTAATTGATGCTTGCAGATGGGGGGCGGATGCCGCCAGTTTGAGCAAGCACCCGGCGTATCGAGGAGTGTCTTCGGTCCAGTAGCCGGGCAATCCGGTGAAGCAACTCACCCCGTTGCCAGCGGTCCCACATCAGCCCAATTTGTGTGTCGGTGTAATGAATCGGAGGTCGTGGGGGTATCTTGCAACACTCCCGCTGCTCGCGCAGTCTTTAGTGTGTTGCAACGACCGGCTGAATCCGCAAACTGAATCGGACACCCAGAGATTCTCCCGGGTCACGCGGGATGCATCGTTATATCGACCAGATTTCTTTGAGGGTGCGCCGAAAATTGAGGCCAAGCACCTTTTCCACAACAGCTGTACCGTAGCCCTTCTTCAGTAGGGCATCTGCCACAAACTCGAGTTTCCGCGGCGTATTGATGTCCGGAATATAAGGTGGCCTGTTCTCGCCTGGAGCGCCTATACCGGCCTTACGCCTCTCGGCCTCTTGCGCCGCGACTTCCCTGAGGTCTTCACCACTCACCTGGAAGAACATTGAGTCCGTGCCGATGCCAACGTGGTCCTCTCCACAGACATTGAGTGCGTAGGTAAGGTGAAGCATGTAATCGGCGAGCATGGGTTGCCGGTTGTCAGGCGTCAGGAAAGGCAGCATGTAGATGCCCATGACGCCCCCTTTCTCAGCCAGTGCTTTCATGTCGCGATCGGTCTTGTTTCGTGGGTGGTTGAATACCCCACGGCAGCCGGCATGGGTAATGATTGCTGGTTTCGTTGAGAGTGCGATGCCGTCTTTAGTTGTTTGAGCATTCGCGTGACTTAAGTCGAGCGCGACGCCGACCGCATTCATTTTGGCTATGGCCTGGCGGCCGAGTGGTGTAACGCCTTCGGAATCGCCGTCGAGGCATCCGCATCCAAAAGGAGATTTTCGGTTGTAGCTCAGCTGCATGACCAGCACATCAAGCTGGCGAAACAGATCGATGCGATCGATCTTGCCTTCCAGCATGGACACCGCTTCAAACGACAAAATGATGGCGATCTTGTTCTGAGGCTTGGCGCGATCCAGGGCATCCGGCCCGGTTACTTTGAGAAATAGATCCGGATGCTTCTCGATAAGCGTCTGGGTCGCAGCAATGTCCGCGACGGCCTGTTCGAACGAGCCATTGCCCCCACCCATGGTGCTTTTGAGTGCAGTGAGCCCGGAATGACGGATGGCTTTCAACGCGCCGCTTGCATCGCCATCAGATTGCAGGGCGCCTATGGATGCCAAAGTATTGGCATCGAGCACAAATGCCTCCTCGTAGAGTGGAGACCTGTTGGATAGGCGTGCCGATGGCAGGGATGCGGGGCGCACCGTGCCGGCCAGCGCGGGATCGCTGGCCGCGGCCCGCAGCGACACGGCTGCGGTGAAGGCCGCGCTGCCAGACAACGCTAGAAACTCTCTGCGTGTCCATCCTTTGGAGCTCATGGCATGCCCTTGTGACGCACCCGGTGGTGCTGTTGGCGAGGCAACTTATCAGTGATAAATTCAATGCGTCAATAGATCGAATTTCACATGCCCAAGCCCGCGCGTCCATCGAACAAGTCCACTCAGGCACCGACTGGGCGAACCGGCCTCAGCCGGGAACGGCTGACCGAGGAGGCGCTGAACCTGCTTCAAGAATCGGGTCTCGCCGGGCTCAGTACCCGGCGTCTGGCCGGGCGGCTCAATGTCCAGTCACCGGCGCTCTACTGGCATGTGAGCGGCAAGGACGAACTGCTTCAACTGGTCGCTGACACCATCTGCGCTCAGATGTCCTTGCCGGCTAACGATCGATTGCCACGCGAGCGCCTGGAAGTCATCGCTCACGAGTATCGACGTGTCTTGACTGCATACCGGGATGCACCTCGGCTCTTTGCTGAGCAGCCCCCGGTCGGAGCAAGCCGCATCAAGCTCTATGACGCAGCGGTGGGCGCCTTCGCAGATGCGGGCTTTCCTGCTGCTGACGCGATTGCCATGGCAACGTTTTATCGCCATTACCTGCTTGGCATGATCATTGAGGAAGTCCGCGACAAGCAGCCGGGAGACATCGAAGCTCCATCCTCAGCATTCGCTCTTGGTGTCGAGCTCAAGCGTCTGGGCGAAGCTGCGCATGAATTTCCCAACTTGGAAGGCGCGGCGGATTTGCTCACGAGCATGTCTTCGGAGCGATTGTTCGCTTTGGGACTTAAAGTGCTTTTGGATGGCTTAGAGACGCATCTGAAGCGGTGAGTACTGGTCACTGTTGCCCCGGACAGTAACTGGGATCACCCTGACTCTAATGAGGGGATGAGTATTGCCGGTCTCGAAGCGATGCTTCAGGCGGAAATGCTTATCGAGCGCGTACGCAAGCGTCATGCGCCATGCGCTTGGGCTCTTGCGAACATAGATCGCGATGCATATAGTTAGCCATATGGCTAACAATGCAATGGCGCTGGACTCGATCTTTCATGCGCTTGCCGACCCAACGCGCAGGGCTGTTATTCAACGGCTCGGCCGAGGGCCTGCAACCGTGGGGGAGCTGGCGGAACCGTTCGGCATGGCTCTGCCGTCCTTCATGAAGCATGTGGGAATACTCGAACGGACCGGACTTATCCGTTCCCGGAAGCATGGCCGTATCCGGACATGCGCGCTCGAACAAAAAAACTTGGCGGCCGCCGAGCGCTGGTTCGCAGACCAGCGCGCGATGTGGGCAAGTCGATACCAGAATCTCGATAGCCTTTTGGAATCACTGAATGGAGAAGACCGTGGCAGCTGAACTTCAATTCGATTTTGTCGTCGACAAAGAAAAGCACACCATCACCGTAAAGAGGGAGTTTGCGGCAGGGCGTCAACTTGTATGGGATTGCCATACCAAGCGCGAACTGCTCGATCGATGGTTTGCTCCCAAGCCACTCACCACCAAAACATCGCACATGGAGTTCAAGCCTGGCGGTTATTGGCACTACGCCATGATCACTCCCGATGGGCAAGCCTTCTGGAGTCGCCTGGACTATCAAGCGATACATCCGATCGATAGCTATGCGGCTCTGGATGGCTTTTGTGATGAGGCGGGGATAGTGAATCCCGATATGCCCAGGGCGCGCTGGGACGTCGCTTTCACCGATGCGAAAGAGCGAACCTTGGTCACGACCGTCGTCCTGTACAACTCGGCGGGCGACGTGCAGAAAGCCATCGATATGGGACTGAAAGACGGCCTGGCCTCCACGCTCGAACGTCTCGATGAGCTATTGCTCGAGATGGGCGAAACGGCATAGTCGGTTTTAAAGGCAAGACTGAAAGGGCTGCCCTGCGCCAATGGCGTGTTCCCGCAGGCGAGAGCAGCCCGACTTCAAGCACACCTCATGAACTGGAGCAGAGTCTATGGCTCTCTCCACGAATCGCTCATAGCCACCCGAAGGGAAGCTGGTGGCCTTTATCTCCATGGCATCAAACCTTGCTCAAGGAGTCACGATGCCTGGGATGAGCATCTACTTGCGCGCCCCGGATAGCCACGTCACGACGTTGCTGAGCGCTACAGCAGAAGGGGAACGAGCCAACGCGGCCGGCGTTGATCCCACCTTTGCCAGTCAGGGGCGTTATGTCGTCTTTTCCTCGAACGCAACCAACTTAACCGCGACGCGTACCTTGTTGGTGAAGGCGTAGAGCACATACATGCTGTCTGAATTCAGCCCGGCCAAGCCTCACGCAGCCGAAGGGCGACAAGCGTGGATGGACTTTCTTTGGGTTACTTTTCTTTACTCCGGGCGTCCATGCCCTTCGCCCTTCGCACCCGCCTCTGCGGGTGCGTGGCCACGCAAAGAAAAGGGACTCGGACTCCGGCCGAAGTTCGAATGCCCGCCGCAGGCGAGCCAGTTCGCGACACGACAACAAACAAGTCAAAGCAGACGAGCCACCTCAGCCCGATCAATCAAGACAACGCAACCCCAGCCAACCGGCTATGTCCCCGCCCATAACCCAAATAAACCCCACAACCCAGCACCAACCACAGTGCAAAACGCACATAAGTGATAAAGGGCAATCCCCAAATCAGCCAACAAGAAAACCCCACCCCAATGAGTGGAATCAACGGCACCCATGGGGTGCGAAAAGGTCGATGCAACTCGGGCTGGCGAATACGCAACACGGCCACGGCCGTACAAATGACGATGAACGCGCCAAGCACACCGATATTCACCAGCTTGGCCAACTCGTTCAATGGAAAAAGCCCGGCGGCGACGGCAGTCACCCCGCCCAGCAATAGCGTGGCGCGATGCGGTGTGCGCCAGCGCGGATGGATGCCTGCAAACCACGCCGGCAATAAACCATCGCGGCCCAGGCTGAAGCCGATACGCGCGCCAGCCATCAAGTTGGCGAAGATCACGCTGGTAATGCCACAGACCGAAGCCAGCGAAATCACCACCATCGCCCACGGCAGGCCGATCCGCGTGAAAGCCCTCGCCACCGGGGCGTCGTTATCCAGGGTGGTGTGGGGCACGATGCCGGTCAGTACCAGGCAAATGGCGAAATACAACAGCATCGCGATGCCCAGCGACAGCAACACCGCGCGCGGTAAGTCGCGCTGCGGATGTCTTGATTCTTCGGCAGCCGTGGTCAGCATGTCGTAGCCGAACACGGCGAAGAACACCACGGCGGCACCGGTAACGACGCCGTGCATGCCGAATGGCATAAACGGATGCCAGCGTTCGGGTTTTACATAGGCGGCACCGGCAATGATGATCAAGGCGGCGCCGGCGATCTTGATCGCGACAATGGCGGTGTTGAAGCGGGCGCCCCATTCCATGCGTATGGCGAGCAGGGCGGTGATGGCCAGCGAGATGACGATGGCGGGAAGATTGACCACCCGCCCTGGCGCGCTGCCCCAGGCGCCTTGGGCCCATAGCGGTAACGACAGGCCGGCGGCCTCCAGCAATGCTTGAGCGTAGCCTGACCAGCCCACCGCGACGACTGCTGCAATCAGTGCGTATTCCAGCAGCAGATCCCAACCGATGATCCAGCCGGCGAACTCGCCGAGCACGGCATAGCCGTAGGTATAGGCGCTGCCGGAAACCGGGATCAAGCTGGCGAACTCTGCGTAACACAGCGCAGCCGCGGCGCTGGCGATACCCGCGATAAGAAACGACAACAGCACCGCCGGCCCCGCCTGGTTGGCGGCTACGGTACCGGTCAACACGAAGATGCCGACGCCGATGATGCCGCCCAGGCCGATCGCGGTAAGTTGCCATAGCCCCAGCACCCGACGTAATCCGCTGCCACCCTTGATTGCCTCGCTTTGCAGGTTGGCCACCGATTTGCGGCGTGTCATGTCGTTGATCAGGCTCATGGCTTGCTCCGTGTGAGTGCTGCGGTTATGGCTTGCCTGGGCTGTTGGAGGTTGATCGGTGCGGCGAGGTAACTACCCTCCCAATGCTTCCGCTGCCTGCCTCGAAAAGATGACTCCCCCTGGTGGCAGGGGAAGGTTGGGAGGGCTAAGCCTTGCGGTCACCCCTCACAAGCGCTTGCTGTCTCTGTCATGCGCTGGCGAACGGTTGATCGATGGCGGGCGAGGGTGGGGTGAACCACGCGGCGCCTGCTTCGGTGACGTAGAAGTGGTCTTCCAGCCGCACACCGAATTGATCCGGCACCACAATCATCGGTTCGTTGCTGCAACACATGCCTGGCTGTAGCACGGTGGCATCGCCGCGCACCAGGTAAGGCGTCTCGTGGATGTTCATGCCGCAGCCATGGCCAGTGCGATGCGGGATGCCCGGCAGGCGGTAGTCGGGGCCCAGCCCGGCGCGTTCCACGACTTTGCGCGCCGCGGTATCCACGTTTTCGCAGGATACGCCGGGGCGGATCGCATCGAAGGCGGCCTGTTGCGCGGCTTGCTCTAGCTCCCAGATGCGGGCCTGCTCGGCGCTCGCCTGACCATAGATATAGGTGCGAGTGATATCGGAGTGATAGCCCTGTACGGTGCAGCCGGTGTCGATCAAGATCAGCTGGTTTTCGCTCAAGCGTTGCTCGCCCGGAATGCCGTGCGGGTACGCGGTGGCCTGGCCAAACTGCACGATGCAAAAGGTCGAGCCGTTATCCGCACCCAGGGCGCGATGGGCGGTGTCGATGAAACGGCTCAGTTCGACATTGCTGATGCCTTCGTGGATCAAGCCGGCGGCCAGGCGATGTACCTGCAAGGTCATGGCGGTGGCTTGCTTCATCAGCGCCAGCTCGGCTGCCGATTTCTGCTTGCGG
The DNA here is from genome assembly GCF_026283955.1 of Dyella silvatica. Lineage (GTDB taxonomy): Bacteria > Pseudomonadota > Gammaproteobacteria > Xanthomonadales > Rhodanobacteraceae > Dyella_C > Dyella_C silvatica. Next base: position 29,317 of record NZ_JAPDPE010000026.1, on the reverse strand, counting down.
CAGCCGTCGACGATGGCGCTGGCATCGACAATGGTTTTCAGGCCAAGCGTGTGCCGCAGGCGCGAGAACACGCCAAACGGCGCCGCCGGGTCGAGCGCCAGACTGCCCGCGTGGCGCTCATTCATCGCGTCGAGCACCAGCGCTTGCGGATCGTCGTGTTCATCCCATAACCGCACATCGGCAGCAATGCGCAGCGCATGCGCCAGCGAGCCGGCCTCAAACGCGGGGCAGATCACGATGGGGTCGCCCGTGGCGGTAAGCAACATGGCCACCAGGCGTTCGCTGGCGCCCCAGCTAATGCCGCTGAAGTAGCGCAGTGAAGTACCGGCGGTGATCAGCAGTGCATCGACGCGCTGGGCGCGCATCAGGCGACGGGCATGTTCCCGTCGTCGTTCGTATTCGCCTGCATCGATGGGTGGCGCCCGATTCAGCCAAGGCGATAGCGCCGCATGGGCCTGGGCGACATCGAGGCCACCGATCTGTTTACTCATGTTGTGGGTCCATTGAGGTCATTGACGCGCCAGACACCGTCGATCAACCGCGCGATAGCGCCTGGGTTGTGATCGCGCAAATCGGCCGGCAGCTGCGATTCGGGCACGTTGTCGTAGCAATGCAGCGCGGCGAATCGGCGAATCGCCGCCGGCATGCCCACGGCGGTGAAGCCGGGATGGCCGGTGCTTGGATACGGGCCGCCGTGATTCATCGCCGGGCTGACCGCGACGCCGGTGGGCATTTTGTTGTTGATCAAACGGCCGACGCGTGGGCGCAAGGCGTGGGCGATCTGCCGCCAGGCGTCGTCGTCGCTGCCGTCTTGCGCGCGATAAAGCGTGCCGGTGAGATTGCCTTCGAAGGCGCGGGCGAGTTCGGCCATCTGGCTTACATCCGCCGCGCGCAGCACCAGGCTGACCGGGCCAAAGGCCTCGGTTTGCAAGGCGCGTGGCTCACGCAAGAACTGCGCGGCATCGACGCTGAGCAAGGTGGGTTGATAGCGATAACCCGGGCCGGCACTGGCACCTCCGGCCAAACACTCGGCACCGGCTGCGCGCAGCGTTGCCACGCCGCGTTGCAAATGCTCCAGCACCGCACCCGAAAACAACACGTTGGGCGCGGCGGCGGCGAAGTGTTTGCTGGCGGCATCGACAAAAGCGTCGCCCGCGGCGCCTGCGGGCACCACGACGATGCCGGGGCTGGTGCAGAACTGCCCGCTACCCATCGTGCATGAGGCAAAGAACTCTTGCGCCAGGCTGGCTGCGCGTTCGGCCAGTACGCCGGGCAGCAGGAACACCGGATTGACGCTGGATAACTCCACATAGACCGGCACGCCGACAGTATCGGCGGCGGCCTTCAGCGCCAGGCCACCGGCACGGCTGCCGGTAAAGCCGATCGCGCCCAGTTGCGGGTTGCCTGCCAGTGCGGCGCCCAAGCTGTGTTCGAACTGGTAAAGCATTTGCACACTTGCAGGCGGCAGGCCGGTTTGCAGCAAGGCGGTATGCGCCAGTTGCGCAAGGCGTTCGCTGGTTGCCGGATGCGAAGGGTGCGCTTTGGCAATCACCGGATTGCGGGCGGCGATGGCCGAAGCGAAATCGCTGCCGGCGATCGCATTAAAGGCAAACGGGAAATTGTTCGGCCCAAGAATCAGCACGGGTTTGCCCAACGGCGCGTAGTGCGAGCGCAGGCCGGCGGCGGTATCGATCACCGGATGCGTCCAGCTGTATTGACGCACCGCTTGCGCGGCCTGACGCAACTGACCGCTGGCGCGCGGCAGCTCGACCTTGGCCAGCCGCGGTTCCTTCGGCAATGCGGTTTCGGCATGAGCCAAGGCGACCAGGGTGTCGACGTCGGCGTCGATGGCATCGGCGTAGGCATCGAGAAAAGCGGCGATGCGCTCGACCGGCACGGCGGCCAGCGCGTCCGCCACCGCGACGGCGGCGGCCAGCGCCGCCCGCACGTCAGCTTCACCGCAGATGGGAAAGGCTGCGCCAATGGCTTCGCCCGAGCTGGGATCTTCGGCGCGGAAACTGCCGCGCAGCTCCTGCGCCGCGCGCCACGCGCCATCAATGAGTAGCGGTTGCACGGCCATGTCAGAGTGCCGGGCGCGTGGCGATGGCGTGATCGATCACACGCAAGGCCGCTTCGCGTTCGCTGCCTTCCATCAGCAGGCGCGGTGCGCGCACGCGCTCGCTGCCCATGTTGGCCTTCTGCTGGGTCAGCTTGATCAGTTGCACGAACTTCGGCACGGTATCCAGGCGCAGCAACGGCAGAAACCAGGCATAGAGTTCTGCTGCGGCCTTGGCGCCGCCGTCGCGCGCCAGTTCAAACAGCTTCACGGATTCTTTCGGGTAGGCATTGACCTGGCCGGCGATCCAGCCGGTAGCACCCATGCTGACACCTTCGACGATGGCGTCGTCCATGCCGACCAGCAGCACCAGGCGGTCGCCGAGCAAGGCCTTCAGCGCCGCGAAACGGCGCACGTCGCCGGAAGATTCTTTCACCGCCTGCAGGTTGGGAAATTCGGCGGCGAGCGAGCTGATTTGCTCGGGCGTGAAATCGGTTTTGTAGGCGACCGGATTGTTATACGCCATGCACGGCAAGTCGGTAGCGGCAATCACCGCGCGGATGTGCGCGCCCATCTCGCGCCAGTCGGTGGAGTAGACGTAGGGCGGCAACACCATCAAGCCACCGCAGCCGATCGCTTTGGCCTCTTTCGCCAGGCGCACGGCTTCATCGGTGGATAGCGCGGCGATACCCGGGATCACCGGCGCGCGTCCATCCAGCGCCTTGACCAAGGTGCGCATGATGGCCAGCTTTTCGTCGAAGCTCAGCGTGGCCGCTTCACCCAGCGAGCCTAGGGGCACGATGCCGGTACAGCCGGCATCGATCATGCTGCGCGCGTGCTCGGCGAGAAACACGTGATCGACTTGGCCGTCGGCGGTGAATGGCGTGGTGATGGCGGGAATGACGCCGTGCCAGAAAGATGCGTTGCTCATGTCGATGACCTCGATATTTCGTCGGAAAGGGATGGCGTAGCCTGGACCAGGCTGGACAGCCGGGCGGGGAAAAGCGGAGGGCGGCTACCGCTGCGCGGAAAGCGGCCGAGTTCGGCCAATGCGCTGCCGCAGATGCGGCCCTGGCATGCGCCCATGCCGCAACGCGTGGCCAACTTGGCGGCGCGTGCATCGGTAAAGCCATCCAGCGCGGATAGCGTTACGTCTTCGCAGCGGCAAATGATGGTTTGCGGGGTTGCCAGCTGGTGCAGCCGTGGATCGAGCGCAAAGTGTTTTGCCAGCAGGCTGGCGAAGCGCCGCTCTTTCGCGCGCCGCGGCAGCAGTGCGCTGGCGGCAGCTTCGGCGCCGGCAGCGGCGTGGCCGGCGATGGCGCCTTCGATGCGCGCGGCGGCCAGGCCGCCGATACCGCAGGCTTCGCCGGCGGCATAAACATCGGCGACGCTGGTACGCAGCAAGCGATCGACGATGACGTGCGGGTGCGCACTGGCTTGCTCGGGCGTGCCATAGTCCAGCGCGCAGCCAAGCAGTTGTGCCAACTCGGTGTTCGGCAGCAGGCCATAGCCGAGGGCGAGGTGATCGCAGTCGAGTCGTTGCTTGCCGTGTGCATCTTCAATCTCGATCGCGCCAAGCTGTTGCTCGCCATAGGCATGGCGCACGATGCTGCCGAAGCGATAGGGCACGCCCGCCAGCCGCGCGCGCAAGCCGACGGCCTGTACCGCTCGCGCCGGCCAATGCAGCAGTTGCCTGGCGAACGCATGCACCGCGCTCTGCGGTGCTTGTTCAACGATGCCGAGTAGGTGCGCACCGTGCTTGCGCAAGGTGGCGGCGGCAGCGAGCAGCAACGGGCCGGTGCCTGCCACCACGACGCGCTTGCCGGCAATCGGCCAGGCTTGTTTCACCAAGGCTTGCAGGCCGCCTGCGCCGGTGACTCCGGGCAGCGTCCAGCCAGGGAAGGGCAGCAACAGTTCGCGTGCGCCGGTGGCCAGAATCAAGGTGGCGTAGGACAAGTGCTCGGCGCCTTGCGGTGTTTCCACCAGCAGTCGCTGCGGTTCGGCGGCGATCACCTGATGTTGCCCAAGAAACGTCACCTGCTTCAGCGCGTTGATGGCATCGCGCGCGGCGCCGGGCGCCGGGTGACGTACATCGTGGCGCCACACCTGGCCGCCCAGGCGGGCTTGCGCATCGAGCAGGCCGACACGCGCGCCATGGCTGGCCGCTGCCTGCGCTGCCGCCAAGCCTGCCGGGCCGGCGCCGACGATTAAGACATCGAATCGCAGCGTCATGGCGCATGCCGATCAAGACGGCCGCTATCGGTTTGCACCTGCATGCCGTCCTCGGCCGGCGTCATGCACGACCGCCTATGCGCCACGCCATCAATGCTGACGCGGCATTCAAAACAGATGCCCATACCGCACAGCGGCGCGCGCGATTCACCGCTTACCGAGCGGCGAAAATCGGCAGTAACCTGCGCAATCGCCGCCGCCACACTGGCACCCGCCGGCACTTCGACGCGCTGACCGTTGACGTACAAGACACTCATGCGATAACCCGCGATGGCGCATACGGCGCGGGGTCGATCGCCGGGGTGCGGCCCAGCAACAGATCCAGCATCAAGCGCGCACTGCCCAGTGCGGTGGTTACGCCCAGGCCTTCGTGGCCGGCGGCAACCCACAACTTGTTTTGCCCCGGCACGGCGCCGAGATACGGACGGCCATCGGGTGTGGTCGGGCGAAAGCCGGTCCAGGTGCGCAACGCTTGCAGCTGCCGCAACGACGGCATGAAATCGAAGGCGCGCTCCAGCATGCGGCGAACCATGGCGGGCGACACCGCGCTGTCGGTGGCGCTGAACTCGCGTGAGGAGCCGATAAGAATTTGCCCGGTGGGCCGCGGCTGCACATTGAACGCGACACTGCTGTCGGCGTCGCCGTGCGCGCTGTCGGCATAACCTAGTTCCAGCAATTGGTGATGCAGCACGCCGGGATAACGCTCGGTGATCAGCAAATGTCCCTTGCGTGCGCGCATCGGCAATTGCGGCAGCAGCGTGGGCAAGGCGCAGCCCGTGGCAACCAGCGTCGGGCCGGACAGCTGGGTGCCGTCATCCAGTAAAACCTGGTCGGTGCCGGCAGCGTGGCCAAGCTTGCTGGCGCTGCGACCGGCATATAGCGTCGCGCCGTTCGATTGCGCACGCTGCGCCAGGTAAAGCGCCATGCGTGGCGGGTACACCACCGCTTCGCGCGGCACCAGCAATCCGCCGTACAGGCCTGGCGCCAGTGCGGGTTCGAGTTCGTACAAATTCTGTGTGTCGATGGCATGTGCCTCGACCTTGGCGGCACCGAGACGCGCTATACGCGCGGGTATCACGCGGGCTTCCGCCTCATTGCGGGCCACCCACAAGGTGCCGCAACGGCTGAACTCGGCTTCGGGCAGGCTGGCGAAAAGTTCCCACTCGTGCAGCGAGTAACGCGTCAACGCCAGCTCGGCCGGATCATCGTCCATCGCCACCAGATGGCCCATCGCCGCCGCGGTCGAACCGCCGCCGATAGGGCCGGGTTCGACGATGGCCACACGCAGACCTTCCGCCGCCGCTGCATCGGCGCAGCTGGTGCCGATGATGCCCGCGCCGATCACGATCAAGTCATAACAGCGACTGCTCATTCCGCACCGCTACCCCAGGTGAAGGGATCGGCCTGGTCAAACAGCAAGCGGGATTCGGCCACCACGAAGGCGGTGCCGGTAATCCGCGGCAACACGCCACGCGAACCCGGCCGGTAGCTGCCCTCGAACACGCTGCCGAGAATGCTTTCCTGATGCCAGATTTCCCCGGGGGCCAGCTTGCCGTCCGCAGCCAGGCAGGCAAGCTTGGCGCTGGTGCCGGTGCCGCAGGGCGAGCGGTCGTAGGCCAGGCCTGGGCAAAGCACAAAATTGCGCCCACCGATGCCGGGTGTGGGCGACGCGGCGTTGATTTCGATGTGATCGATTTCACCGCCGTCGGCACCGGTAATACCGTTGGCAACCAGGGCGCGCCGAATCGCTTCGGTATAGGCGGTGAGTTCTCGCTGGCGATGAATCTCCAGCGGCAGTGGCGAATCTTTGGTGATAAAAAACCAATTGCCGCCCCAGGCCACGTCACCGCGCACGCTGCCGTAACCCGGCACGTCAATGCGCAAATCAGCCGCATAGCGATAGCTTTCCACGTTCTCGATCGAGACGCTGCCATCCTCATGCAGATCCACGCCTACCGTGCCCACCGGCGTCTCCAGCTGATGATGGCCGGCCGTGATGCGGCCCATATGCGCGAGCGTGCGAATGACCCCGATGGTGCCGTGACCACACATGCCGAGGTAGCCCACGTTGTTAAAGAAAATCACTCCTGCGCATGCATCGGCACTTTGCGCAGGAAGCAGCAACGCGCCTACTACCGTGCTCGATCCGCGTGGTTCGCAGGCAATCGCGTTGCGCCAGCGATCGTAGCGATCGGCGAAGCGTTGGCGTTGCTCGGCTAACGTGCCTGGGCCAAGATCGGGGAAGCCGGAGATGACCGTGCGGGTCGGTTCGCCGCCGGTATGCGAGTCGATCACTTCAATGGTTTTCATGGTAACTATGCTGGCTTTGCGGCAGCCTTGGCGTCTAGCAAGGCTTGCCACCCAGCGATGCGGAAATTGGCACAATAATCGGTGTGCGCCGCAGCATTCGCGAATGTGTTTATTGCCGCCGAGGAAATTCGATGACCATGCAGATTTCAGCCGATGAACTGGAGGCCTTGTTCGACGCGCTGCCGGATGTAGTGTTTTTCGTCAAAGACAGCGATGGCCGCTATACCCACGCCAACCTCACCCTGGTGCGGCGCCTCGGCCTGAAGCAGCGCAGTCAGGTGATCGGTCGCAACGTCACCGAATTGTTCCCGGCCACCATGGGCGGTTCCTACGCATCACAAGATCGCCGAGTGCTCGATGGCGAGGTGATCGAAAACCAGCTTGAAGTGCACATATTCGCCAATCGTTCCCCCGGCTGGTGTCTTACCTGTAAACGGCCGTTGCGCGAGGGCGGCGAGATTCGTGGCGTGGTCGGTATTTCGCGCGATCTCGGCAAGCCTGACGGGCGTCATCCGACCTATGTCCGCCTGCGCCGCGTGCTGGCCTACCTGCAGGAGAATTACGCACAAAGTGTGCGCGTCCACACGCTGGCCGAATTGGCCGATGTTTCGGTGGCGCAACTGGAGCGCCATTTTCGCCGGGTGTTTCAGCTCACCCCGCAGCAGGTGCAAACCAAGCTGCGCATCGAGTCAGCCATGCGCTTGTTGCACAGCGCCGACAGCGTGGCGGCGATCGGCCTCGCTTGCGGCTTTGCCGATCAGAGTGCATTTGCGCGGCAGTTCAAGGCGACGGTGGGCATGACGCCGCGCGATTACCGCGCCATGGTGACGGTCGTGGCACGCTAGATATGGCTTGAAACATCAACTCAAGAAAACTGCCGCGCCCAGCTGTAAGCCGTTTCCACGTCATGCGATCAAGTTCTGAAGCAATCCGATGCCAATGATCGCGATGATCAAGACATCGCCTGGGCCTGTTTCAGTGATTCCTTCAGGGTTTTCAGATCCTTCCATCCGGAGAATTTTTTCACGAGCCGTCCATGGCGGAATACGTAAAACGTCGGCATGGCCCAGCTATCCAACATGGACCATTCATCGTTCTGCCACGCGATATGGATGATCTGGTCAGGCAGGCTCTGGTTCCACTTTCTGACCGAACTGAAACTTTCGTCCTGACTCGCCAGCCATATGGCGTTGTCTGCGAACAGGCTTCGCAGTTGCGGATCGCCATCGATGGCTCGTGCCGCATCCTGCGAGAAATGACAGGATGCGACGACGACTATGCGTAGTGGTGCAGATAAGTCGAAAGCCTGACGAACCATGACGCCCTGCGGATCGTCGAGGGTCAGGGCGGTAGGCCATCCATGGGGCAGTGATTCGCCCTCTTTCAGGGTTGGAACGATCTCGACGTCCATCGACGGATGATCGGCTACAAGCTTCGCCGCCTCATCGAATCGACGGCTGGCAATGAATACCTGATAGAGACTGCCATAGTCGCTGTCCATCGCCATGCCGCGCTGTTGCATCTGCGCAAGATCCAGACGCAATTGATCGATATGTTTTGCATCCGGAATGAAAAATACGGCCTGTTCCGCTGCACGTTTCAGCAACCGCAGGTCCGGGCTGCTGGCTACTCCTATCGCATCAGGCGTTTGATAATCATCAAAGAGCCGATCATAACGTTGACGATCCAGCGTGAAGCGCTTGACGTCGGGCATCGAAAAATCCGACTTGGCTAGAACCAAGTCGTCATAGTGACGCTCGATAGCGCTCTCTGGGCAGGTATCGAGCGAACAGTTGCGAGCCTTGGCGTCCAAGCGTCGTTCGTTCTCGATGCGCTCACGTTGGGCAGGCGAAAGACCTACGCCATCCGCGTAGGCTTTCACCCCAAACAAGCTAAACAACGCGACCGCTTGCTCATGGGTCAAATCATTCATGGCGTCGCCCAGCGGCACGCTTCGAAGCCCGCGCGGCCCGAAATCCAGTTGCGCCAGAAAGCGTTTGCGACCACCGGTAGAGAGTCGATCGAGTGGGGATGTGCCGGGCTTCACGCTCTGCAGGTAAAGCGCCAGTTGCGCCTTGGAGGCAATGGCTACCTCATCCGCCGCCACGGCGGGAGCCGGCGATGGGACACCGATGCATATGGCCAGCAAAAATAGCGGAGATAGTTTCATGGTTTTTTTGGCGGAGGATCGGTATGGCATCGGATCATCGGAATGGATGGCTGAAAATATGCAGCAACAAGACCCTGAGGTCGATAGACCTGGCAGCACAACCTGGATCTGCCTATGAACTTATTGCTTGACACCGACTGAGCGGCCGAGCCAATAACTTCTCGCCGCAGCGGAATCGCCATTCTCCAGGCGAAAAAAATCTGCCGCGAATATCGCGGCAGATTCGTTCGACACTTCATGACGTTAACGCGGTGCGATCAGCCAGTGATCCAGGCGCCGACGCGGAAGTGCCAGCCATCATTGGCGCGCTCCCAGTGCGGATGCACATAGCGATAACCCGGACGGATGACTTCCCAGTGACCGCGCACGGCGACGTAGGCATGGCCGTTCCAGTACCAGTGACCGCGCGACCAGATATAGCCCTGGCGCGGAGCCGGATCGACTTCGATCACCTCCACGGGCGGCGGTTGCGGCGCGACCACTTCGACGTATTCGCGTTGTACCGGTTGCTGCTCGATGATGACTTCACGTGGACGCGGACGGTCGTGCACGACGCGCTCTTCAACACAGCCGCTGGCAAGCAGCATCAGACCGGTAAGAGCGACAAAGCGAATAGACATAGAAAGTGCCTTGGTGAAAGAAGTGAAGTAAACCGCGCTAGCGCGCGGGTGCGCAGCGTTACCTTTGCAGCGTTTTGCGGCAAGCTGATTTCAAGCGCAGGTTGTTGCGCGTTCAGCGCCCCCAATAGCCATCGCGGAAGCGCCAGCCATTGCCGTAGCGGTTCCATTGCGGCGGGCGATAAATATAGCCTGGGCGCACACGAATCCAGTTACCGCGAACCCATACATGGCGATGGGCCGGCCCGCTCCAGATCCAATAGCCCGGGCCCCAGACATAACCCACGCGCGGCGGTGGCACGACTTCATAAATAGGCGGTGGCGGCGCTACCCCGATATTGATGGCGACATAACTGCCGGCGCTCGATGGTGGCGCGTAAACGCCTGCGGCAAGCGCCACGCCCAACCCGGCAAGCCATGACCATGATCGTGCGTTGAGTCGGTTCATAAGGTTCTCCCTCCTCGCCGCGAGATAAGCGGCGTAGGCCAAAAAACGTTGGTCAAGAGTGTGTGTTGACCGCCATCGTTCGGCTCGTTCAGCTTCGAGCGTGATCAGGGGCGGGCAGTGCTGCGTGCGTCCGTGCCCGGGCAAATCGCTGCGGCGCCTGGGTTAGGCGGCAGATTTAATGCTGCGTGGCAGCAATGTTGAAAAGAACGAACGGTCGTGCTATTTATTCGCCCCATGAACGCACAGCAAGCCGCCAGCAAGGGTGAATCCACCCGCGAACTGATTCTCGACAGCGCCTACGAGCTAGCCCGTGGCGATGGCTTGGAGGGGCTTTCGATTGGTCTGCTCGCCAAACAGGTCGGCATGTCAAAAAGTGGCGTGTTTGCCCACTTTGGCTCGCGCGAAGATCTGCAACTGGCCGTGCTGGAGGCGGGCAGGCGGCGCTTTCTGGATCAGGTGCTACTGCCGGCGGTACAGCTTCCGCGTGGTTTGGCGCGGCTGCGCGCCATCGTGCACAACTGGTTTGAATGGGTACATCGCTACGAGTCCGGCTGCGTGCTACTGGCGGCAGCCAGTGAGTACGATGGCAAAAATGGTGCGCTGCACGATGCTGTGGTATATCAACAGGCAGGGTGGCGGGAGTCGATGATCCGGGCCATTGGCTACGCCATCGCCAGCGGCGAATTGCCCGCTTCCACCGATGCGGAGCAGGTGGCTTTTGAAATCCATGCGCTGGCATTGGCGCTTCATCAGGACGCTGGCCTGTTTGGTTATGAAGGCGCGATTCGCCGGGCGCGCCGGGGCATTGAGCGATTGCTTGGCCCAGCAGCATGAATCATTCCATCAATCATTTGATGGCTGGCCGCATCCAAGCCGATGTCATCAAGACCGACCTCATCAAAGTTGATTTCATTGAGGAAGCACGCTCATGAACCGCACTCATCGTCAGGCCCATTCGAAGCATCACGGCACCGCCGCCCTGCTCAAGCTGAGCGCAGTGCGCGCCGGTTTTGCGGTCGGCAGCCGGATCGCACCGAAGCGCACCGTCAATCGCGCAGCCCGCTTGTTCAGCACGCCGTTCGCCAGCAGCCGCAAGCGCGCCGCCGCGGTGTTGTCGCAAACCGATGCGCAGCGTGGCGAATTGACCATCAACGGTACGCGCATCGCGACCTATACCTGGGGCGATCCCGGCAAGCAGCCGTATGCGCTGCTGGTGCATGGCTGGTCCAGTTTCGGCCTGCGTTTTCAGCCTTGGGTAAAACAATTGCGCGCGCTGGGTTTGGCGGTGGTCAGCTTTGACCAGCCGGGCCATGGCGATAGCGGTGGCCGCTATTGCACGCTGCCCGATTTTGTCAGCACCGTGCGCGAGATTGGCCGTCACTACGGCAACGCGGCGCTGGCGGTCGGCCACTCGCTGGGCGGTACGGCGGTGACCTTGGCGCAAGACGAGCACTGGCAGGCGCAGCGCTTGATCCTGATCGCCCCGGCGGCCGATCCGGTGGCGGCGACCAGTCGTTTCAGCCGCTTTGTGCGCCTGGGCGCGCATCTCAGCCAGCGCCTGCATGACCGCTTCGAGGCGCTTTCCGGCGTCAATATCCATGACCTGCAAGTGCATCGCCATCTGCCGCGGATGGGCCAGCCGGCGTTGATCGTGCACGACCTGGACGATCACGATGTGCCGTGGGAAGAGGGCGAGCGCTACGCGCGGCACTGGAACGGCGCGCGTCTGCTGACCACGCAAGGGCTGGGGCATCACCGGGTGCTGGACGCACCGGAAGTGGTCAACGCGGCATTTGCGTTCCTGCGTGGCGATGCGGTGGGCGAGCGGGTGATCGCCTCGCCGAACTTGCCGTTTGGTATGGACTAGCCGTCCGCCGCTCGATCCCGCCTCTGCCACCGAGAGGCGGGCTGCCTTTGAAAGAAGCCGCTCGCGCTAACGGCGTTTGATGCCGTAGTTCGTCGTAGCGGGCGCCATGTTAGGCTCGCCCACCACCTGCGCCAGCCTGTTCCCGCATGATTCTGTTCGTACTCAACACGGCGACTGTCCGATGACGTCGCGCCCGGCTGCCCCGTCGCTCACCGTGGTTCGCCGGCGTTTTCGCTGGCGCGATGTCTTGCGCACCTTCCATCTATGGACAGGCTTGAGCATTGGCGTGTTGTTCGCCGTGCTTGCACTGTCGGGCAGCTTGCTGGCGTTTCAAATGCCGCTGCTGAGATGGCAACACCCCGAATTGACGCGGTATGCCTTGCCGACCATGGCGCAGAACGCGGTGGTGCTTGAGCGCATTTATCAAACCCCGTGGCCAACGCCGGCGCGTAATGCCGATATGCCCAGCGCCGAGTTACCGGTGTGGCAGTTGTATCTGGGCGGCGATGTGCGTGTTTATCTGGACCCGCTCGACGGCCACCCGCTGCTGACGCGTTCGCCGCAGAACGACTGGCTGCTTTGGTTGCGTCTACTGCATACGCATTTGCTCGGCGGCAAAACGGGCGAGCAGGTACTTGGCGTGGTAGGGGTGATCGAACTATGCCTGCTGATTTCCGGGGCTGTGTTGTGGTGGCCGCGGCGCGGTCATTGGCGTAACTCGGTGCGCATGTATGCGCAGCCGCCAACGCGGCGCTGGCGCAGCTGGCATCAAAGTTTTGGCGCGGTGCTGTTGCCGTTGTTGCTGCTGAGCACCGTGACCGGGGTGTTATTGATCTACAAGGATTCGGCGCGCAGTGTGTTGCGCACGGTGTTCGCCGATCATCAAGCGGATTTCAAGCCACCGTCACCGCTGGCCAAGCAAGATGCACCGATACGCTGGCTTGATGCATTGACTGCCGCGCAAGCCGCGTTGCCGCAATCGGAGTTGCGTCGCATCTCGTTACCAGACGCCAAGAATGCGGCGTTGCTGATACGTGCGCGCGGTCCCAACGAATGGAATGCCGTGGGTCGCAGCACGGTAGTGGTCGACCCTTACGCCGGCAAGGTCATCGCGGCCTACGATGCCGACCAGCAAGGCACCGGCGCGCATGTCAGCGATGGGATTTATCCGTTGCATGCCGGTGCGGTCGGCGGTAGCGCCTGGCGATTGGTGATTGCCTTGATCGGCTTGCTGCCCGCGTTTTTCGTCACCACCGGCTTTCTGTTCTGGTGGACACGCACGCGCCGCAAAAGAGCCGCCTTGCCAGGTTGATCGCGGTAACGCGTGATTCCCCCGTTATCCCGGCTTTTGCCGGGATAACGGTTGCGGTCTTTGTTGCGGTGATTACCCTTGCGGGTTTTATTCTTCGCCGTGCCAGCGATGCCGTTCGGCCATCGCCAAGGCCAGCTTCGGGCCGCGACGGAATGCGCGTTCGCGCTGTTCGCGCTCCTTGCGCAGTTGCGGCCAGCGCTCCAGATAGGCGGCTAAAACATCTGCGTCGAGTTGATAGCGAGCCAGTGCGGCAGGGTTGGCCGAACGCAAGGCGACCGCGCCGTTGTATCCGCCGAAACCCTGCGTGGCGCAGACCGCGCCGCTGTCCGTGTGGCCTTGCAGCGGTGCTTTTTGTAGCTTGAATGCGACCAGCGAGGACTCCAGCTCCGGGTCGACCTGGCGCAGGGTCGGTACGCCCGGCGCGGGTTTGCCCAGGACGTACTGCAAGGCCTGCGAGATCGCCTTGAGGCCGGTCTCGCCCATGGTATGGCCGTCGCCCAGCGCCTTGGGCGTGCCGACGAACATCGGCGGCAGCGGGCCCTTGAAGCCCTGGCGCAACGCGGCCCCGGCCCGCGCGGCGGCGGCGGTGTTCAAGTCGCTTTTTGAATTGGTGCGCGTGCCGGTGGCGTGGGCCACCAGATATTCAAAATCGGCAACGCCGTAGCCATGGGCTTGGTGGGCCATGTCCAGTGCATGGATCATCGCGTTCTCGCCACCAAAGCCGACGCCGGCAAAATGCGCCTTGCCACCTGCCTCGCCACTTTGTCCCCAGCCGACAATGATCGAGCTGATGTCGAGGAAGTTGCGCAAGGCAAAATCCAGCGTGGTGATCAGCAGGCCCGAGCCGGCATTGCCGACCACGGTGCCGTTGGCGTCGACGTCGAACGGCGCCAGGCTTTCGCCCACCGTGCGCTGCGCGTCGGGGCCATGGCCAGCATTTACCTCGGCCAGCTTTTCGCTGGTCATCAAGGCGCCGGTGCCAAAGCCGTCGAAAATACCGAAACGCGGCTGCAGGCCGGCATCGGCGGCGGTCAGCAAGGCCATTTTCGGCCGCTGGAAACCGGGGTAGTCGAACAGCAGCTGCGGGGCGATATCACACAGCGCAATCAGGCTGGAGGCGCAGGCGCCCACCGCGGTCAGCGGGGTTTGCGGCACGCGCATATAGCCCGGATCGTCGGAGCGCAGCGAATCGCGCAGGGCGGGGTTTTTCAGGGTCCGGCTGAGGCTGTACGCCGGTGCCAGCATGGTCGATACCAGGGCCGGGCCATGCGAACCCAGCGAGCTGGCCAGACGTACCGCGAAACGGTCGCGCGGAATGCCCTCGGGCGGCGGCGGTGCATCTGGACGAATCCACTGCGCCAGCGAATCCATGCCACCAAACGCGGTGGCGGCGCTGACCCGAAAACCGTAGGGGTTGCTGACCAGCTCGGCCAGCGGCAGCGGCAGCCCGGCCAGGGCGCCGAGCGCGCCGTAGGCGAACAATTGCGATTGCAGCGATGGCGACAGCAACGGTTCGTCCTGGAACAAGCCGTACATGTCTTTCAGTGCCGAGCCGCGCACATCGTCGTAACGGATACCGGCCAGGCGGCGCAGGCCGCCTTCTTCCAGGTCGTGCGGCAGGCTGGCGGCAATGTCGGTTACCGTTTGCTGCGGCGCCAGCCGGCTCGGATCGATCCGCCGAATGCCCAGGTTGGCGCGCAACTGGGCGCCGTGACGGGCTTCGATATCGGCCAGGCTGGCCGGCTGGCCGGCGTGCTCGCCGCCCACCCAGCGCATGGCGGAGGCCTCGGCGCCCGGGTCGTCGAATTCAATCAGCCCGGCGTCGAACGCCGCCATGGCGATGAAGTCAGCGCTGCCGCGAACCAGTGCCTGATAGGTCTCCGTGCTGCCCACGGCGGACATCGTGCACGGCGTGCCTACGGTGACTAAAACTTGATGGCCGCTCAGCACGATGCATACCCGGCGAGCTGGGCCTGTGGGTGACAACGGATGATCAGACGCGTGGCGCCTGCAAAAAGTGATCGCACTGTAATCCTCATATCGCTCGTCATAAGGCAAGGCAGACGCCATGGGCCAGTGGCGGTATACCGTCACTGGCTGCGTCTGCCGCCCCTGTGTGAGCCGTTAAAAAGAGCAACTTACCTAAGCCGAGCCAGCGATGCTAGCTGCTACCGGCGTGGTTTTGTCGTGATGGGGCGTCGGCGCGGGCAAGTAAGCGGCGCAGGCCTTGTCCGGCAAGGCTTTCAGGCGCTATGGACCTGGCGCCGCGCGGCCCCCGGCGAGACCCCGATAAAGCGCTTGAAGGCGCGACTAAATGCCGCTTCGGACTGGTAGCCCAGGTCGCTGGCCAGGTCGCCGATGGCAGCGTCGTGCTCTTTCAGCTGGGTCAGCGCCAGATGCATGCGCCAGCGCGCCAGATACTGCATCGCGGGCAGGCCGACCAGCTCGCTGAAGCGCGCGGCAAACGCCGAGCGCGACATCGCCACTTCGCGCGCCAGCGAGGCCAGCGTCCAGGCGCGGGCGGGTTCGCGGTGAATCAAGCTGATGGCGCGGCCGATCTGCTTGTCTTGCAGAGCCCCCAACCAGCCGGTCTGCGCCCTGGGGTCGCGTTCGATCCATACGCGGATCGCCTGGATCACCAGGATATCGGCAAGCCGGGTAATCACCGTTTCGCCGCCCGGTCGCAGTGTTTGGGCCTCGGCCGCCATAAAGCGCAGGGTGCTTTGAATCCACTCGGCGTGTGGCAGTTGCGAGGCCTCGATGCGAATCACATTGGGCAGCAACTCCATCAAGCGGTGCGCGGCCGGGTGGTCAAAGCGCACCGCGCCGCAAACCAGTTGTGTGGCATGGCCGCCACCACCGTGGCGGATCACCTCATAGCGTTCGCTGGCGCATTCGCGCGGCAGCTCGAACAGCGGCGCCGCCGTCGCACCGGCCTCGCTGAGCAGATCGTGGCCCTCGCCGTGCGGTACCAGTGCAAGGTCGCCCTGTTGCAGCAACAGAGGTGTGCCGTCGCCCATGTCCAGCCAGCAACGCCCCTGGGTCACCACATGAAACATCAGGCAATGCTGCATCGGCGGCAGCGCCAGCCCCCAGGGCGCGGTGAACTCCGAGCGGCAATAAAACGTGCCGCTCATGCGTAAAAAGTGCAGCGCCTCGCCCAGCGGGTCGACCGGCGCCCAGACGGCTTGATCGTTCATGGCGCGAGTGTGCGCTGGCGCTTATCGCGTCGTCCACCGCCGCAAAGAAAGCTCGTGGACGATCGAGCATCAAGCAGCGACGCGCCAGCATGGAGTGCCGCCGCCATGCAAATCGATACTGCCCACGAGCCAACCACAGCGCCGGCAGCGGCAGGAGACAAACATGATTACCGTGATGGGAGCCACCGGGCATACCGGTCAATATCTGGTCGAACAATTGCTGCAAGCGGGCCAGCAAGTGCGTGCGCTGGGCCGCTCGGCCAGCCGGCTGCAGCCGCTGGCCCGGCTCGGCGCCAGTGTGCTGGTGGGCGAGCCGGACAACGCTGCTTTTCTTACCCGTGCCTTCCGCGATGCGGCGGCGGTATACACCTTGCTGCCTTACGACATGCAGGTGCCCGATTACTACGCCATGCAACGCGCGCAGGGCGAGGCCATCGTGCACGCCTTGCGCGAAAACGGCACCGGTCATGTGGTGTTCCATAGCAGCCTTGGCGCCGAGCTGCCCGCGGGCACCGGGCCGATTGCCAGCATGCATGAGCAGGAGACGCGCCTGCGCGGCTTGAACGGCTGCAACGTGCTGATGCTGCGTACCGGTGCCCTGTTCGAGAACTTCTATGGTGCGCTGGGCGTGATCAAGCAGGCTGGCCTTAACGGTGACGCGGTGGCGCCCGATCTGCCGATACCGATGATTGCCACCCGCGACCTCGCCGACGTCGCGGCCAAGGCGCTGATCGCGCGCGACTGGCATGGCGTCGTGGTGCGCGAGCTGCTCGGCCCGTGCGACCTTTCCTATGCCGAGGCTACGCGTTTGCTGGGCGAGCGTATCGGCCAGCCCGATCTCAACTATGTACAGCTCACTGCGGAAGATATGACCGGCGCTTTGCTCGGCGCGGGTTTCTCGCCCAACCTGGCGGGGTTGTATGTCGAGCTGGCGCAGGCGATCAATCAAGGGCGGATCAAATCGCTGGAAGGGCGCCATCCAGGCAATACCACACCCACCCGATTCGAAGATTTCGCGCCCGAGCTGGCGGCGGCGTATCAGGCGATGTAAGTCTGGCGACAGGCCATGCAGGCGAAGGCCATAGGCCCAGCGTTGGGTGGCATGCGTCCCGCCGTGGCCTTTGGATCGAGGCACGGCGGGCGGCCCGGGGCAGGGCATGGGAGCGGCGGGCGCACGCGCTACAATTCGCCAGTTCCCTCCCTGTGAAGTTCCGGAGTCGTCATGAGTTCGATCGCCAAGCACGTTCCCGCCAGCGCGGCCCAGTCAGAAAGCAGCCCGCTGCGTTTCGTCACCGCCGCCAGCCTGTTCGACGGCCACGATGCGGCGATCAATATCATGCGCCGCATCATTCAATCGCAAGGGGCTGAAGTCATTCACCTGGGCCATAATCGCTCGGTCGAGGATGTGGTTCGTGCTGCACTGCAAGAAGATGCCGACGCCATCGCGCTGTCCTCCTACCAGGGCGGCCACGTCGAGTACTTCAAGTACATGGTGGACATGCTGAAAGAGCGTGGCGCGGCGCATATCCGCGTGTTCGGCGGCGGCGGCGGCACCATCACCCCGGAGGAGATCCGCGAACTGCAGGCCTATGGGGTGGAGCGCATCTATCACCCCAACGACGGCATGAAGCTCGGCCTGACCGAGATGATCGAAGACGTGATGCAGCGCGCCGGCAAGGCCGCCGTGCAGCGTGCGCAGAACGAGGGCGCCTCGCTGCCCAAGATCGACATCGACGACGAGATCTCCATCGGCCACATGCTGTCGGCCATCGAAGAGGGCAAGCTCTCTGACGTCGAGCTAGAGCATCAGCGTAAACAATGGAAGCTCGCCGGCAAACAGACGCCGGTACTCGGCCTTACCGGCACCGGCGGTGCGGGTAAATCATCGGTGGTGGACGAGTTGCTGCTGCGCTTTCTGCATGCCTTCCCCACGATGCGGATTGCCGTGCTGGCGGTCGACCCGACCCGCCGTCGCTCTGGCGGCGCCTTGCTCGGCGACCGCATCCGCATGAACTCACTGCGCAGTCACCGCGTGTATATGCGCTCCATGGCCACGCGTCGCCAGCACGCCGCGACCAGCATCGTGCTGCACGACTGCATCGATTTCTTGAAGAGCCAGCCCTACGACCTAGTCATTGTCGAAACCGCCGGTATCGGTCAAAGCGATTCGGAAATCGTCGACCTGGTCGATTTCCCGGTCTATGTGATGACCAGCGAATACGGCGCCGCCAGCCAGCTGGAAAAGATCGACATGATCGACTTCGCCGAGCTGGTTGTGCTCAACAAGTTCGACAAGCGCGGCGCCGAAGACGCGCTGCGCGATGTGCGCAAACAGTGGAAGCGCAACCGCACCGCCTTCACCCTGCAAGACGAAGACGTGCCGGTGTACCCGACCATCGCCAGTCAGTTCAACGACCCTGGCGTCACCTGGATGTTCTCCAATCTTTGCCGGCTGATGCGCGACAAGCTGCAACTGCCCGCGGAAAAATGGTCGCCCCAGCTCGACACCAGCTTGAAGTCGCCGCGCGCCACTGTGCTGATTCCCGGCAGCCGCGTGCGTTACCTCGCCGAGATTGCCGAGCAGGGTCGCGCCATCAACAGCAGCATCGAGCGCCAGGCCGAATACGCCAGCAAGGCGCAGCACTACTACGAGGCGCTGAAAGAACTCGGCGACGAAAAACTGCCGCGCGCGCTCGACCTTTATCACAGCGTCGACCTGCACGCCGAAGGCGACCGCTCGCTGATCACCCTGCGCAAGCGCTATAACGCCGCGCTGAAAGAACTCAGCCACGAGGCCATCCATCAGCTGCGCGAGTGGCCGGCGCTGTACAAGTCGGTCACCGCCGACGTCAACGAATACAAAGTGCGCGACAAGGTCATTCGCGTCGAGAACTACCGCGACTCGCTTAGTCACCAGAAGATTCCGAAAGTGGCGCCGCCGAAGTCGAAAGACTGGGGCGAGCTGGTCAGCTTCCTCGGTCGCGAGCACTTGCCGGGTCATTACCCGTATACCGGTGGCGTGTACCCGTACCGCCGCAGTGGTGAAGACCCGACCCGCATGTTTGCCGGCGAAGGCACGCCGGAGCGCACCAACCGCCGCTTCCATTACCTCAGCCAGGGCGGTGCCGCCACGCGCCTGTCCACCGCGTTCGACTCAGTCACCCTGTATGGCGAAGACCCGGCACCGCGCCCGGATATCTTCGGCAAGATCGGCAACTCCGGCGTCAATATCGCCACCCTGGACGACATGAAGAAGCTGTACTCCGGCTTCGACCTCAGCGCGCCAAGCACTTCAGTCTCGATGACCATCAACGGCCCGGCGCCGATGATCCTGGCGATGTTCATGAACACCGCCATCGACCAGAACGTCGAGAAATACCTGCGCGAAGACGATGCCCGCTGGGCCGTTGCCGAAAAGAAAATCGCCGAGATCTACAAGCACGTGCCACGCCCGAAGTACCACGGTGAATTGCCCGCCGGTAACGATGGCCTCGGCCTGGGTCTGCTCGGCGTCTCCGGCGACGAGCTGGTCGATGCGGAAACCTACGCACGCATCAAGACGGAAACTCTGCAGGCGGTGCGCGGCACCGTGCAGGCCGACATCTTCAAAGAAGACCAGGCGCAGAACACCTGCATCTTCAGCACCGAATTCGCCCTGCGCATGATGGGCGACATCCAGCAATACTTTGTCGACAACAAAGTGCGCAATTTCTATTCGGTATCCATCTCCGGTTATCACATCGCCGAAGCCGGCGCAAACCCGATCAGCCAGCTCGCCTTCACCCTGAGCAACGGCTTCACCATCGTCGAGTACTACCTCGCCCGCGGCATGAGCGTGGACGACTTCGCGCCCAACCTCAGCTTCTTCTTCTCCAACGGCATGGACCCGGAATACACGGTGATCGGCCGCGTCGCCCGCCGCATCTGGGCCCGCGCCATGCGTGAGCGCTACGGCGCCAGCGCCCGCAGCCAGATGATGAAGTACCACATCCAGACCTCCGGCCGCTCACTGCACGCGCAAGAGATCCAGTTCAACGACATCCGCACCACCCTGCAAGCCATGTACGCGCTGTTCGACAATTGCAACAGCCTGCACACCAACGCCTACGACGAAGCGATTACCACGCCGACCGAAGAAAGCGTGCGCCGTGCCGTGGCGATCCAGATGATCATCAACAAAGAGCTAGGCCTCAACTTCAACGAAAACCCCTGGCAGGGCAGCTACGTCGTCGACACGCTCACCGACCTGGTGGAAGAGGCGGTATACAAAGAGTTCGAGGCGATCAGCGAGCGCGGCGGCGTGCTCGGCGCGATGGATACCATGTACCAGCGCGGCAAGATCCAGGAAGAGTCGATGTACTACGAGCACAAAAAGCACGACGGCTCGCTACCCCTCATCGGCGTCAACACCTTCCTGCCCAAAGACCACGGCGGCGAAATCGCCACCGAGATCGAACTCATCCGTTCGACCGAAGAAGAGAAAGGTCAGCAGATCACCAACGTGAAAGGCTACGGCGATGCGCGTAATGCGCTGGCGCCGGAAAGCCTGAAGGTGCTGCAGAACACCGCGCGTGATCGCCGCAATGTGTTCGAGCAGTTGATTGAGGCGGTGAAGTACAACTCGCTGGGGCAGATCTCGCACGCGTTGTATGACGTGGGTGGGGAGTATCGGCGGAATATGTGATCCATTGGATCAATGAGAGAGAGGGCCGCCATCTGGCGGCCTTTTTTCTATGACGACTTGCGTCATATGACGGTTGGCGTTATGGTCCGCCGGGGATCAGAAGCTTTGCCGACAAGGAGGCGGAAAAGATCTGCGGCGGAACGCCTTCGCGGCGTCTGCCGGCCGATATCCAGTCCGTGGCGCGTCGCAAACTGCGTATGCTCGGCAATGCCTCCGTGCTGGACGATCTGCGGGTTCCACCAGCTAATCGGCTCGAAGCCCTCAAGGGCCATCGCAAAGGCCAGTACAGCATTCGGATCAACGATCAATGGCGTATCTGTTTTCGATGGATGGATGGCGACGTCTACGACGTGGAAATCGTCGATTACCACTGACACCAACGAGTCGATCATGAAGAGCCTGCCCAATATCCATCCCGGCGAAGTGCTGCTTGAGGAGTTTCTGACGCCCATGGGCATCAGCCAGAACGCCTTGGCGCGCGCTGCCGGCGTACCGCCGCGGCGTATCAACGAGATCGTGCTTGGCAAGCGTGGCGTCACGGCAGATACCGCGGTGCGTCTGGCCGTGGCCTTGGGGACCAGCGAACGCTTCTGGCTGGGGCTCCAAGCGGACTACGATCTGGAGGAAGCCCACCGGGCGCTCGGCAAAGCTATCGAGCGGATAGAGCGGATTGCGGCGTGATCTTCCCGTCTAAGGGGTGTAGTGGCGAAATCGCTGCCGTAATCGAGTTCATTTGAGGTAGGGGGGGATTGACAACGTGAAGCGCTATGGTGAGGTGCGGAACGCACTGGCTTCGGACAGTCTTAAAACCGAACGACATCGCAGCAATGTATTTGAGCGGTTGATTGAGGTGGTGAGGTAGAACTCGCTAGGGCAGATTTTACATGCGTTGTATGACGCGGGTGGGGAGTATCGAAGGAGTATGTGGGTTTTAGTTTTAATGTGTACAAAAAAAAGCCCACAAATGTGGGCTTTTTTTGTTAGGCCTTAGGAGATGTCAATGGAAGCTGTATTTGTGTTTCTTGTGACAACCTGGCTGTGTATTCATCTTTAATAGAAAGCAATGGATCATAGAGGCGATGATAAGCGTGACCGACTGCTCCGCTGAAAAGACGAAGTTTCGGGCGATCATCAGCTGTTCCGTAGGCTAAGACATGGGTTGATGATATACCAGGGTAGGGGTCGACGAACACGATTTCCTTAATTCCAAGTTGATATGCTTTTTTTGAACACAACTCGCAGGGGCTTGCCGTTGTATATAAGATGCCATGTTCAATGCCGTTACTTCCATACTTGGCTAATTGTAAAAATGCATTTTCTTCAGCATGCAGGGATCTGGTGTGAACTTGATTGCTTTTTTTGGTTATAGAATTGTAAGCATCTTTAAAGCAATAAGGGCATCGAAGCCCTTGACTCGTTTTTAATGTCTCTCTTTGTTTAAAGGTTTTACTCAAATGATTTTTTAGGTCTTGGCTTTTCTTTTCATAGTCGCTAAATGCATTTGAATCATCGCCTTTGATTAGATCATCGACATTTCTTAATAAGCACGGCACTTGGCCTTTTGCGACATCATTCCAGCCCACGGATTTTATAGAATAATTCTTATCGGCTACTGCTGCGCCGACTTGGCGCGAAATACAGCCGCTGTTGAGCTTTGCTACGAAAGCTATTTGCATGCACCGCTCGTCGCGCGTTGGTGTAACCAATCCTGGTCTTAGTGCAAGTGCTACGTATCTGACTAATTGAGCATTTAGATATTTGCCTAGTAGGCCAATTTCTCCAGGCTTTCCTGGATTGTGTATAAAAATGTCCGCCTTTTGGATGCAATCCATTAAATTTTGTGAAACAAAAGACTTGTAATCATCGAGGTGCTTTGTGGTGGAGCTATATTCTTTGTCGTCTAGCCTGGTAATGTCAGCTTTACTTAGGCCGTTATCTGCTAGTCGTGCTCTTCTGGCTTCGTCATCAGTCGTAATTGCAACGGCATAAAATGATCCGAAATGATCACGTAAATAAACTAGTTCAAGAGGATTTCGAATCGCGTCAATGACTACCCGTGTGCTGGTTATTTTATTTGATTTGTTATGGCTTTCAGCTGCATGAACTAGCTTTCTTAGGCGGATCATTAGGTCGAATAGTTTTGAGGCATCTGGGGAATTGTCTGTGGCTTTTCCGCTTAAGCGTACGTTATCTCCAATTGTTTGAAAAAATGGCTGGAAGAAATTTCCAAATTCTTTTCGAACTTCGTTTAACTGCTGAGAAATCTCGATGTTAAAAAAGTTCCACGCACTGGTTTTAATATCTTCGTCGTCTGAGAAATTCATTGCGTCGTAAAATGATGCGTAGTCCCTGTGATTTTGCATCGTCTTGTGTAAGTGCTGTAAATTCGATATGGCTTGTTCATTAATTTTTTGAGTACGAATTAATCTATCTATATTCTCCCAGGGCTCTTCAAGTAGGAAAGAGTAGATCGCTGCCGACACGGAGATGCACTTGAAAGGCACCCACTGAGATTTGGCAAAGTCTTGCGATATTGCAAGCTTCCTTTTTTCAGGTTCTGGTGAGTCTTCATATGTTAGAGATATTTCGTCAAACGGCTTGGAGAGTTGCAATGCCGCTGTTGTGCATCCACTGCCTGTTCTTCCCGTGAGGGCTACGACCATCAGGTCTCGCCGTTCCTCGTATGCTGCGGCGATGCCTCGAATAAGTTCCATATGTGGAGTCCCCTTAGAATCCATATCCATTAATACTCTATTTTGGTGACCGGAAAAACAAGGGGCGAAAAACTAAGGGGCAGATTGCACTTTTTCCGTCAGTCGTCTCGGTGTCATGCTGCCTGTTGTGCTGCTCGGGGCCAACTCACTACTAACCCGTCTTGATTCCATTTTGATTCCTCAGAGTGCACTTTTCAGCTGGCAGCCTTCCAAATATAGGCAAATATAGGGGTCAGTGACATTTAATTCTGGCGAAAGCAAATGTCGGCTGCGCAAGTAGAAACGTCCACTCTGCCCCCCGATTTTGGATCGTTGCTCCAGGCGGGTAACGACGATATACGAGCGGAGCACGCTCAACCGGGCTATCGTGCCGTCCTGATCACGAAGAAACGCCATGATGAAAAGCTACGACCCGCCGCTGACCACGAACCCCCATGCTCCCCTTTACCGCGTCGATAAAGCGATTCAGTCGGCCCAGCAACGGCTGGATGCCGCTATCGACGCGAAGCGGCATCACACTAACCACAATCTGGCCCATGAGGTGATCAAAGAGGCTCGCGAAGGGCTCAAAAAGTCTGAGCATCTGCGTGTTCTCAAGATCAAGGAACTCGCGCAGAAGGCGGCGGAGATCGAGACGGCTGGAAAGTAGCAGCAAGTGGTTCGTAGGACGAGTTGGGACGGTTTGCGCCGAGGGCAGGCGGAAAGCGTCGTGTTGATGAACAACCTCGCGCACCTGCCGATGGCAGCTGCTATCTCAGTGCAAACCCACGCTTGAGGAAACCGCTGGCATCGACGACTCGGCCGCTGCGCGTTGAGGCGTATCGAGCGGGCACCATGTCTTGAGGCGCTTGCCCGCACGGAACAGATCGATGCATTCACGCATCTCGGCCTTAAAGGCCAGATCAGGCGTATCCAGCGGGCAGCCGTCCGACAGCGACTGGCCTGCTCTGTACTCGGCGATGCAGCTCGACAGTGGTGGCGGCGTGGCCGGATGCAGATCCTCGACCAGTGGCCGCGATGGCAGGTTAAGGCGCTCGTCGTGATTCTTTGGCGAAGGCGGTACCGGAGGCGCGCCGCATAGCGGGTTGAAACCAGGGCGCTTGGGATCGCAGACGCTTTTAGCGATGTCCTTGATCGCATCGCCTATATGGCGACTCACTGCACCGCCAGCCGTCTCGTTCGGCGGCGGGAAATATTTGTCGAAGCGGGTGGTCTGGGTGTGCATCCGGTCGGTGTCGTGCTGCATGATTTGACGATCGTCTGCGGGCTTGGCTGGCTTGGCCTTGGGGCTTGCTGTTGCCCAGGCGGGCTGCGTCGTGGGCGGTAGCCGCACCGAGCCATTTTTCGAGAACAAACTGGTGGCGGGCGGCGTGGCCACGGAGGGCGCCGGCGCAGGTGCGGCTTGATGATCCTGCACCACCATCGCCTCACGAGATGGCTTCTCGCGCGTCACGGGGCGAGCACGTGGAGGCACCACCTGTGGCGGTGGCACCGGCGTGGGCAGTGCGGGTGGCTCAGGCGGTGGTGCGGCGAGCGGCTTGCTGGGGTGATCGATCAGGCGCACGATCAGCGCCCGATCGATGTTGACATGCGTCACTTCTGGCTGCGACGGCTTGAGCTGTATCTCGTGCCACAGCACCAGTGCGAACAGCGCGTGCAGTAGCAAGACGAAAGTCAACGTAAGCGCCAGCGCCGGGCGCGTCAGCGGTGGCTGTCGCCAGCGATGGCGGCTCAAGCTCTCGCGCGTTTCGCTGTTGAGCAATGCCAGGCCGCGGGTACGCTCCCCTTCCTGTCGATGTAGCACCTGCCCGGAATCTTCGATGACACTGCCTTATTCAAGCCAACTACTGAAACGAAACCTGCGCAGGCCGTCAGCGCAGGTTGCTGCTAGCCCCGGTAGACAGGTTCTGTCATTCAGGGTTCCCTTGATCGGAAACGGAGGAAGTTAAATGAGGTTCGCTTAGCTTGCTCCGTTCTGCGTTCTCCAAGTCAGGAAAGGTGTCAGGGACTTTTTCCAAAAGCAGAGTGGTCATAAACGGAGAGGAAGGCAATTGTCTTCGCATACTTGCGCCTGCTGCGTGACAAGGCACCAAGCTATGACTTGATCGTGCTCGATCCGCCGAAGTCGCCCCCACCGCGCAGCATATGGAGCGTGCCTCTCGCGCATACTGGCAGATCAACTTGTGGGCGGTGAAACTGCTACGGCAGGCGGCCATCTCATCACGGTTACCTGCTCAGGCGGTATGGAACTTAACTTAACAACTTAAAGGGTCAGATTCGTTTCTACAGCTGATAACAGATGAGTGATCAGGTAGTACAGGGCGAGCTAGCAACGGACGCGCTCACCTTTTGTGCTGTCTCCCAGGATGGGTCGACGGCCACTTAATTCCGGGAGCTGGCCTGAGAAAGCGGAGGATCTATCAGATAGATGCCGTAGGGGCCGTTGACACTCTGTAATAGTCCCTGGCTATTCGCGGCTACAAAGAACAAGTACTTGCCACCCAGAACACAACAATCTGGTGCGGACTCGGCAATGCCGTTCGAATAAATTACTTCGACATCTCCCGTCGCCGTACCTTTAAGCAAGGTATCAATCCGAACCTGCGCCACAGATTCGCTACGTGTGCGGCGTAGATCCTGATAGTCAGCTTCTTTCACTGTCCCGATGAAGACGAAAGTGGACTTTGCGACCTTCTCTTCCAGGGAAAGTTTAGGTACTTCAAATGCGCTTAGGCCAGGAGAGTACGTAAGCAATGTTTGTATGGCGATAAGAGCCAAAACAGTCGCAGTCAAACTTGGAGCTCGCATAGCATTCCAGAGGCATGGGGGAGTAGTGGGCTATTGCGATCATGCCGCTCTCGTCCCCCGACAAGCCGGATACTTCGCGCAACCCCAGAAGCGATCTTTCGAACTTCGATTTGAGCGCTGAACCATATCGGCGCCGCATTTCGGGCAGGCTGGATGGGTTGACGGCGTCGGATCGGGCGGTGGCTTAGCTACCACAGCCACAGGTTTGGTCGTTGCTATTGCTGCTTTTGTCGGCGGCGGCGTTTGACTCTCTCGCACCATCGCAAGCAACGCTTCACCATGGATCAGCTCAATAGGCTTGCCTTGTGCAAAGCGCTGTGCGTCCGCAGTGTAGTTACCCACTGCCACGATCTTCACCCCAGCCGCACCGTGATGTGCCAATAGACCAAACATCTCTCGCACGACCTTGACGTCAATGCGTTGCGTCTTCCATTGCTTGCACTGCACGAGTGTGGTTTTGCCATCCTTATGCAGGATCAGGTCGATGCCGCCATCGGCGCCACCCAGCCCGGTTTCATGGATGGTGTAGCCGCGGCGACGAAACGCCTCGCCCACCAGCATCTCAAATTCGCGCCAGTTCATCGCGCGAAGGCTGTCTAGTCCAGTCTGCGTTTCCAGCAGGCTTTTTCGTCGTCGGCTCTTCAAGTAAGAGCCGAGTGCTGCGGCCCAGCAAAGAACCAGGACGAGCCACGCAAGCGGGGCAAGAACTCCGGTGGAGTAGATTTTTCCCATGCCCGAGAGATAAGGATTAGTGCTTATACCGAGGGCCCAACCAATGCCGTAACGGATGGCGATATAGCCAATCAAGCCGAGCATGATGCCGACCGGCCACGGCATCGAGGCAACCGTGTCGATGCCACTCCCCCTGCGTCTTGCCATAGATCCTCCCCCTGAGTGCTGCATGGCTTGCGAACCATACTGCGAATAAGTGGCGAAGACATTATGGCCGGGCAATTAGACCTCGGGGTTTAGCCTTGGCTGCTGGATTATGAAGAGTCTTCAGCCACTAGTAGTAGGCCCGCGAATACCAGGCTTATGCGTTAGGTGAAGCGCGTCAAGTCTATGGTGAGGACGTTGTGAAGGCGAAGTGAAGTTAAACCTGTGCTCTTCGCTTCTGCTTAGGTGTGACAGGCTTTGCCTGCCGCAGTTGTCCAGCAGATTGAATGGACTTGCTAGCCTTGCCCGGCTTTGCCGGTTTCGCTGGCTTGTGTTGCTGTAAAGGTGTGGCAGTCATCCGCAGGCCAAGCGCCCTCATGACTTTGTCTACCGTGGTAAAGCCCGGTTTGGCGCCGGGCTTCAACGCTTTATAAAGGCTCTCGCGACCAAGGCCGCTGGCTTCTGCAACCTGGGTCATTCCGCGTGCGCGAGCAATGTCGTTGAGTGCGGAAAGGAACAAGTCACTGTCGTTTTCTGCCATCACTTCGTTGATGTATGCGGCGATAGCCTCATCACTGTCGAGATACTCGGCAGGATCGAACGCCGAGAACTTGGTGCGCATGGCTTTTCCTTTCTGGGTTTCACATGGTGCTCTATATCTTTCTGGAGCCTGCATTGGCGCTTAGCGCTGCGCCAGTATCTTCTTTGCCTTCGCAATGTCCTTGCTCTGGCTTGATTTGTCGCCACCATTCAATAGCAAATAAATCGTCTTGCCTTCCTTCGCGATGTAAAGCCGATACCCTGGGCCGTAGTCAATACGAAGCATCCGTGATGCCGTCAAAGTGTTTTGCATTACCCATGTTGCCCGCCACCAGCCGCTTGATACGGACCAGGATCTTGGCCTTGGCGGTCTGATCCCTCAGGCCCTTAAGCCATGCCGCGAATTCATCGGACTGGATGACTGTATTCACGCAAGCGAGTGTATCCATTTGGATACTCAAGTCAACAGATAGGATTGAGAGCTGATCCTGCCTGCCTTGCCTGCCTTGCCTGCCGAGCTGCCAATAGCAAGATATCCAATGTCACTTTTCCCGGAGGTTGTCCCGGTGTCACGCTGCCTGTCGTACCCGCTGAGGTTCGATCTTGGGCACTGAGCGCTTAGAACGGATGCTGCCGATAAAACTGCTCAAGCTGCCGATAGACGTCTGGCAAATGCTGGCGCAAGGCTGCCGGCGCCTCGAAGAATTGTTCGCTGGCCACTGCAAAGAACTCGGCCGGGTTTTCAAGGGCGTACGGGTCAATCGGCAGCTCAGTGCCATTGGCTTGCTCATCTTGCAGGCGATCCCATGCACCTGAGAAAACCTGCGTCCACGCGTGGCGATCCATCCGCCGGTGCAGCGGCGGAAAGCCGTTGGCGTCGCCGTTGAGCATGTCGAGCTTGTGGGCCATTTCGTGGATGACTACGTTGTGCCCCGGTTTCTTCCCGGCATTCAGCACATCTGCCCATGACAGGATCACCGGCCCGCGCCCCCATGCCTCGCCGGCCATCACGGTGTCGGTCTGGTGAACCACTCCCGCTGAGTCGATTTTGGGGCGACGTGGAATAAACGCGTCCGGGTACACGATGACGCTGTGCCAGCCGTCGTACCAATCAAGGCCCAGTTTCAGAATGGGCACGCAAGCATGGGCTGCGAGCAGAACTCGGTCGGCGTCGCTAAGTTCCAAGCCCTTGACCGGCTCCAGCGACTTGCTCTCCAGGAACAGTGTGGCCAGTACACGCAGTGCGGCCTGGTCAGAAGCACCCAGGCGACGCGCTGGAGCACAGTGCAGCAACGCGTGTTGCCACAGCGATTCGGCGATCGGGTGCCGAGCGACGATGCGCCGTGCGCGCCAGTTTCGGATTCTGTTGAACATCGCCAGATGTTGGAGGGCGTCGTGGCGAAAGCAAGGGGCAGGGTGGGACTTTCTGTAGGCACGGCGCCTTGCGCGGCAAAACAAAGGGCAGAGCGCATTTCCAAAAAAT
>NZ_JAPDPE010000025.1 GCF_026283955.1 Dyella silvatica | reverse complement strand
GCATGGAGCTTCACGCACCCTCTTTCCCTATTCCCCGTTCCCCGCCGGACCCCTCCCCTGCTAGAATCGCCGGCCGAAACCCCCGTTCTTTTTACAAAGCCGAAGCCATGCCAAGACCCGCCGTCAATGTCGCGGTGCGCGCCGCGCGCTCCGCAGGAAACATCATCCTGCGCTACATGAACCGTATCGACGGACTCAATGTCGTCGAGAAGCAACGCATGGACTTCGCCTCTGAAGTGGACAAACTGGCTGAAGCCGAGATTGTCAAAGAACTCCGTCGCGCCTATCCCACCCATGCTTTTCTCGCTGAAGAAAGCGGTGCCACCGGCAAAGGCCCGCTGACCTGGGTTATCGACCCCCTCGACGGCACCCACAATTACCTGCGTGGTATTCCGCATTTCTGCGTGTCGATCGCCATGCTCGACCGCGGCGAGCCGGTGTATGCGGTGATCTTCGACCCGCTGCGAGATGAGCTCTTCACCGCCAGCAAAGGCGATGGCGCTTACCTCAATGACCGCCGCCTGCGAGTGAGCAAACGCGAGAATCTGGGTGGCGCAATGATCGCCACTGGCTTCCCTTACCGTCAGCGCGCCCACCTCGACTCGCAGCTGGACATGACCCGCGCCCTGCTCGGCCAGGCGGAAGATCTCCGCCGCTCGGGCTCTGCCGCGCTGGATCTGGCCTATACCGCCGCCGGTCGCTATGACGGTTATTTCGAGATTGGCCTCAAGCCCTGGGATCTCGCCGCCGGCGTGCTGCTGGTGCGGGAAGCAGGCGGCCGCTATTGCGATTTTGCCGGTCGCGATGGCATTCCCGAGAGCGGCAATATCATCGCCGGCAACTTGAATGTGGCCCAAGCCATGGTCGACGCCATTGGCCAGCAAGCTACGCCAGGGCTATTGAAGGCGTAGTCCCTGAGGCGTATCCGACTTCAGGTCTAGCTGGTCTGGCATACGCTAGGTAAGCCCTAACGCCACTCGAAGATGGATTGCACAAGCAAAAAAGGCGCTCCGAAGAGCGCCTTTTTTTGTTGCAAGAACAGAAGCCGCGATAGCGTCTCGTGCCGCAAAAATCGCCTGCCGCAGCATGCCGGTCACCGCGCCAGTGCTTCTGTGCGCGGTGACCAAGCCACGATCAAGGTGTGCCGAGGTAAGGCGTAGCCTGAACGTAGGTGCCTTGGCCGAGCTGCAAATTGAGAATCAGGCTAAGTACCGAACTCATGGTGAAGCGTAAACGCCGGTTGGTAAGCGTCAGCGGCGTGTTGACCGGGAAGCTCACCGTTTGCGAACCCAGGCAAAGCAGCGGCTGGCCCGTCTGCCCAAGCACTTGCACGTCATTGCCATTGGCATCGGTGCTATCAAGCTCATAGGTGCCGAGCTTCAGGCCGAGCAAGCAAGGCAAGGTGAACTGGAATGACGCCCCTTGTGGAAAGCTGCCGTTGAGAACATCAGCGGTATACCACTGTGGCGCATCGAGCAGATTCAATGCCAGCAGTTGTGAGGTAGCGGCCTGCTGGCTCATCACAAACGTACCGGGAACGATCGGCGGCAAGTCCGTGCCGTGCAGGTAATAGGTCAGGGTATGCGGTGGCGGGCTTACCGCGGTAATCGCCGCACTGGCCGTGTTATTGCTGGGGTTGGGATCGTTGGTCAGGCTCTGCGCCGAGGCAGTATTGACCAGCGTGGTGCCTGCGGGCGTATTGGCCGCCAATAGAACGGTCAAAGTGACGGTACCGCTGCTACCCGCCGCAAGATTGGCAAAACTGGCCTGGAAGCTATTGCCATTGGCGCCACAGGTGCCACCGGAGGCATTACATGAAATAAAGCTCAGTGACGATGGCAAGGCATCGTTAATCACCACGCCTTGCGCCACCTGCGGGCCGTTATTGGTAACGGTCAAGGTATAGCTAAAGGGCGTGCCCGCGGTAATCGTGGAAGCCGAAGCGGTTTTGCTCAGCGACAAATCTGCCTGATCGCCAAGATAACGGGCCAGCGCGAAGTTGCTGGCACTGCCGGCAGCATTGTTTGACCAACCCGCAGCGACGATCTTGCCGTCAGACTGCAAGGCCAGCGCACTGATGCCATCGACGCCGCCAGAGAAATCCGTCTGCACCGCACCGCCGCTAAAGCTTGAATCCACACTACCGTCGAGGTTGTAGCGAGCCAGGATAAAATCACTCTTGCCGTTGACATCCGTGCCACCAGAACCGCCGGCCACCAATCTTCCATCGCGCAGTGCAATCACGCTGTTGGCGGCACTTGTCGAGGCACCGAAGACGGTGGAGACATAGCCCACACCACCGCCAAAACTTGTGTCCAGGCTGCCGTTAGGCTTGTAGGCAAGCACCAACACATTGCCCTGAGCCGAACCATCCCCGCCGGCCGCCGCAATATCGCCATTGGCCTCGATCGCCAGGCTATTGATGCTGGCATTGGGCGTGACGGTGGTGATGACTTTGCCGCCCGTACCGAAGCTCGCATCCAGGCTGCCATCGGTATTGAGGCGAGCCAACGCCGCACCGACACCGGGGGCGGCGCCGCCCACCACAATCTTGCCATCGGACTGAAGCACCAGCGCTTTCGCGTTATCGGTACTCGACCCGGCATCGATCGTCGTAATACCGCCGTTACCGAAGCTGGTATCCAACGAGCCATCGGGATTCATGCGGGCAACCACCAAATCATAGTTGGTGCCGCTTTGCGGAAAAATTAGCAACGCACTTGCCACGATTTTGCCGTCGCTTTGCAAGGCCATCGCAGAAAAACCATAAGTGGCGCTGGTATAGGGGAGTGCCACTCTGACCCAGCCGTTACCGCCACCAAAACTCGTGTCCACGCTACCATCGGCGTTGAAGCGCGACAAAAAACCAAATCCTGTGGCCGGATTGATTCGATTAAATCCACCTACCAATAGCTTGCCACCTGGCAATACGAGCACGGCGGTACCGACGGAATTGGCGATACCAACGACTTCGCCACCATTTCCAAAGCCAGCATCTACACTGCCATCGGCATTTTGCCGCGCCAGCGCCAGGTACTTTAGTCCAGCATTCGATGCGTACCCGGTCGTCACGACTTTTCCGTCGGCCTGCACCGCAACGCCGCGACCGACATTGGGGTTATAGCCAGGGAGATTAAGCACCACTTTGCCGGTGCCATTGAAACTTGAATCGAGACTACCTGGCAATCCATTGGACTGGGTTTGAGCTGACGCGCCGGATGTCGATATCGCAAGCATCAACAACGAAGACGAAAGCACGGCAAGCGCAGATGGGGCAGCACGGCGGGCGGAACCCTTTTGCCATACCCGTAACAGCGATGTTTTCACACTCATTACACACTTCTCCTCATTCCTTTATTGACCTGCGACGGGCAACGCCTACCCCACACGCGTAACCATCCCGGGTGATTCGGGTAAGTCGCGTTGCATGATTCAGCGGGAAAAGTCTTATTAACTACGGATGTGACAAACGAATAGCCATGCAAGACAGGCACCACAACAAACGGGCGTGCATTGGTACGCCCATCAAAATCTGACTGAATAGCCGAAAAAATACATGGAAAAACATCTTCGTCAGATCAAATTTGTATTATTAATTCATTAATTTTAAAAATAATAATAATTCACACATCACACACAATCCAAAAACGATCATCACGCAGATAACCATTATCTTAAAAACCACCAGTAATGCCCCAGAAAAAGCGACTAAAAGATCGCCACAAACAGTCGTGCGCCTGACACGCAAAGCGATCTGCAAAGCAGACCTAAGAAAACACCCGCGATTTCATCAAAGACACTGCGCTACGGCTGGCGCCTGCCGCCACAGAGCACTTGGCCCCCATTAAAAGGGCATAGAGACGTCTTCTATGGAAACATTGCCCGGCGCTGAAGAGATAAAGATCTCGTCACCGCGCCACCGTGATCACTCGACCTGCACCAGCACCGTCATCAATGTTTGTTCGGCCAGCTTCACCACGCATCGATGTGCCACTACAGCGGTAAGCCGCTGCACCGCCGGTTCGCGCGCCTTGTCGGTGGCGAGATGCCGCTCGGACTGAAAGCCCTTGCCCGGCATAGTCATCATGCCGCCACGACCGTCCGCCGCACGGCTGACAGGTGTGCAAAGCATACTCAGCGGCCGGCCCTCGTAACTGCCGGAAAGGCCTTTCTCGGCCAGATCATCGGCGCCAGACAGCACTTTCGATTCGGCCACACCAAAGCTATAGACGTCGTGTTCGGCGTCCTCGCCGCTGACACATAGAGAGCCTTTGACGGTTTTGCCCGCGACGATCACCCCATGCGACTGACATACCGTACGGCCCGGCGCCACGGTGAGGGCAGAAATTCTCTCGGCCTCATCCACCGATGCATGGACGTTCTGCATCATCGCCCAGAGCACGAGAACAGAACCGATCATAGACAACCTCATAGGGCTCCTTGGTGTGATGGAAAGCCAGTCGCCGAACGATACAAAGCGGGTACAGCCTTGGTCGAAAACCATCCGCTCATAGACCGCTCAGCTATCGTAGATATCGCCGCGATAGACGATGTGAATCTTGTTGCCATCCGGATCGCGCAGATAAGCGCCGTAATAACCCACCCCGTAATGAGGCCGTGGCCCGGGCGCCCCCTCATCCGCCCCACCCTTGGCCATGCCCGCGGCATAGGCGGTATCGACCGCCTTGGCCGACAATGCCGCAAACGCGACCATGACACCGTTACCCGCCTGGGCGGCCCTGCCATCGAAGGGCACGTAGACGTAAAACCTCGGCAAAGGATGCCCGGGCTCGACCCAGCAAGCGGCCTGCGGACCACCGTCGGGTATGACGACTCGGCGCTGCAGCCCTAGTGGCATCAGCACAGCATCATAGAAGGCCGCCGCCTGTTCGAGATCGTGACACCCCACGGTAACGTGGCTAAACATGGCCATGGAACCCTCACGCCAGAGTTGAAACGGGAACCGTCATGCCGACAGCGGACAAGGACTAGGCGTTCCCTTCGCGCAGCAAGTTGCGCAAAAAATGTACGGTCACGCGACGCTGCGCGGCGAGCGAGGCCTGATCCAGCCGGTCGAGCAGATCGAGCAATGCGCCAAGGTCGCGCGCATAACGGGCGAATAGCCAGTCCAGCACGGTTTCGTCCAGCTCGATGCCACGAACCGCCGCCTGATTTTTCAGCACGGTACGCCGCTCGGCATCGTCCAGCGGCTTCAGCAGCACTTGCTGGCAAGCACCAAGACGCGAGCGCAAATCGGGCAAGCCCAGGCCTAGCGATGCCGGCAGCGCCTCAGCGGCGAACAGCATCGCCGCACCTTCGGCCTTGGTCTGGTTGTAGAGATCGAACAAGGCATGCTCGGCTTCGCGATCGCCGGCAATGGCGCCAAGATCATCCAGCGCCAAAAGTTCGCTGCCGGCCACGCCACGAATCGCCGCCGCCTTATCGCGCAGGCTGGCGAGCGGCAGATATTGCACTGTGCGACCCGTTTCATTGGCGGCCTGACAGGTCGCCATCAAAAGATGGCTTTTACCACTGCCACTGGGGCCGCTCAGATATAGCCAGGGTGAGCCGGGTTCGCGCGCCAGCGACTCCACCGCAGCCAGAGTAACGGCGTTGGCGCCAGCATAGAAATGTTCAAAACGCTGGCGGCGTGGCCAGCGCAAGGCAAGCGGTAATTGCGGAATCATCGTGGTGTGCGTGCGCCGTCGTCGCTTGCCGAAGTCACGACGGTTTCGGTCGCGACGCGGCCATGGGCGGTCTCCACGGTTACCTCGACGTCGGCGATCACCGGATCGGTCGGCCCCTCTTCGGTGTAGAGCTGGCTATGCCGATAGCGATCAGCCAGATAGCGCAACAGCACCATGATGACCGAGGCTGCGGGCAGCGCCAGGAGTACGCCGAGAAAACCAAATAGATAGCCACCCGCCAACACGGCAAAAATCACCGCCACCGGATGCAGGCCGATCTTCTCGCCCACCAGGCGCGGAACCAGCACATAACCCTCCAGCAGCTGGCCGACGACAAAGATGCCGATCACAATCAATACATGGGTCCAGTCGCCGTATTGCACCAGCACGGCGATCAAGGCCGAGCCAAAGCCGACAATAAAACCCAGGTAAGGCACGAAGCTGAGCAAGCCAGCGACCATGCCGATCAACGGCCCCACGGAAAGACCGGCAATGGACAGCGCGGCACCGTAGAAAATGCCCAACGCCAACATCACCAACAGCTGGCCGCGAACAAACGCGCCCAGCACTTTGTCGGCCTCGCGCGCCAGATGCGCAATGGTCGGCTCGATCGAACGCGGCAGAATGCCATCGATCCACGCCACCAGACGATCCCAGTCGCGCAGCAAATAAAACGCCACGACCGGGATCAGCACCAGATTGGTCAGCCACATCACCACGCCAAGACTGGAGCGCGAGATCTGCCCCAGCACCGTCGATGCCACCTCGCCGATTGAACCGATGTGCTCCTTGATCGCCGCCACCAGGCGACTGGAATCGAATGCATGTGCATCCAGGTGCAATTTGGCTTCCACCCATGGCAACGCGGTTTTATGCACCCAATCGGCGTAGCGCGGCAGATTTTGCACCAGGTTATCGACCTGCCCGGAAATCAGCGGGATCAATAACAACAACGCGCCCACCGCCACCAACACCAGCACGATGAATACGATGCTTACCGCCAGCGTGCGCCCCATGCCGAGCCGTTCGAGACGATCGGCCAATGGATCGCCCAGGTAGGCCATCATGCCGGCGAATGCAAAGGGCATCAGCACCGGCGACAACAGCCAAAGCACGTAGAAGATGCCCGCGGCAATCGCAAGCATTTGCCAGCGGCGAGAGGAGTCGTGGCTCATGGATGGCAGCGGATTCATCGGCGAAAAGGTCTCGGTGAGTAGCGGAGCCGGTCCGCAAGTGTCGCCTATGTCGCCGCGGCTGTCAGCGCATGCTGCGCTGAGCCAATAGCCATGCGAATCCACAAGGGCGAGGCCGGCGATGTCCGCTACCGCGCGTCGGCCCGCGCGGCCTAAGCCTGAACCGCCTATGGCAAGGCAACCTACGGCCGGTTAGTGAACCCAGCGCAGGCTGATGTCCGCGCCGCTATGTGCATCGGCCTGCAATAACCGGCCATCGGCCGTGAGATTGGCCGCGAGAGAGGTCATCGGCAGCCCAGCCTTTACGCCAAGCAACATGCCATCGCCTTGCGCGCTCAGCGTCACCACCTGATGCACCATCGGGTCGGCGCGCAACGCCGCCAGCAAGTTTGCGTAGTCCATCGCCGAACGCACGTCCGACACCCACACCTTGCCGTCGATATTGCCTGCGCCGATGACATTAAGTTGTTTGCCTAGACGGTCGGCCAGCGCATTGCCCGCATCGGAGAGCAGCGCCATATTGTCGGCTGCATTGCTGGTCCAGCGTTGCTGTGGGCCACCCGAGACCAGGTTCCAGTCCGCCGTATTGCTGCGCAACTGACCCAGCAGGATCAAGCCGGTTTTGTATTGACGCGCCAGCGTTACCAGTTCTTCGGGATCAGCATTGCTTACCGTCGGCGTATCGGCGACCTTGGACGGATCAGCCAGCACCACGCTGTATCCGCGAGTGGCCGCAGTCTGCGCCAGCGCGCCCAGCGCATCGCGGGTCAAGACGCTGCCGTCCTGGTCGCGCACCAGCAATAGCACCGGCGGCTTGCTTGCCGAGTTGCTGGCAACCCCCATCTGCGACACCGCCCGCTGCACCGCGCCCTGGTCGAAAATCACCTGCAGGTTGATGCCCCCCTGCGCCGGGCTACCGCGCTGGTAGTGGTATTGCTGCACCATGCCCGGGGCATTTTTCAGCGCGTCGGCGTAACCGGCCTTGCTGCGCAAATCCTGGCCGCCGGCGACCCGCACCATGACCTGGCTTAAAGCGACGCCAAACGCCTCATCGCGCTGCGCTTCACTGGTGTCCTTGACCGGCACGATCACCGTATACGGCGAAACCTGGCCCTGGGCATGCCCCACCCGCGGTGCGGCGAAGAACCCCAGCCCCAGCAGGCCCAGGCATAAGCTGACGATGAGCAGACGTGGCAAGCGCATAAGCATAAGTACATCCATGGAAACTGCCGGGAGTCTGCCCAATCCAGGCGGCAGCGTCCATCCGGGCGGGGAACGGGGAACGGGGAACGGGGAACGGGGAACGGGGAACGGGGAACGGGGAACGGGGAAAAGCGTAAAAAGCAGGAGCTAAAAAGCAAGAGAAAAAAGCAAAAAAGACAAAAAGATCAAAAAGAGCGCTGCACCATCACCACCACTCGACCTTCGTGTTCCCCGCCCCCCATTCCCTGTTCCCCGCCTTCGACTCCATTCCCCGCTCTTAACCTCCAAGCCCTACCCCACATCCTGCTATCATTCGTCGTTTCTTCACGCCCGGTTCCGCTATGTCCGACGCCCTTACCTACCGCGCCGCTGGCGTCAACATCGACGCGGGCAATGCTGTGGTCGAACGCATCAAGCCCTTGGTCAAGCGCACATTTCGCCCGGAGGTTATGGGTGGGCTGGGTGGCTTCGGCGGATTGTTCGATCTAAGCGGCCGTTATAAAGAGCCCGTCCTGGTCTCCGGCACCGATGGCGTGGGCACCAAGCTCAAGCTGGCGCAGCAACTGGGCCGCCACGACACCATCGGCATCGACCTGGTCGGCATGTGCGTCAACGATGTGCTGGTGCAAGGCGCCGAACCTTTGTTCTTCCTCGATTATTTCGCCACCGGCAAGCTGGACGTGGACACCACGGTCGCGGTGGTCGGTGGCATCGCCAAAGGCTGCGAACTGGCCGGTTGCGCACTGATCGGCGGTGAAACCGCCGAAATGCCGGATATGTATCCGCCGGGCGAGTACGACCTGGCCGGGTTTACGGTCGGCGCAGTGGAGAAGTCGGCCCTGCTCAGTGGCGAGGCGATTGTCAGCGGCGATGTCATTCTCGGCGTGGCTTCGTCCGGCCCGCATTCCAATGGCTATTCGTTGATCCGCAAGATTGTCGACCGTGCCGGCCGCCCACTGGACCTCGACCTAGGCGGCGTGACCCTGGCCGATGCGCTGATGGCGCCGACCACGATTTACGTCAAAGCGATGCTGGATCTGCTCAAGAGCCAGCCCGTGCATGGCATGGCGCATATCACCGGCGGCGGACTGAAAGAAAACATCATCCGCGTGGTTCCGCAAAACCTCGGCGTGGCCCTGGATGCTTCCAGCATCGTGCTACCGCCGGTGTTCGAGTGGCTGATGCGTGAAGGCAACGTCGCTCGCGAAGAGATGTGGCGCACCTTCAATTGCGGTATCGGCTTCACGGTAATTCTGTCGCGCGAGAACGCTGCCGCCGCCAGCGCCCTGCTGAGCAAGCACGGCCTGGATAGCCGGGTGATCGGTGAAATCGTGCCAGCCCAGGGCGATGAACGCGTGCATATCGGCTGACCGACTGCAGCCCCGCGCATGTCCTCGCCACTTCGTATCGCCGTACTCGCCTCCGGGCGCGGCAGCAATCTGGCCGCCTTGCTCGCCGCGCATGAACGCGGCGAGTTGCCGGTCGAGTTTGTGCTGGTCGCCAGCGACAAGGCCAACGCGGGCGCACTTCGCCTGGCGGAAGCGGCGGGCATTCCTACCTTGGTGCTCAACCCGCGCGCCTATGCAGACCGTCTTGCGTTTGACCTGGATCTGTTTGCCCGGCTCGATGGCTGCGGCGCCGATGTGCTGGTGCTCGCCGGCTTTATGCGCATCATCGACGGCCAGGCACTCAAGCCCTGGGTCGGCCGCATGATCAATATCCATCCCTCCCTACTGCCCAAATATCGCGGCCTGCACACGCACCGTCGCGCACTGGAAGCAGGCGACGCCGAGCACGGAGTCAGCGTGCACTATGTCACCGCCGAGCTGGATGGCGGCCCGGTGATTGCCCAGGCACGCCTGGCCATACAGCCCGGCGATGACGAGCACACCCTGGCGCAACGCTTGCTGCCTTATGAACACCGCCTATTGCCCGCCGTGCTCAAGCTGATCGCCGACAAGCGCCTGCAGCTGGCTTCGCCCGATGGCGTTGCATTCGATGGTCGGCAGCTGTCAGCTCCTTTGCGTTTGCAAGGCGATCAACTCATCGGTTGATGGCTGCAGGTCATCGGTCAGCGACGCGAACTCCATCAATTCGCATCGCTCAATTTGCATCGGCGATGCTGGGGTCACGACGCACACCAGCAACCTGCGTTGTGCTCCATCACACGTTCAGCTGTGCAGCGTAGACTGCGGTCCTCATGACGACCCTCACATCACCCCGCAAACTCGCCGGCCTGGTGCTGGCCCTCTCAACCAGCGCAGCCTTCGCTGCCACCGCCCCCTCCACACCAACACCCTTCACCGCGACCTATCAGGTGTTACAGGGTGGCGAGGCGATTGGCGAAGCTACCTTGCATCTGACCTCCAGCGGCGACAACCACTGGGAATACAGCAACCAGACGCAAGGCACCTCGGGCATGGCAGCCGCGCTGGGTGCGAGCTCGAATGAAACCACACATTTTCGCTGGAACCAGGGCAGCGCGGAAACGGAAAGCTACGACTACCGTTTGAACGCTGCGATCAAAAACAAACAACGACACATCAAGGTCGACTGGACCACCAACCAGGTCAGCGTGGACGAAGGCAAGGGGCCAACTGTCTACGCCAGCGTTCCCGGCCTGATCGATCGCAACCTCGCCCCTTTCGCGGTCGGCCTGGCGCTACGTGACGGCAAGCAAGCCGTAACGCTGCCTGTCGCGGTCAGGCACAACGTCGAGAATCAGCAATTCAAGGTCGCCGGCAAAGATAGCGTGAAGGTACCGGCAGGTCAGTTCCAGGCCGTGCGGGTGGAGCGCGCCGATGCCGACAAATCGTTCAACGCCTGGTATGTACCGCAGAAGTATCCGGTGCCGGTAAAACTGGCACAAAGCGATGGCGGTAATCTGGTGCTGCAACTGGTGAGCTATCGCCAGCCGTAAAGCCAAACATCCCATCTCGCAGATCTGCAAGCAAAACGGGCCGCATATGCGGCCCGTTTTATATCCGGGGGCGACAGCACCCTCGGCTACGCCGCCATCATCAAGACGGCAAGCGACGAATCTTCGCCCCCAGCACGCCGAGCTTCTCTTCAATATTCTCGTAGCCGCGATCAATGTGATACACGCGATCCACCGTGGTATCTCCTTCGGCCACCAAGCCGGCCAGCACCAGGCAGGCCGAGGCACGCAGGTCGGTGGCCATGATCGGCGCGCCACTCATCTTGGGCACACCCTGGATGATGGCGGTATTGCCTTCAAGACGGATATCGGCCCCCAGACGCTGCAATTCATGCGCGTGCATGAAGCGGTTCTCGAACACCGTCTCGGTGATGACACCGACGCCTTCGGCCACGCAATTGAGCGCGGTGAACTGGGCCTGCATGTCGGTCGGAAACGCCGGGTAAGGCGCGGTGCTGATATTGACGGCTTTCGGGCGACGCCCCTGCATGTCCAGCTCAATCCAGTCCGCCCCGGTGGAGATATGCGCGCCAGCTTCCTCTAGCTTGGCCAACACCGCTTCCAAGGTATTGGCGCGGGCATTGCGGGCGCGCACCTTGCCGCCGGTCATCGCAGCGCCAACCAGGAAGGTGCCGGTTTCAATACGGTCAGGCAGCACTTCGTACTCGGCGCCATGCAAGCGCTCGACACCATGAATCACCATGGTGGAGGAGCCGGCGCCTTCGATCTGCGCACCCATGGCGATCAGGCAATGAGCCAGGTCGACAACCTCAGGCTCCTGCGCGGCATTTTCGATAATGGTGGTGCCGGAGGCCAATGCCGCCGCCATCATGATGTTTTCGGTGCCGGTGACGGTCACCATGTCCATCACAATGCGTGCGCCCTTCAAGCGCTTGGCCTTGGCCTTGATGTAGCCGTTCTCCACCGTAACCTCGGCGCCCAGCGCTTGCAGGCCACGGATGTGCTGATCCACCGGACGCGAGCCAATCGCGCAGCCACCCGGCAACGACACTTCGGCCTGGCCGAAGCGCGCCACCAGCGGCCCCAGCACCAGGATCGAGGCACGCATGGTGCGAACCAGGTCGTACGGTGCGATATGGCTATTGATATGGCTGGGGTCGACATGCATTTTCATGCGATCGTCCAACACCAGCTGCACACCCATCTGGCCAAGCAGCTCGATGAACGTAGTGACGTCATGCAGATGCGGCACATTGCTGATCGCCACCGGCTCATCGGCCAGCAAACAAGAAGCGAGAATCGGCAGCACCGCGTTCTTGGCGCCGGAAATGCCGACCTCGCCATGCAGCGGCACGCCGCCGCTAATCAGGATCTTGGCCATCGTTGTCCTTACAAAATGGTGGAGTGGAAAGTCGCGTGGCGGGCCGCAGGTCAGCGGCGCGACGCGGCTTCCTCTGGGGTCAGGGTTTTCAGCGCCAGCGCGTGAATCGCGCCACCCATCAAATCCCCTAGCGTGGCGTACACCAGCCGATGCCGCGCTAGCGGCAGCTTGCCGGCGAATTGGCTAGCGACCACTTCGGCTTCGAAATGCACTCCGTCGTCGCCATTCACGTCAGCCTGCGCACCGGGTAAGCCGTTCTCGATCATTGCCTGGATGGTGGCAGCGTCCATGGGGGTTCCTACTTGGAATATCTACTGGGAAAAGCTGTACAACAACGGCGTGAATTCGAGGCAAACCGAACCCAATGCGTCGTTATATGACGGTAAAATGCGAATGTGCCATGGTAATGGAAATCTTCTGTCACAGAAACGACAGGTTAAGCTTCCGACCAGCCGGCAAGCGCCGACCGACACCGGCCAGGCCAGTGTTTATGCGATGAATCACAGGGTAGTGAGATGAAAGACTATCATTCGCCCCGCGCCGTGATGACTTACCGGTTCGACCAACTCCCGAGGATGCATGAACGCACACATTGCCAGCCCCACTAAGCCCGCCCCCGAGCCAGCCACGGCCATCAACGGCGAGGCGCTGGTGCGCAGTGCGCGCACCGTCATCGCCACCGAAGCCGCAGCGATCCACGCGCTGGAGCCGCGCATTGGCCAGGCCTTTGTCGAGGCTTGCCGGTTGATTCTCGGTTGCGCCGGGCGAGTCGTGGTGACCGGCATGGGCAAATCCGGGCATGTGGGGCGCAAGATCGCCGCCACCCTCGCCTCGACCGGTACCCCGGCGTTCTTCGTCCACCCGGGCGAAGCCAGCCATGGCGACCTGGGCATGATCTTGCCGCAGGACGTGGTGCTGGCCCTGTCCAACTCCGGCGAAAGCGATGAGGTGTTATTCATCTTGCCGGTGATCAAGCGCCAAGGCATCCCGCTGATTGCCATCACCGGCAACGAACAGTCCTCACTGGCGACTCAGGCCGACTTGCACCTGGACACCAGCATCTCCGTCGAGGCGTGCCCGCTGGGGCTGGCCCCCACCGCCAGCACCACCGCCGCCCTGGTCATGGGCGATGCGCTGGCGATTGCCCTGCTGGAAGCCCGCGGCTTCACCTCGGAAGATTTCGCCCGCTCGCACCCCGCCGGCAGCCTTGGCCGCCGCCTGCTGATGCATATCAGTGATGTGATGCATACCGGCGACGGCATCCCGGTCGTCACCCAGGATGCCAGCCTGACCCAGGCCCTGGTCGAAATGACCCGCAAGCACCTGGGCATGACCGCCGTGGTCGACGCCGAAAACCACCTGCTGGGCGTGTTCACCGACGGTGACTTGCGCCGCGCACTGGATGACGTCGGCGTGGATTTGCGCGGCGCCACTGTCGCCTC
Source organism: Dyella silvatica (assembly GCF_026283955.1). GTDB lineage: Bacteria > Pseudomonadota > Gammaproteobacteria > Xanthomonadales > Rhodanobacteraceae > Dyella_C > Dyella_C silvatica. The sequence goes on along the minus strand of NZ_JAPDPE010000025.1, from coordinate 33,798 downwards.
GCTGATGACCCGCGGCCCGAAGACCATCAGCGCCGACAAACTGGCGATCGAGGCGGCCCAGTTGATGGAAAAGCACCAGATTCACGCTCTGCTGGTGGTCGACCACGAACACCGCGTCGTTGGCGCGTTGAACATTCATGATCTGCTCCGCGCCCGCGTGGTCTGATAGCTGACTCAGGGGCAGCCCAGCGCCCCTTCCACTCCCTCACTTAGACCCGCCTCGTGCCGCCTACCCCTTATCTCGCTCAGCTTCCTGCCGACCTGCTTGCCCGTGCCGCAAAAATTCGCGTCGCGGTCTTCGACGTGGACGGCACCCTCACCGATGGCCGGTTGTGGTACAGCGAAGGTGGCCATGAAACCAAGGTATTCCACGTGCACGACGGCCTTGGGCTGAAGCGCTTGCAAGCCAACGGCGTGCAGGTGGCGATCATCTCGGCACGCATCAGCCATCCGGTCGCCCTGCGTGCCGAAGAGCTGGATATCAACCACGTCTACCAGGGCCAGAACGACAAGCGCGCCTGCTTGCTGGAGCTGCTCGACGCCTTGAAACTGACCCCGGATCAAGCCGCCTTCGTCGGCGACGACCTGCCCGACCTGCCGCCGATGAACATCGTCGGACTCGCCGTGGCGGTAGCCAATGCTCACCCATGGGTTGCCGAACAGGCGCATTGGCAAACAGAGCGCAAAGGCGGCAAAGGCGCCGCGCGCGAGGTTTGCGACCTGATCCTCGCCGCGCAAGGCAAAAGCGCTGCAGAACGAGCACATTGGCAATGAAGCTCCCCGGCTTTCTGCGTGATCGCGGCCTACCGACAGCAATCGTCCTGCTCGGACTGGCCACCGCCCTGGTGCAATTTCTGTACTGGTGGATCGCCCCTGCGCCCAAGGTCAACGAATTCGTCGGCCCGCCGCGCTCCGGCTACACCCTGACCAATTTCAAGCTGTACGCCTACGACGTCGACGGCCTGCCCAGCTTTCGCATGCACGCGCCGCACCTGGAGCGCCGCGAAGGCGACGAGTCGCTGTATATCAACACGCCAAAATTCGAGCTGCCTTCCAACGAGCCGACCGTGCCCAACTGGGAAGGCGAATCGCTTTACGGCTGGGTCGACAAGGCCGGCACCCTGCTCAAGCTGCAAGGGCCGGTTTATATGCATCGCCCCGCTTATGCCGATGGACCGGCGGCGGACCTGCACACCACCGACGTCACCGCCTGGCCAAAAGAAAACCGCATGGAAACCGCCGCGTCGGCACAGATGACGCAAGGCGACAGTAGAATGAACGGCGTCGGCATGCGTGCCAACCTCAACGATAATCATCTGGAGCTGCTCGATGAAAGCCACGGCTCGTTCCCGCCGCGCAAACCCAAGTCTTAAAGGTCTGGCCCTGCAAGGCTTCGGCTTGCTGTGCCTCGGCCTGCTCATCACGCAGCCCGCCCTGGCCAAGAAGGAAGACCGCCAGAAGCCGATGGACTACGTGGCCAAATCCACCGAGGCGTTCAATGCGCCCAACACCATCAGCACGCTGACCGGCAATGTAAAAATCACCCAGGGCACCCTGGTCGTGACCGGCGCCGTGGCCAAGATTCACCTGGATGCCGACCAGCAGATTTCGCGCGTGGTGGTCACCGGCACGCCCGGCACCCCCGCACACATCCAGCAGCTCGATGAAAACAACAATCTGATGCAAGGCGATGCCGCCACCCTCGACTACGACAATATCAACGGTATTGCCGTACTCACCGGCAACGCCGTGGTGACGCAGGCGACTCGTGGCGAATTTCACGGCGACAAGCTCACCTACAACACCGACACCAGCCTGATCACCGGCGAGTCGGCCGGTCAAAAGCTGGTCTCGGGTACCTTCCTGCCCAAGCCCAAGCCCGCCACGGCCAAGCCGGCCGCGCCGGCCACACCGCCCGCAACCACGCCTACGCCCCCACCCGCTGCCGAACCGGCGCAGGGCAAATAACCCATGCTGTCAGCTGAAGGTCTGCAGAAAAGTTTTCGCACACGCCAAGTCGTACGTGATTTCGCATTTTCGATACGCGAAGGTGAAGTCGTCGGCCTGCTCGGCCCCAACGGCGCGGGTAAAACGACCTGCTTCTACATGGTGGTCGGGCTGATCGAAGCCGATGCCGGCACGATCAAACTCGACAAGCAGGACATCACCAGTTTGCCCATGCACGCTCGCGCCAAACTCGGCATCGGTTATCTGCCGCAAGAGGCCTCGGTGTTTCGCCGGCTCAGCGTGGCCGACAACATCATGGCGGTGCTGGAGTTGCGTGAGAATATCGACGCCAAGCAACGCTCCATGGAACTGGAAGGATTGCTCGACGAATTGAAGATCGGCCACATCGCCACCCAAAAAGGCATCAGCCTTTCTGGTGGCGAGCGCCGCCGTGTCGAAATCGCCCGCGCACTGGCCGCGCAACCGCGCTACATGCTGCTGGACGAACCCTTTGCCGGCGTCGACCCGATCTCGGTCGGTGAAATCCAGCGCATCGTGCGCCACCTGAAAGAGCGCGGCATCGGCGTACTCATCACCGATCACAACGTGCGCGAAACCCTAGGCATTTGCGACCGCGCCTACATCCTCAATGATGGCGAAGTGCTCTCCCGAGGCACCCCCGCGCATATTCTTGCCGACGAAAAAGTGCGCGAAGTCTATCTGGGCCGCGAGTTCAAGCTATAAGGCCCCAGACCACCGGCATGCCCTCCGCCATGAGGGCATCCCGATAACTGTTCTATCTGCCATGGTGCGGGCGGCATCACAATGCCGTTGGCATTTCGTGCGCTGTGTGTGCTTCTGCATATAGCCGCATCCCCCGCTTAGGGTTACGATGAGCCGAGTTTATTTGACCCGGCTGGTATGAAACCCGGACTGCAGTTTCGCCTCAATCAACAGCTCACCCTGACGCCTCAGTTGCAACAGGCTATCCGCCTTCTGCAACTTTCGCAGCTGGAGCTGGAGGCAGAGTTGCGTCAGATCGCCGAAAGCAATCCGCTGCTCGAATTTTCCGAAGACAGCGAAGAGAGCAGCGACGATGCCGCAGAAGATGCCGGCTTCGAGCCCGAGCCTGTTCCCGCGCAAAAAACCAGCAGCGACGACAGCGGCGATAGCGGCGACGCCGATATTCCCGACTGGGCCGATAGCCGCGGCGAAGATCCGATCGATTTCTCAAGCAACGGCAGCGGCAACAGCCTGACCCGTGCGAACAACAGCGGCGACGAAGACAACCTCGAGCCGCAAAATGCCGCGCCGGTAAGCTTGCAAGAGCACCTGCTGTGGCAGCTCAATCTGGCGCACTTGAGCGCGCGCGAGCTAACCATCGCCACGGTGCTGATCGATGCCCTCAATGCCGACGGTTACCTGGCCGAGGGCTTGGATGCTGTCGTCAGCGCCCTGCCTCCGCACTTCAAGGCAACCGCCGAAGAAGTGGATCAGGTACGCCGCCAACTACAGCGCTTTGACCCCACCGGCGTGGCCAGCCTGGATCTGCGCGATTGCCTGCGCGTGCAGCTGGAGCAGTTCGACCGGGCCACGCCACAACTCGAGCTGGCATTACGCATCGTCGACAACGAACTCGAACTGCTGGCACGCAACGACATCGCCAAACTGGCCCGTCGCCTGCGCGCCGACACCGACGATACCGCCGCCGCCGCCGTCTTGATCCGCAGCCTCGATCCGCGCCCCGGCGCGGCCCTGGACACGACGCCGGTGGAGTATGTCGCTCCCGATGTTTACGCGCGCAAAGAAGCCGGCCGCTGGCGCGTCAGCCTGAATCCCGATTGCCAGCCACGGCTGGGCTTGAACCAGCACTATTGCAACCTGATCGCTCAAGCACGCGGCGAAGACGCCAGCTGGATGCGCGGACAGATGCAAGAAGCCCGCTGGCTGATCAAAAGCCTGGAATCACGCGCCGAAACCCTGATCAAAGTCGCCGACGCCATCGTGCGCAGGCAAAGCGCCTTTCTCGACTACGGCCCCGAAGCCATGCATCCGCTGGTGCTGCGCGAAGTCGCCGAAGAAGTAGGCATGCACGAGTCGACGATTTCACGTGTAACTACACGTAAATACATTCACACACCGCGCGGCACCTTTGAGCTCAAGCACTTCTTCTCCAGCGGTGTGGCCACCGAGGACGGCGGCAGCGCCTCGGCCACCGCCATTCAGGCCATGCTGCGCAAGCTGATCGACGCCGAAGACGCGCGTAAGCCGCTATCTGACCAGGCGATTGCCGCTGAACTGCACCGCAAAGGCATTCAGGTGGCTCGCCGTACCGTCGCCAAATATAGGGAGGCCATGCGTATTCCAAGTTCCAGTGAACGCCAGCGCGGCGGCTAACAACCTGTTCAAAGCTGCTGTGCCGGTCACACCGTAGCGTGCAGAAAATCACGCAACAACATACGGCTAACCATTGCGGAACTTGCTTGTGCGATAAACGTCCCATACCTCAATGATTGAGGGTGCGCAGCCAAGGCTTCACTTCACGACTCGCGCATCGACCCACGCCGCGCAATGCGGTTAGCACTAGAGGAGGCGCAACATGCAATTCCAACTCAGCGGTCAACAGATCGAGATCACTCAAGCCCTGCGGGATCGCGCGACGAGTAAGCTGGATCGACTCACCCACCTCGACGACAAGATTCTCAGCCTGAGCATCGTGCTCTCGATCGACAAACTGCAGCAGTGCGCCGAAGGTACGCTTGCCGTCAAAGGCACGACCCTGCACGCCGAGGCCAAAGAGCCTGACATGTATGCGTCCATTGATTCCTTGATTGAAAAACTCACCCATCAGCTGCGCAAGCATCGCGAGAAGATCAACGACAAGCACCAGCGCGAAGTGCGCGAGGAACGCCAGTACGGTTGATCCGCGGCGATAACGCCATGAAAAGCCCGCCTCCCGCCGAGGCGGGCTTTTTTATGCGCCCCATCGGCCGCCGTACCCCAAGCGGCAGCTTAAAAAAGCATCATCCTGGCCAAACTGGCACAATGTGCCCTGCTGCCGCAGCTGCCGCCAGGCTTGTCACGCGGTACAAAGGACCGGGATTGGATCGCCTTACTGCACGACAACTCTACGATGGCGTTCACGAGCGCATGGCCCTGCGCTGGGTTTCCGGCATGCGCGGCGAGTCGCGCGTGCTCGAGCAAAACATCACCAAAAGCCGACGCCCCTCGCTGATTGGCTATCTCAACGTCATCTATCCGAACAAAATCCAGATCATCGGCACCGAAGAGCTGAATTTCCTCGATGGCCTCGACTCACGCCAGCGCTGGGAAGCGATCAACAAGATCGCCGCCTACCAGCCGGCCGCGCTGATCGTCACCAAAGACCAGACCATTCCGGCGGATCTGCGGGAAGTTGCCGAAGAAACCAACACGCCCCTATGGATCAGCTCCAAACGTGGTCACGAGCTGCTGACCTGGATGCAGTACTACCTGGCCCGCATGCTGGCTCCGCGCATCACCCTGCACGGGGTGTTTCTCGAGGTCTTTTCGATCGGCGTGCTGATTACCGGAGAATCGGGCTCGGGCAAAAGCGAGTTGGCGCTGGAACTGATCAGCCGCGGGCACCGCTTGGTAGCGGACGACGCGACCGAATTCACCCTGATCGCACCCGACGTCATCGACGGCACCTGCCCCGAGTTGCTGCAGGACCTGCTGGAGGTTCGCGGCCTGGGCGTGCTCAACGTACGTGAGATGTTCGGTCACACGGCGGTCAAGCCATCCAAATATCTTCGTGTGGTGATCCATCTCAAACCACTGCGAGACGGTGAAGATACCGACGGCATGACCCGCCTCACCGGCGACGTCGGCCAGCGCGAAATCCTGGAGGTACAAGTGCCGATGATTACCATCCCGGTCGCGCCTGGCCGCAACTTGTCGGTACTGGTGGAAGCGGCCGTGCGCAACCATGTACTGAAGAGCAAAGGCATCGATCCGGCGCAGACCTTTATTGACCGCCAGGCGCACCAGATGCGCCGGCTGCCACCTTGGTGATCTCGTGAGCATGAACGAAAGCGACACGTCACTGCTGGTTCCCGCCATCGAGCCGGATGACGTCCATCTCATCGTACTCACCGGCATGTCCGGCGGCGGCAAAACGGTAGCTCTGCGCGCGCTGGAGGATCTCGGCTTCTATTGCGTCGATAACCTACCCACGCCGCTGCTATTGCAACTGGTGCGCTCGGTGATTCAGAACGATGGCACCCAGCAGCACCGGCATATCGCGGTGGGCGTGGATATTCGCAACCGTGGCGGCGGTTTTCAAAACATGCCCGCCGTACTGTCGGAATTGGCCGGCGCCGGCGTACATGTCCATCTCATTTTCATCGACTGCCGCGACGATGTGCTGATCAAGCGTTACTCCGAGTCGCGGCGGCGACACCCACTGTCGGTCAAAGGCTTCTCGCTGGCCGATGCCATTGCCGAAGAGCGCCGCGTGCTGCGTCCGCTGACGGCACTCGCCGAAAAAGTGATCGACTCCAGCGAACTCAACGTGCACCAGCTGCGCCGCTTGATCACCACCGGCTACGCCGAGGCGACCAAGGGCATGACGCTGATGTTCGAGTCGTTTGCATTCCGTCGTGGCCTGCCACCCGATGCCGACTTTGTCTTCGACGCGCGCTGCCTGCCCAACCCACACTGGGACGCCAAACTGCGCCCCTACTCCGGCCGCGATGCGCCGGTGCGCGAATACCTCGACCAGCAACCACTGGTAAGCGAGTACTTCGCCGATACCGCGCGCTGGCTCGATGCCTGGCTGCCACGTTTCGAGCAGGACGATCGCAGTTACGTCACCATCTCGGTCGGTTGCACCGGGGGCCGTCACCGCTCGGTCTACCTGACCGAAAAACTCGCCGCCTACTATCGCGCTCACCGCGATAGTGTGCTTACCTTTCACCGCGAACTTGAGTAACCACCATGCCTGTTAATCACCATCATCAGGAAGGTACGCCCTCATGAGCGTCGGTGTGCTGCTAATGACACATGAGGCGGTCGGCAAAGCACTGATCTCGGCCACCCTGCATGTGTTGCCCAAGCTGCCGTTGCGTGTAGAAGCCGTCGAAGTACCGGCGCAAGCCGATCCCGATGTAATGCGCACGCTTACCGCGCGCCATGCACGCGAACTGGATCAAGGCGACGGGGTGCTTGTTTTGGCTGATTTGTACGGCGCCACACCGTGCAATATCGGTTTATCGCTCAGCTCGCTGGGCGTTCGCTTGCGCTGCGTATCGGGGCTAAACCTGCCGATGCTGCTGCGTGTACTCAACTATGCGGAAAAACCATTGGATGAGCTGGCGGAAGTTGCCGCCAGCGGTGGCCGCGGAGGGATATTCATAGATCATGCTTGAGAAAGAAATTATCGTATCCAACAAGCTCGGCCTGCATGCGCGCGCCTCGGCCAAGCTGGTACAACTGGTGCAAGGGTTCAAATCCACGGTCTGGCTCATCAGCAGGGGGCGCGAAGTCAACGCACAAAGCATCATGGGCGTCATGATGCTGGCTGCCGGCATCGGCACACCGTTGACCATTCGCGCGGAAGGTGCCGATGAAGAAACCGCACTCAACTCGGTAGTCGCGCTGTTCGATCGCAAATTTGATGAAGGTGCTTGACCTAATTTAACGCGGGGAACAGGGCGTAGGAAGCGGGAAACCGCATACTCACCTTCAACCGTCGATGCCGGGTGGCGGCTCATTGACCGATGTCCGGGCGATGAACTCCACCAGCCAAGCTGCCGCACCGAACCACTCCCCCTTCCCTGTTCCTCGTTTCCAGGCACCTATGAGACATCTTCTAACCGGCACTACCGCTGCGCGAGGCATGGCCCTGGGCCGCGCTCGCCTGGTGCAGCCGAATCGCCATCTGGTCGATAAGCGCCCGCTGGCCGAAGAAGAGATCGAAACCGAACTGGCTAACCTGCACCGCGCGCTGGAAGCCGCCCGCCTGGAACTACGCGAGCTACGCGAAAAACTGCACGGCGCGCTGGCCTGCGAAGTCAGCGAGTTCATCGATACCCATAGCCTGCTCCTGGACGACCAAGAGCTGCTGCGTGGGCTGGATGACTTGGTGCGCATCGGCCATTACCGCCCCGGCGCGGCATTGAAAAAACAGCGCGACCGCCTAGTCGCGGTCTTTGAGGCCATGGACGACCCCTATTTGCGCAGCCGCAAAGAGGACATCGACCAGGTCATCAACCGGGTGATCTCCGCGTTGCAGCGACAAACCAGCGTGGAGGAACGCAAGCTCGCCGCACGCGTCGGCGAAATCTTGATTGCCGACACCATCGCCCCTGCCGACATGGCCCATCTGGTCGGCAACGGCCTGCTCGGTGTCGTCGCCAGTTCCGGCAGCGCGTATTCGCACAGCGCCATTCTCGCCCGCAGCCTCGACCTGCCCATGTTGGTCGGCGTGCGCGATGCACTGTCCACCATCCACGACGACGATCTGATCCTGCTCGACACCGAGCGCGGCGAAGTGGTGGTGCACCCCACCGCCCAAGACCTCGCGCTATATCGGGCCAAGCAACGCGAAGCCGCGCAGGAAGGCCGCCGGCTCGCCACCCTGGCGAACGCACCGACGCGCACGCTCGACAAAGTCGACATCCGCCTGCTGGCCAATGCCGAGATGCCTGCCGACATCGCCATGGCGCGTGCGCGCGGTGCCGATGGCGTCGGCCTCTACCGCACCGAGTTCCTGTTTCTGCGACACAAAGGGCTGCCCTCGGAAGACGAGCAATTCATCGCCTACCGCGATCTGGTGCTCGGCATGGGCGGCCTGCCCGTCACCATCCGTACGCTGGACCTGGGCGCCGACAAAGCCGACGCCGCCGGCTTGGTATTGCGCGGCGAAGACAACCCCGCCCTCGGCGTGCGCGGTGTGCGCTTGTCGTTGCGCTACCCGGCCGTGTTCACCACCCAGATCCGCGCCATTCTGCGCGCCGCCTGCTACGGCCCGGTACGCGTGCTGGTGCCGATGGTGACGCAGCCCGACGAACTCATCGCGGTGCGCACGCTGTTCAAATTGGCGCGGCAGGATTTGAAACGAGAGAACATCGACCTGCCGGAAAAACTCGCACTCGGCGCGATGATCGAAGTACCCGCGGCAGCGATCAATGTACGGGCACTGCTTGAGCATGCCGATTTTCTGGCTATCGGCACCAACGACCTGGCCCAGTACGTGCTCGCGGCCGACCGCGGCAACGATGGCCTGGAGAATATCTACAACCCGCTGCAACCGGCCCTGCTTCGCTTGATTTCACACGTGATCGGTGCCGGTCGACGCGCTAAAAAGCCGGTCAGCCTGTGTGGTGAAATCGGCGGTGACGTGAACTTCACCGCGCTGCTGCTTGCGCTGGGCCTGCACGAATTCAGCATGCATCCCAGCCAGCTGCTGCACGTACGCGACCGCCTCGCCACGCTCGACCACGGTGCGCTGCGCCGGCTTGCGCCGCACCTGATGCGCGCGCATACGCACGAACAAGTCGAAGCGCTGCTGACCCAGCTCGCCGGCGAAACTACAACCTGACCGCCCGCGCCTTCTTTCGTCCCGTTGGGGCGAAAGAAGGCAGTACATCGCCATCGGCTTTCGCCAGAAAAGCGTCGATCAACGCCCCACGGTATTTCTGCCGATGCAGCAGCAGCGAAAGCTTACGGCGCAAATCGAGAAACGGTGTCGTCAAAGCCTTCAGCCGACCCGCCGCCAAGGCATCGATGACTGCGACCTCAGGCAAGCAAGCGATGCCCAGCCCCGCCACCACGGCCTGCTTGATCGCCTCAGCCTGATCCAGTTCCAGCGCTGTTTCGCCCGGTGGCAGTTGCGCCAGCACCCGCTCGGTGGTCGCGCGGGTCGCCGAGCCCGGCTCTCGCAATACCCAATGCGCACCGGCGAAATCGCTGGGCCGCAGACGGCTTTTGCGCGCCAGCGGATGATCAGGCGGCGCGCACACCACCAGCACATCGTCACGCCAAGGGCGCAACTCCAACATCGGGTGCGCCACCGGCCCCTCGACACACCCCACGTCCAGCGTGTGATCGAGCAAGGCGGCGGCGATCGCATCGGTATTGGCCACGCGCAAACGGATGGCCACATGCGGGTGGGCGCGCACAAAATCGCCAAGCAACTCACCCACACGATAATTGCCCACCGTATTGCTGGCGCCGATCCGAAACTCACCGTTCAAGGCCTCGGTGCTGCCGCTGCCGAGACGGCCAAATTCCGCGTGACGCTCCAGCAACTCCTGCGCCAACGGCAGCAGCTCGCGCCCGCGGGTATTCAAGCGCAGACGGCCCCGCTCGCGGGCAAATACCGGGGTGCCCAGCAGTCGCTCCATTTCCGCCAACGCCATGCTGGCGGCAGGCTGGGTTAGGTGCAGTTGCTCCGCCGCGGCGCGCACGCTGCCTAACGATGCGGTTTGTACAAACACTTCAAGCTGGCGCGGGCTGATGTTGATCATGGATGGATTCTATACAGAATTCCGCCTTTACATAAAATACATTTATACAAACCATCAGATATTCCAAGTTTTACTGATGGATGACGGCGAGGACAATGGCCCCATTGCCAGGAGCTCGTCATGTCCGCCACCACCCTTCCCCTTGCCACCCCCTCGCTGCGCCAACGCACCCCCGGCCTGCTGCTCACCGTCGCCATTGCCCTGGCCGCTCTGGGGCTGGGTCGCCTGGCACCGCTGATCGGTGGCCCGGTCTTCGGCATCGTGCTTGGCATCCTGGTACGCAACCTGGTGTCTCCTGGCGGCCACTACACCGCGGGCATCCAGTTCGCCGGCAAGCAGGTGCTGCAATGGTCGATCATCGCACTCGGCTTTGGCCTGAGCCTGGATCAAGTAGCAAAGACCGGCCTGGAATCGCTGTCAGTAACCCTGGTGACCATGACGGTGGCCTTTCTGACCGCCTGGCTGCTTGGCCGCGTGCTTGGGGTGCCGGACAAGCTGAAGATCCTGATCGGTGTCGGCACCGCGATCTGTGGCGGCTCGGCGATTGCCGCGGTCACGCCAATCATCAAGCCAGACGATCACGACACCGCCTTTGCCATCTCGACCATTTTTCTGTTCAACCTGGTGGCTGTGCTGCTGTTCCCCCTGCTGGGCCACCTGATGCATCTGTCGGATCTGGGCTTTGGTTTGTGGGCCGGCACCGCCATCAATGACACCTCCTCGGTCGTCGCCGCCGGCTACAGCTTCAGCAAAGAGGCCGGCGACTACGCCACCATCGTCAAACTGACCCGCGCCACCCTGATCATTCCCGTCTGCCTGGCGCTGGCCTTTGCCGTGGCCTGGCGTGAAAAACGCAAAACCAGCGCCAGCGGCGTTGCCAGCGATTTCAGCCTGAGCAAGATCTTTCCCTGGTTCATCCTGTGGTTTCTGGTCGCCTCGGGCGTGCGCACAATGGGCCTGATCCCGACCGCGATTCAACCCGCCATCCATCTTGCCGCCGAGTTCCTGATCATCGTCGCACTGACCGCGATCGGCCTGTCCGCCAACCTGCGCCGCATGGCATCGACCGGCGCCCGCCCCATCCTGCTTGGCCTGGGCGTATGGGTCGCGGTATCGGTGAGCAGCCTGCTGGTGCAGCTGGCGATCGGGCAGCTGTGATTAGGGCGGGGAACGGGGAACGGTAAGAGCATCGCGCTCCGTCACCTTCGAAGCGCTTTCCGCCGCACTACCTCGAGCACCTGAATCTGTTGCCGCACGCCTCAGCTTCGCCGCTCCCCGTTGCCGGTTCCCCGCCCCTGCTCCATCAGGGTCAACGCGACCTTGTCGCGCAGATAAACCGGCAAGGCGAGTTCGGGCGCCTGGGCGCGGCCGGCCTTGAATTCACGGGCGGCCAATTCGGCGATATGCCGGGCTTGCGGGTAACGCACGCCATCGGCCTCGCGCAGGCTTCCGGTCAAACGGGTGCGGATGACTTCGGCATAAGTCGCCCAGCCGCTGCCGACCACTTGCCAGGCCGCGGCGTCGGGCAGGGTCAATGCCTCGGCGCTACATACGCGCTCGGTGTCCAGGGCGATCAGACCGCCGTTATCGTCACGACGATAACTGGCGGCGTAGATTTCACCCATGCGGGCGTCGATGACCGCCAGAATCGCCGCGTCATCGTCGGGCGCCTCCAGCGCCAGTGCCGCCAGTGAGGAAATGGTGATCACCGGCAGATCCAGCGCCAGCGCCATACCCTGCGCCAACGACACGCCCAGCCGCACCCCGGTAAATGCATGTCGACCCAGACCCGCCTCGGCAAGCAAGGCATCGGCCATCGGCAACACCAGTTCAGCATGGCGGCGCGGGGCAAGTTCACTGCGGGCAATTACTTGATCACCATGGATCAAGGCAACGGAGCAGGCTTCAGTAGCAGTTTCAATGGCGAGCAGATTCATGATTTCCCCATGGTAACCGCTTCGACTGGCGAAGCCGATGCGGTCGCGGGCGCGTAGGCGTACCAATCGATGCGGCGAGTGAGATACATCATCAGTGCCAAGGTGACGAGCAATACCATGGCGCCCATCAACAAAGCGTATTGCTCAGCGACGATCAAGCCATAAAGCATGGCGTAGATCAGCGCCAGCACGCCGCCCAGCAGCAAGCCCGCGCGACGCGCCTGCAACATGGCTGTCGCATAGCCACTGACCATGATCACCACCGCCATCGACGCGACGACATAGGCCCAGTCAAAGCCGATTTGTTCGGACAACGCCAGTAGCAGCACATAAAAGGTAGTCAAGGCCGCACCTACCAGCAGATATTGCAACGGATGCACGCGCAATCGTCGCAGCACTTCGAGCAGAAAAAATGCGACGAAGGTCAGCGCAATGAATAGCAAACTGTATTTACTGGCGCGTTCGTTGCGTTGATAAACATCCGCCGGTTGATACAGCTGCACGCCGAATGCCGATGACTGCAAATCGCCGGCATCCAACTCGCTCTTGCCACCCCAGTGCTGGCCATAGCTGCGATTGAGATCAAGCATATGCCAGCGCGCACTAAAACCTTGCGCATCGACCGACCGCTGTTGAGGCAATAGCGCACCGACAAAACTGGGATCAGGCCACGGCGCTTGTATATGTACATCGGTGGTGCGTGCCAACGGCAGCAGCTGCAACGACTCCGTACCGGCCACTTTGAGCTTGACCACGAACTGAATGGGCTGATGGCCCAAGGCGTTCAAATCCACCGGCACCACCACGCTGGATAAACCACCGGAGTGCTCCGCCGACGAAGCAAAGCGGCCAGGCCGTCCATTGATCGTCAGCTCGGTCACCTCCTGCAAACCGCGTAGATCGCTCAACAACAAGCGCAGCTCCGCTTTGTCGTTTTGCCATTCTGCCGAACTCATATGCCGAAACTGCGCCAGATCCTCCGGCAAAAAACGACCGCTCATCTGCACCGTCGACACATACACCGGCGCGCTGTATATGCCGTAGCTACGTGTATGCACCGCCATGACGACATCCATCGTCACGCTATCGGCCAGCACCATTTCCGTGGATGTCTCCACCTTGGGTATCGAATCTTGCGTCGTGCCCACCAAGCGTTGCGCCGGCACCGCCAGCATCAGCCCGCCCAGTACTTGGGGGCCACCCCAGCCCTGGGCAATTTTTGCCACTGTCGTCTCGCGTAATTGCTGCCGCTCGGCGATCAAGCCATGAACCTGCAACAAGGGAATCAACATCAGCAACGCCAGTAAACCGACGCCCAGCACCTTGGCCGTCAACGTGCGCATCCAGCTTGCCATGCCGTCCTTCCTTTGAGAATCGAGGCCTCGATCAAAACAAAGCCAGCGGCGATCAGGCTGACCATATCGGGCGATGTTGGGCCCGCAACATGGCAGAACCCTGCTCAAGACGGCACCCAAAGCCGTCTCAAAAAACGCCACGGCACAACCCGCCAGGCGTAAGGCCATGACGGCGCCATGCGAGGTCATTACCTGTGACGTAATCGACGCGCTGCGATAGCGGCTGCAATCTAGCCACATCAACCACACACACAGGAGCTACACCATGCACCACGCCAACAACCTCGTCGAACGCTACATCCAGAGCTGGAACGAAACCGATGCATTGCGCCGCCGCGCGCTGATCGAAGACATCTATACCGAGCACGCCGGCTACACCGACCCGATGATTTCCGCCAAAGGCTGGGAGGCCATCAACGCCACCATCGGAGCCGTGCAGAACATGTTTCCCGGTCATATTTTCAGCCTGGCGGGCGAGGTCGATGCACACCACGACATGCTGCGCTTCCAGTGGCATTTGGCGACACCCGGTGCCGACGAACCGCTGGTCATCGGTTTCGATGTGGCCGCACTCAACGAGGGCCGCATCCAGCAGATCTATGGGTTCCTCGACAAAGTCCCGCTCGCCGCATAAAGCCGCATGCCGGTGCGCGGCCAGCGCCGCGCACCGAATATCTGATCCAGGTTCATCAGCCCACCCGCGATCACATCGGCTTGATCCAGATGCTGCAACTCAATTTCAACAACGATGTGCGACGTGAAATGCATGTGTTCAAGATGCCGACGCTAATCATTCAAGGCGGTCGCGACAGCAACCCGCCCAAGCTCACCGGGCTGCGTACCGCGGCGATGATTCCCGGCAGTCAGCTGGGTTTTTATGCCGATGCTCCGCACGGGCTGATCGACACGCACAAGCACGCCTTGAACAGCGATTTGCTTGCCTTCATCAGCGAAGCGCCATCGATCAAAGCCGCGGCGTGAGCGTGTGCCTTCTTGCACACTCAGTGTGCATGCGCACTGGCTAAGATCGCTCGATGAATGCCCTCATGTCCGATACCTGCCGCCCTGTCGGCGACCTACTCCGCGAATGGCGCCGTCATCGGCGCCTAAGCCAACTTGACCTTGCCTCCGGCGCCGAGATCTCGACCAGGCATTTGAGCTTTGTCGAATCAGGTCGCTCACAACCGAGCCGCGACATGATTCTGCACTTGGCCGAATACCTCGATGTACCGCTGCGCGAACGCAATGCCCTGCTGGTTGCCGCCGGTTTCGCGCCGATATTCAATCAACGCCATCTGCACGACCCCGCGCTGGATGCCGCCCGGCATGCGATCGATTTGCTGCTCAAAGGCATGGAGCCCTACCCGGCCCTGGCGATCGACCGTCACTGGCACTTGGTGAGCAGCAACCAGGCCGTGCTGCGTTTGCTGGCGGGCGTGCCCGAGGCGCTGCTGCAACCGCCGATCAACGTGCTGCGTTTAAGCCTGCACCCGGCCGGGCTCGCACCCAGAATTCACAACTTGCCGCAATGGCGTGAGCACTTGCTAAGCCGTCTGCGCCGTCAGATCGATGCCAGCAACGACCCGCAACTGATCGAACTGCTGCGCGAACTGCAAGCACTGCCCGCGCCGCCATATGAGCCGGGCAGCCCATCCTCGGACATCGCCGTGCCCCTGCAGTTGGAGATCGACGGCCGCATGCTTTCCTTGCTCAGCACGACCACCGTATTCGGCACACCGGTGGATATCACCCTCGCCGAACTGGCGCTCGAAGCCTTCGTGCCGGCAGACGAAGCCACCGCCGAACACCTGCGCGATATGGCCAGACCAGGCTAAAGCCGGCCACGGCCACCCTCCATGCATCGATTGAAACCCGGGGCGGCCGGGTGGTTATCGCTGGCCATCCGGCCTGCGAATGAACTTTCGACCGGCCGCAACGCCTGGCGAGCTGGCACAACGCGCGCTGTATCAATCGTCACGGCCCCCCTGACCGGCCATAGCCAGATCCCCGGCGATTGGGCAGGATAGCGCCGCCACACCGGTACCGCAGGCAGTGGTGCCGCCAACCCTACGGAGAAAGCGTCGATAACCATGAGCGTCCTGTACGATCTTTCATCACGCGCAGTAAGGTCTCTTTACGACGCGCGTATCTCGACACCACCGGTGCTGGACACAGAGGCATGGTTCCCGGACGCAAAGAAATTCGTCGATGCCTGGCCGCTGTTACGTGACGAGGCACTCGCCTTGGCCAACCGCCTGCACACCGTGCCGCGCTTCCATGAGCTGATGGCCGAGCAGGCCGATATCTCCGCCAATGACGGCCGCGACTGGCGTATGTTCTTGTTGAAAGTCTACGGCGTCGATGTGCAGCAGAACATGGCGGTCTGCCCCGAACTGGCCAAACTGGTCTCGTCGATACCTGATGTGTTGTCGGCCACCCTGTCATTTCTGGCGCCACATAAACATATCCCGCGTCACCGCGGCCCTTTCAAAGGTGTGCTGCGTTTTCAGCTCGGCCTGTCCGTGCCGCTGGCGGCCGATGGCCGGCCCGCGGCAATATTGGCGCTGAACGACCACGAACATTTGATCGGCGACGGCGAATGCCTATTGTGGGATGACACCTATCCGCATGAAGTCTGGAACCATAGCGACCAGGTGCGTATCGCGCTGCTGCTCGATGTACGCCGACGCAGCATGCCGATGGATATGGCCCTGCTATCACGGCTGTTGATCGCCGCGATCGGCGCCCATGTCAGGTGGCGAGGCGTACCCGGCGTTTCATGACCTGGCTGCGCGGATGGCCCCGGCGCACGCGCCAGCAGCAAGCCCCACGCGACTAGGCATCTTCGCCCGCATCGGCCGCCACCTGCGCAAAAAACGCCTGCACCTGGGTCAGCTCGCGCGTGCGCGGCATCGGTGGCAGGCTGGCCATAAATAGACGTCCATATCCTTTACCGGTCAAGCGCGGGTCGCACAGCACCAGCACACCGCGATCGTTGACGTCGCGAATCAACCGGCCCACCCCCTGCTTCAGGGCGATCACCGCACTCGGCACCTGCCAGCCCATGAACGGGTTGATGCCGGCGTGTTCCAGTGCATATAAACGCGCCTGCAGCACTGGATCATCCGGTGCCGCAAACGGCAGCTTGTCGATAACCACCACCGACAACGCCTCACCTGCTACGTCCACGCCCTCCCAGAAACTTGCCGCGCCCAACAACACACCATGGCCGCTGGCGCGAAACTCTTCCAGCAAACGGTGCCGTGGTGCATCGCCCTGCACAAACAGCGGCCACGGTACGCGCGCTTGCAGCAGCTCCGCCGCTCGACGCAACGCACGGTGCGAGGTAAACAGCAGAAACGCACGACCGTTGGATGCGTGCAACACCGGCAGCACCGCATCGATCACCTTCTCGGTATATTCGCGCGCCGCCGGGTCGGGTAACGCCGACGGCAGATAGCACAACGCCTGGGCGGCGTAGTCAAACGGGCTTTCCAGACTTAGCGTGTGCGGATCGTCAAGACCGAGCTGGCGGGCAAAGTGATCGAAGTTGCCCGCCACCGACAAGGTGGCCGAGGTGTGAATCCACGCCGCCTGGGTCCGCTCGCGCATGCTGCGTAACGGTGCGGCGAGATCCAGCGGCGTGGCATGCAGTGAAAACCCGCGCGGAAACTGCTCGTACCAGCGCACGTCTTGTTCGCCCTGCTCTTCGACGATGCGATCGAGCCGCTCGGTCAGATTCGATGCGCGCTCGTGCACGTTGGCGAAACCACGCGAACGTTCCGCCTGGGCCGCCAGCACATCGGTCAATGTCGCCATCAACTCACGTAGATCATGCAAGGCAACCCGTACCGACGCGCTGGCCTCCAATTGCTGAAAGGCACCGCGCTGCGGTAACGGGTCCAGCGCCAGCCGCAACTTGCGCACGGCCTCCTGCAAGGCCTCCACCGGCTCCAGCAACATACCGATCGCACCGGTGATGCCAGTGCATTCATTCAAGCTGTCTTGCGCCAGCTCGGTGACCTGGCGCGCGCTGATGCTTTGCGAAAAAAACTGCCCGGCCAGCTCGGGAATTTGGTGCGCTTCATCCAGAATGAATGCTTGCGCCCCCGGCAGAATCTCGCCGAAGCCTTCTTGCTTCAGCGCAAGATCGGCGAACAGCAAATGATGATTCACCACCACCAGATCCGCCTCTTGCGCCTCGCGCCGTGCCTTCACCACATGGCAGTCGTCGTAGAACGGGCACTCCACGCCCAGGCAATTTTCTGGCGTGGAGGTCACTCGCGGCCACAGCGGCGACTCCTCTGGCACTTCGGCCAGCTCCATCCGATCGCCGCGCCGCGTGCGTGCCGACCACGCGCGAATCGCCGCCAATTGCGCCGCCTGCGTACGATCAAACGTGGCGCCTTCACGCACGGTTTGATCAAGCCGATAAAGACACAGGTAATTGGCCCGGCCTTTGAGCAAGGCGGTTTTCAGGCGCGCATCGAGTACCGAGCGCACCTTGGGCAGATCGCGAAAATACAGCTGATCCTGCAAGGCCTTGGTGCCGGTCGAGACAATCACCCGCTGCCCCGACAACAACGCCGGCACCAGGTAGGCATAGGTTTTACCGGTGCCGGTGCCAGCCTCGGCAATCAGCGTTTCACGTTCTTCGATGGCGTGCTGCACGGCGCGCGCCATCACCTGCTGCGCCTCGCGCGGGGCGAAATTGGGTAACTCGCGGGCAAAGGGGCCATCCGCGCCGAGCAGCGCGGACATGTCGTCGTGGTCAGTCATCGGTGCAGTATCGCCGAGTACAGCCACTACCGCGAGCAAGCGGCAACGCTCAGCTCAGCGCGCGCCCTCAGTCTTCACCTTCGCCGCATGCACCAACACCTTGCTCGGCCCGAAAATCACCCAGCTGACGCCAGCCAGCACCCAGACACCGATCGCGCCATAAAGCATGACCACGCCGAAGCTGTGCGCGAGCGCGGCGCGCACCACCGAAGCCGCCCCCTCCAGTCGGAAAAGCTCAGGCATATCGTGACCGAGCGAAGCAGTGTTTCCGGCGGCTATGCTCTCTGCCAGTAAGCGCAGTTGCGCCGTATTCAATGCGCCATGAAAAGCGCTTTTTACCTGCGCGAAAATACCTTCCAGCAAGAGCAACCCCATCAGCGCGATATTGATCGCCAGGGTGATCAACCGAGCGCTCATATCCATCCCCGAAGCCATGCCCGCACGAGCACTCGACACTGAGCCGGTTGTCGTATTGGTCACCGGGGTATTGGTTAAACCCAGCCCGATTCCCGCCAGCAGACAACCGGGAAGCATAGTCAGCCAGCTGGCATGCTCGGCCCGACTGCCGTACCTCATCAAAAAAAAGCCCAGGCCGATGGTGAACAGCCCCCACGGGATCACCACGCGCGGCTGGTAACGCAACGAAAGCCGCTCGGCCAGCGGCGGCATCACCAAGGTCGGCAGCGTATAAGCCAGCAGCGACAAACCCGCGGCGACGATGCCGTAGCCCAACGCACTCTGGAAATAAATCGGCAGATAAATCATGAACGGCCAGAAGCTGAAATTCATGCCGATCGATCCGATCAAGGCGCCCGAAAAATTGCGTATCTTGAAAACGGAAAAATCAAACATCGGATGCGGATGCAGCTTTTCCACGCAGATAAAAGCGATAAAGCTCACCACCGAGGCCGCGATGATGGCAATGGCCTTGCCGCTGCCGAAACCCAGATCCGGCCCCTGCGTAATGAAATAAGTAAGCCCCAGCACCGACAACGAAAGCGTGACGATGCCGAGCCTATCCAGCTTTTTCGCCTGCGGATCGCGCGACTCCTCCACGCCACTGAAAACCAGCATCAAGGTCAACGCCGTCAACAAGACATGCACCAGAAACACCCACTGCCAGTTCGACAGCGCAACAATCATCCCGCCGATGATCGGCCCAAAACCCAGCCCGACACCAAATACGATGCCCCAGATAGCAAAGGCCCGGCTACGCTGCCTGCCGTCCTGGAATTGATGCGAAAGCACCGCGATCTGACAGATCAGCATCACCCCGCCACTCATCCCCTGCAAAAACCGGCTGGCGATCAACACCGAGACGTTTTGCGCCAAACCGCAGATCAGCGAAGTCATGCCGAACAACGCCAGGCCGATCACCAGCATGCGCCGCCGGCCGTAGCGATCAGCCAAGGTGCCGGCCGCCATCAACACGGTGGTGCAGGCAATCGTGTAGGCATTCATGATCCACTGCATGTCTTTAAAATCGCCACGCAGCACCGTTTCAAGCGTAGGCAAAATCACCGGCACGCTGGAAATTTCCAGGCCGAACATCAGCGCGGTCAAACAAATCGCCGCTAAGGCGACGGTGTTTTTCCTGGCGGGGGAGAAGGTCATGGTTCGCGCTTTCCAACGTGGGTTTAGCCCTCCCAGCAGACTGCCGGCGGGTGTGCTGATAGCGCGATTCATGGCGACCAGCACCTCGGCGCCGCCGAGGCTGATCGGCGAGCCAGCGACAAACGCTTGACCACGGCTCACCGCCGCCATGGCTGAGCTGCATCGATTCCGGGTTCAGCGTTAGAGCAGCATCGGGAGGGGATGGCGGCGATTCTGGGGCAAGCCACTTCATGATAGAAATGATTTAATTTTGTAGAATTCATTAATAACCATCATTTATGTCGCGACCATGGACTTCGATCCGACCCTGCTGCGCGCCTTCGTCGCCGTCAATGAAAGCGGTGGCTTCACTCGCGCGGCACAACGCTTAAACCTCACCCAGTCCGCGGTCAGTCACCAGATCCGCCGACTGGAAGAACACATCGGCCGGCCCCTGCTCCACCGCACCACCCGCAAGTTGACGCTGACTGAGGACGGCGTCGATTTCCTGCGTTATGCACAGCAGATCCTGCTTACCCTCGATGCGCTGAGCCGGCGCTTTCTGCCGTCGCCGGTGTCCGGCAGCGTGCGCTTTGGGGTGCCTGAAAATTTCATGGGCGAGCGCTTGCCGACCCTGCTATGTCAGTTCGCCCGCGCCTATCCCGCGGTGCGGCTGGATGTAAACGTCAGCATGAATCTCGACCTGCGCGCGCTGATCGAGGCCGACGAACTCGACCTTGCCGTGGTGATCTCCGTGCCCAGGGGCAAAGACGGCATGCTATTGCGGCGAACCCAGCTGGTGTGGGTCGCTGCCGAGACTTTCGAAAAACCAGGCGGGCCGTCGCTGCCGCTCGCGTTCTTTCCGGCCCCGTGCATTTATCGCCAGGTCGGCGTGACGGCGCTGGACAAGACACCGATCGAGTGGCACGTGGTCTTTACTTCACCCAGCCAGCAAGGCATGCGTGCCGCAGTGCTGGCAGGGCTGGCAGTCACTGTACTCACTCGCGACGACCTGGAGCCAGGGATGAAAATCGTCGACGGTCAGTTCGGCCTGCCGCCGCTACCGCAAGCCGACTTCACCCTGATCTGCGGCAAAGGCGGCAAAACACCGGCGGCGCGCGAGTTCGGCGAGTTGATCTTGAACTTGCCCGAGCCAGTGCTCACACCGGGCCGGCCGCTCAAACGGGGCTAAGCGGAATCGCCACCCGCACTCTCAGGCCGCTGCCAAACGGCGAGTCGAGCAATTCGATGCTGGCCTTATGCAGCTCCGCCGCGCGCTGCACGATGGATAAGCCCAGCCCATAACCTTCGCCGCGACTGGAGCGCTCGCGGTGAAAGCGGGCAAATACCGCCGCACGATGTTCGGGGGGAATACCCGGGCCATCGTCGATCACATCCAGCGTGGCCTCTTGCTCGCCTTGCTCAATGGTCAACTGCACCTGGCCGCCGGCCGGCACATGCCGCAGCGCGTTCTCCAGCAAGTTGCGCAGCAAGGCCGCAAGCGCCGCTTCATAACCTTGCACCACCACCCGCTCGCTCAATTGAGTGAAGCCAAGTTCGACCCCGCTATCGGCAATCACCGACACCAGCTCCTCGATCACCTCGCCGGCGACCTCCGCCAGGTCGACCGTGCCGCGCTGATTCGAAGCCACGCCCGCCTCCAGCTTGGCCAACGCAAGCAGTTGCTCGATCCGGTGCGCCAGCGCACCTACGCTGTGCTGAGCCCCAGCCAGGCTGTCATGCACTTCGGCCGGGTCGGCGGTGGCCATGGCGCTCTCGAGATTGATCATGATCGAGGCCAGCGGCGTGCGCAGTTCATGCGCCACATCGGCGCTGAAACGACGCTCGCGCTCAATGGCATCTTCCTGCCGCTCCAGCTGTTGGTTGAGCGCGCTCAACACCGGCTGCAACTCCAGCGGCGCATCGTCGAGCCTGACCGGCTCCCGGCTGCCCGGCTCGCGCGCCGACAGCGCGCTGGCCAGCGTAGCCAGCGGCAACAGGCCACGCCTGACCGCCCAACTGACCAGCACCGCCAGCAAAGGCAGGCCCAGCAATAGCGGCAGGCCATGATCCAGCCACAGCGTGTGAATGATTTCCTGGCGACTGTCGTAACGCTCAGCCACGCGAATCACTACATCGCTGGATGGATCGACCAGGGTAAAGGCCCGCCACGTATGGCTGCCCTTGCGCAGATCCTGATAGTCGGAACGATCGGTTTTCGGCGGCGGCAGCGGCGCCAGGTTGACCGTGGCAAGAATGATCCGCCCTTGCCTGTCGAATACCTGAAAACCCACTTCGGATTCATAGGTGCGCGTTTGCCCGGTCAGCTTGAGCACCGACTTTTTCAATACCGGCACTTGCACGCTGTCCTGGCCAAGCAACGCGCGCAGGCCGGCATGATGGACCAGCGCGCCGATCGTTCTGGCCGCCTCGGCCAAACGCCCGTCCGACAGCTCGTCCATCTCCGAGGTCGTCCGCCGCAAGCTGTAGGCGCCCAACGGCAACAGCACGACCGCCAGCATCGCCACGATGAGCCAGCGTAGCCTTGCGCGCAGGCTGAGAAATTTCACCGCGGATCTCGCGGAATCATGTAGCCGAAGCCACGTACATTCTGGATCGTCTCGAAACTCAACTTGCGCCGCAGCGTATGCACCAAGACATCCAGGGCACCGTCGCTAACGGCTTTTTCTGGCCCATAAAGCGAGCTTTCCAGGCTATCGCGACGCACCAGCCGCCCGGCGCGCTCCATCAAGGCCTGCAACAGCGAAAACTCGCGCTTAGTCAGCTCGATCCGCTCACCGCGGAAGCAGACTTCGAAGGTGGCCAGATCCAGACTGAGCGCGCCGATTTCGATCCGGTTCGCCGCCAGGCCCTGCATACGCCGGGTCAACGAGCGGATACGCGCGCCCAGCTCGTCCAGATGAAACGGCTTGATCAAATAATCGTCCGCCCCGGCATCCAGGCCATGCACCCGTGCCTCCAGCGCATTGCGCGCGGTCATGATCAGCACCGGGGTCTTGATGTTGTTGCGGCGAGTCTCGACCAGCACGTCAAGACCATCCTTGCCCGGCAGCCCGAGATCCAACAGCACCAGATCCGCGGTTTCTTCGCGCAGCGCGGTAATGGCCTGACAACCGTCGAGCAGCCAGGTAACCGTATACGAAAGACGCTCCAGCGCACGCTGTATGGCCGCGCCGAGCTGCGGGTCGTCTTCCACCAGGATGATGTGCAACGGGGTCTCCTTCGATAGCTGTGGCGTGGCTTTCAGCAAGCCACGCCACGATGCCGCCCGCGATTATCTTGCCGGTCGCTTATCAACGACTTATGCGCCATAACCCGTTTCCACGGCAAGCTACCGCCCTCTTGCCCCTCACCGCCTAGGCTCAAGGGGTGCTCGCAGGGCTCGAAGCGACGACGCCGCCCTTGCTCAGATCAACCGCCTTGAGCTCGGCCATGGCCGCCGCCAGGTCGTGCTGCATCGCCGGGCTGGTCAGCATGGCGCTGACCAGGGCTTGGCCAAACACCCGGCCGGCGTAAATGTCCTCAGGCGTGTGCACGCCTTTGACCACACGGCGCCAGCCGATATCGCGCGACTGTTGCAGCAGCGCATCCGCATCCTGCGGAAACAACTGGGCCAGCAGCAAGGCGTCGACCGTAGCGCGGCTGGAGTGCCCGCTCGGATAGCCAAAACTTTTCTTCTTCGCCTGCTCCGGGTTGCGTGAGCAAGCCGACTCCGGCGGACAAGGGCGCAGCCGTTTCCAGGCGTTCTTCGAGGTATCGACGGCGTCCTTGGTTTCCAGCTCCGCCTCTTTGAACAAGGCCGCGACGTGCGGCAACTTCTCGGCCTGGAATCCAGGGCCGATCAGCGGCGCGAAAGCGAACGCATCGAACTTCTCTTCTTGGGTGGCCTTGGCGATATCCGCGGCGGGCCGTGTCGCGAATGCGCGATCGGTCATGGCGCGATCCGCCAGATCTTCCGCGCTGCCAGGCGCACTCGGCGGCGGCAGCACCGCGAGCACGCCATGCAGCTGCGCCGGGCTCAGATACGCATCGGTGGCATGAGCGCCGGCGCTAAAGCAAAGCGCCAGTGCGAGGGAGAGTGTGTGGGAGAACGCCGGCACATACCGGCAAGTGGTGAGTTTCATGATTTGCGTTCCCTGGCCGTGCTTACAAACCAAACGACACGGAGGCGAACCAGCTGCGTCCCGGCAAGACGTAATACGAACCCGTGTTGTTGCTGACCGAATTGATCACCAGGTTGTGCGCATCGAACAGGTTATCCACCTGCAGGCGCACCTTGTAGCTCTTGATAAACGAGCCATTGATGTTCTGCCCGTAACCCAGGCTCATCGCCGCCTGCCAGAAGCCGCCGCTGCCCACGGTCGAGGTCACCGAACTGGCCTGATCGGGGTTGAAGTTGGAGTTGTAGGCTTTCTGGCTGCCCGCGTACTTGTCATACAGCGAAGCGAAGAAACCCTGGTTCTCGTACAGCACACCGATCGCCGCCGTGCGATTGGGCACATTCGGCAGATCCAGATTCGACCCCTTGAACGATGCATCCTGCAAGGAGGCATTGGCGAACACGCTGGCGCCGGCGCCGACGTAGTAGGTCATCTCGCCTTCGATACCTTTGATGTAGGCACCCTTGGCCAGGTAGTACACCGGGTCGGTGGTGCCCGGAACCGTGGTGGAGAAGGCGTAGTTCTTGAAGTTGATGAAGTAGACGTCGGCATCGGCGTTGAAACGGTCGGTCTTGTAGACCGTACCGAACTGGTAGTTCATCGTCTGCTCGGGGCTGGCCTTGTTCAACCGCGGGTTCGGCACGTAGAACTCATTGAGGTTGGGCGCCAGGAAGCCCTGCGCCGCGGTGGCGTAGATGCTCCAGTCATCGCGCAGCAGATAGTTGGCGGTGAGGTAGCCCAGCGTCTTGTGCCAGGTCTGGCTGTAGTACAGCGGCGTCTTGGTGCCCTGGTTGATTGGCGCCTGGATATCGCGAGTGATATTGAGGTTTTTGATACCCGGGGTGATGGTCAGGCCATCGGCCGCCAGCCAGGCATACTCGGCGTAGATCTGTCCGGTATGCAGCTGATCCTGCATGGTGTATTTGTACGGGCCGCTATACACGCCCTTGGCGTTGAAGCTACCGAACAGCGGCGCCCCGGCCTTGACGTCGACGGCACCGTTACGGGCATAGTCGATGGCCACGCTGCTGCGGCTGTTGGTGGTGTATTCGTACCAGCCACCGGTACGGAACTGGCCGTAGTCATCGGTGTGGGTGAGCTGGAGTACATCACCCCAGGCACGGTAGTTATTGATCTTGATATAGCCGCCCATATTGGTCGGCGAAGCCTTGGTGCCCACATGCGGGCTTTCGTGGCTGGTGTTGTCGTAAGCGTAGGTATAGACCTTGTTGTCCAGCGTCCAGGTATCCGACAACGCGCTGTGCACACCGATGTATTCCAGATCGGTCTGCTTAGCCTGGTAGTTGTAGCAAGCGCAGTTGGTGGTGCTGCGGTCGTTGTTGAGACCGAAGTTGCGGCCAAGCGTGGCGATCTGCTGCATGGTCAGCGAGCTGAGGTCGGGGTTGTTGAAGCGGATGTAGTTGTAGTTGCTGAGGAAGGTGATCTCGGTGCTAGTGCCGATCGGCTGCACATATTTGATGTAGCCGGTCTTGCGCGAGGAGTCCCCATTGGTCTTTGCCGTATCGGTGCTGATGTACTGCGCGCTGGCAATCAATTTGCCGCCGCCCAGATCGTCCAGACGGCCGGTGTTGAGCTCCAGGTGGGTCAGCGAGGTGTCGTAGCTGCCAAAGCTCTGCGTCGGAATGAATGAGAACGTATCGCGCGGGTCTTTCGAGCTCAACGCGACGGTGCCGCCGAAGGTCGCCTCACCAATCGTGCTGGCGTTGCCCGGGCCGCGATCGACCAGCACCTGGCCGATCATCTTGGCCGGGAAATAACTGCTGGTGTGATGGCTGAAGTCGTTGGTGTCGCCGAACGGAATACCGTCATAAGTGACGTTGTACTGGTTGTCGTTAAAGCCACGCAGGGTCATCTGCTTGGATTCGCCCAGGCCCGGGCCGGCGGTACTCAAGCTGGTCACACCCGGGGCAATCGCGGCGATCGCGGCGTAGTCGGCGGTCGGCGCGACGTGGTTGCTGATCCAATCCAGGCCGATCACCGATTGCGGCTGGGTGATGGTCAGATCCGCCTGCGTCGGCGCCTGGGTCAGGGCCGAGTTGCTGACGTTACCCTGCACCTCGATTTCTTCAAGCTGCTTGGGCGGCTTGGCCTGGTTCACCGTCTGCGTCGGCTGCACGGCGGCCGCGTCGGTATCCGTCGCAAAAGCCTGGCCGCTCAGGCACAGACCGGCAAGCATCATCCAGCCCAGCGGAGCATGCCACTGACGAATGCCTCGAACGATGGGACGCAATACAAACGAATGGGCGGGCGTGGACGCGCTGCTGAATCGGCTTTGCATGATGCTCTACGTAGTGGCTGGAATAGCCCGCTAGCGTGGGGTGATCGTTTGACAGTTCTGTTGCAGGCGCGTGATGCGCCCCGACCGTTTCTTTAGTCTTGTCTTAGTAACCGGGTCGAGCAGGCTGAAGAATGGCTCCAGGGCTCGCGCACGGCAGGTGGTTTAGCCACGCGGGAATGCAGAAAGCGCGTACGCACCCGCATGGATTGTCCAAGTGGGCGCCCTTTCCCGCTGCCGATATCAGCAGCCGTGGACCGCAAGATAGGGCATCGATGATGAGCAAGATGTCAATGCAAAGAGATGCCGAGTTTCCGCAGCAGCTTGGACAGCTCAGCCTGTTCGCCACGGCTTAATGCGGCAACCGCCTGCTCCGCCTCGGCAAATCGCACGACGATCGCCCGATCGATCAGCGCCAGCCCTGGCGCGGTCAGCGCTGCTGCCAGCGAGCGGCGGTCATTATCCTCGGGATTGCGCGAGATCAAGCCGGCTTTCTCCAAACGATTGAGACATGCCGTCATCGCGCCCGAGGTAATCAACACCGATTGCCGCAACACCGTAGGCGTAAGCCGATAAGGTTTACCCGAGCGCCGCAGCGTCGCCAGTACATCCAGATCGGTGTAGTGAATGCCCAGCGCCTTGAGGGAATCGTTGGCCCTGGCCTCCAAGGCACGGCCCAGATTAAGGATACGGCCGACCACGGCCATGGCCGTGACATTCAGGTCCGGGCGCTCGCGCTGCCAATCGCGCAACAGCTGATCGACGAGATCCTTGCCGGCTGCGGCGGAGGTCTTTGGCATGTTTCAGTCTCCTCGGTCATTTATGTCAATATAAAGTATCTTTACATCAAGATATTTTCAAAGTAAATTCATTCCATTCAACGGAAGCAAAATACGCCGTTCCCATCGCTTCATCGCTGTGCATCCACGTTCCAGTGAGGCCTGCCATGAAATACGCGTTGCTGGTTGTCGCCCTGCTATCCCTCTACACCCCGTGGTCAAGCCACGCGCAGTCGAGCCCGCAGCGTGTGGAAAAAGGCAATCGCATTACCGAAGGCATCCCCGAGCTCCCCGGCGAGCTAGGCGATCGACTGTTGCGATACCAGGGCCTGCGCCGGGCGGACTTCGACGGCTGGCTTGCCGATGGCCAGGGCGCGATCATTTCCACCCGTTTCGCTGACACCTATCAAGTGCACTGGGTCGATCACCCAGGGGGCGCGCGCCAGCAACTGACGTTCTACAACGAACCGGTCGAGAGCGTCAGCGTCAACCCGACGCGCCATGGTTTTGCGTTTGGCAAAGACATCGGCGGAAACGAATTTTTCCAGATCTACTACTTCGATCTGGATACCCGCACGGTGCAATTGCTTACCGATGGCAAGTCACGCAACGAAGGGCCGCTGTGGTCGCATCGCGGCGATCGCATGGCATTCGAAACCACCCAGCGCAACGGTAACGACACCGATGTGCATATTGTCGGGCTGGACGGCAAACCCAGCAAAGCCGTGCTGGAGCGCAGCGGCACCTGGGACCCGATGGACTGGTCGCCCGACGACTCTCGCTTGCTGGTGCGGCAGTACTTTTCAGATGAAGATTCGCGTCCGTACCTGGTGGACCTCGCCAGCGGCGCCGTGACCGCACTCAGCGATGCGACGCATAAGTCCGCCTATACCAAGATGAAGTTCGCCCACGACGGCAAAGGCATTTACTACCTTGCCAATGAAACGGGGGCGAAGGGAACCGGCGAGTTCGCCGAGCTGCACTATCGTGATTTGGCGACGGCGGCAACGCGCAGCCTTAGCGCGAATATTCCGTGGGACATCGAAGATTTCAGCTTATCGCACGACGGCCGATATCTGGCGTTTGTAGCCAACCAGGATGGCATCGATGCGCTCCATCTGATCGAGCTTGCATCAGGCCATGAAGTCGCCCTGCCGGCCTTGCCGAGCGGCCTGGTAGAGGCGATGGCCTTCAGCGCCGATGACAAGCGTCTTGGTTTCACCTTCATGTCCGCCGTTTCGGCCGGCGACATCTACGCCATCGAGCTGGACCACCCGGCGCTGGTGCGCTGGACCACCAGCGAAGTCGGCGGCCTCGACGCCAGCCGCTTTGTCCAGCCCACGCTGGAACGCTACCCGACGTTCGATCAAGTCGATGGCAAGCCACGGCGTATTCCAGCCTTCTACTATCGACCCGCCGGCAAAGGGCCGTTCCCGGTGATCATCCAAATCCACGGCGGGCCGGAAGACCAGGCCCGGCCATTGTTCAACTCGCAGATAGCCTTCTGGGTCAACGAACTGGGCGTGGCCGTCATCATGCCGAACGTGCGCGGCTCGACCGGCTACGGCAAAACCTATCTCGGGCTCGACAACGGCTTCAAGCGAGAGGATGCGGTCAAAGACATCGGCGCCCTGCTCGACTGGATCGCCACTCGCCCAGAACTCGACGCCAAGCGCGTCGGTGTATACGGCGGCTCCTACGGCGGCTTCATGACGCTGTCGGCGCTTACCCACTACAGCCAGCGCCTGCGGGCCGGCATCGAGCTGGTCGGGCAAAGCAACTTCGTCACGTTTCTGGAGCATACCGAAGGCTATCGGCGCGACCTGCGCCGGGCAGAATACGGCGACGAACGCGAACCCAAGATGCGTGCCTTTCTTGAGCGCATCGCACCGACCACCAATGCAAAAAACATCAGCGCGCAGCTATTCGTTGCCGTCGGTGCAAACGACCCTCGCGTGCCACCGGCGGAAGGCCTGCAAATCGCCAACGCCGTGCGCGCCAATGGTCACGACGTGTGGTTTCTTGAGTTCAAGGATGAAGGCCACGGCTTCCAGAAGAAGCAAAACAGAAACTACTTTGAAGCAGCCTCGGCGTTGTTCTGGCAAACATACCTGTTGCCCCAGAAGCAGCCATAGGCCGCAGCAGCATTCGATGTTTCCAGCCTCATACGGGCAACGCCAGCGTCGATGGCGATCCGGATATTTTTCAACACAGGCAAAACATCCAGTCGATGCGGATACGTAAAATCTTACGATTTCAACGAGATGAATTGCATATGCGAATCACTATCAATCACAATAAGCCCCTTGGCAGCACCACCCCGGGGATTTCATGTCGCACGCTTTTGCCCGCCGCTCTCGCGGCCTGCTCGCCTTGTTGGCGCTCGTCACGCTCAGCTTGAGTTATCTGCCGAACGCGCGGTCTGAAGAGAGCCAGTTTGGCTACGTTTACACCACCGACTTACTGCCCAAGGGCGCAAAAGAGGTGGAACAGTGGGCGACTTGGCGGCGACAGAAAGTCAGCGGCTACTTCGACCAGATCGACGGCCGTACCGAATTCGAATATGGCCTGACCGACAAATTGCAGGTGGCCTTCTATGCCAACTACGTCTGGGCACGCGCTTATCACAACGGCCCATTCGGCGAGACCACGCCACCGGAACCGCTGTCTTACGACCGTCCAGGGCCGGACGATCACTACAACGCCAAGCGCTTTGTCGGTTTCTCCGGCGAGGCTATTTATCGCCTGTGGAGCCCCTACACAGACCCGCTCGGCGTCGCCGTTTACATCGAACCTACGATAGGCCCCGCGTTCCGCGAGCTTGAGGCCAAACTGATTCTGCAGAAGAACTTTCTCGATGATCGTCTGGTGACGGCAGTCAACGTCACCTATGCGCCAGAGTGGCGGTACGACATCGTCGACGGTGACCCATCGCGAAAAAAATGGGGCTATGAAACCGACGTCAATGTGGATGCCGCCGCCTCATATCGTTTTGCGCCGAATTGGTCAGCCGGTGTCGAGCTGCTCAACGAGCACGAGTACAACAGCTACACCTTCAGCAAGGAAACCAACAACGGCTACTACTTCGGGCCGGTGATCCATTACGGCGGCAAGAGATTTTTCATCACTGCGACATTCCTCGAACAGATGCCATGGGCGACCGAGCACGCCGAAACCGTGCCTGGTGCCATCGTTGGCCGGCGGGTCTACGACAATGACTTCGAGAAGTATCGCGTACGCATCAAAGCCGGCTGGTACTTCTGAGGTGTACTCATGAAATCGCGATTTTTATTGATCCCCGCCTATGCCTTGGTGATAAGCGCGCCGGTGCAGGCTACGGTGTATCTCAGTGTGGAGCAGGCACAAGCCGTGATGTTTCCAGGCGCCAGCTTCACTCCCGACTTTCTCACCCTGACGCCCGAACAGATCAAGGCGATCGAGAAATCCTCCGACGTCAATGTGCTTTCGTCCAGCCTCAAGGCATGGCGCGTTTCCACCGGTGGCTGGTTTATCGCCGACCAAGTCGTGGGCAAACACGAATTCATTCCCTTCGCGATGGCGATCGATGCACAAGGTGCCGTGAAAGCGGTGGAGATTCTCGAATACCGCGAAACCTATGGCGATCAGGTGCGCAACGAATCGTGGCGTGCTCAGTTCATCGGCAAGACCAAGGATGCGCAGCTCAAGCTCGGCGATGACATCAAGAACATCTCCGGTGCCACGCTATCGAGCAGGCACATCACCGATGGCGTCAAACGTCTACTTGCGACCTATGATCTTGTGCTCGCCCATCAAAAAGATTGAACGCGCACGGCCACTGCTCGGCACAACGGCAAGCATTCGCGTCGAGTGTGTAGACGAAGCGCTCGCGCATCGGGCCATCGATGCGGCGTTCGCCGCGATGGCCCGGGTTCACACATTGATGAGCTTCCACGAAGTCGGTAGCGATCTCTCGCGTGTGCACGCGGCAGCGCCCGGTGAGCGCGTCGTGGTCGATGCACAGACCGCCGAGGTGTTACGTGAAGCGTTGCAACTTTCCGAACGCAGTGACGGCGCCTTCGACATAACCATTGCCGATCAATTGGTCAGCCGCGGCTTGCTGCCTGCGCCAAAGAGCCAGACGATGCCAAACACCGCTGCGAGCTGGAGAGATATCGCCGTCGACGACAGTCATGGCGTTCATCTGCGCCGTCCGCTGTGGATCGATCTGGGCGGCATTGCCAAGGGTTTTGCCGTCGATCGCGCGATCGAGGCTTTGCGCGCGAACGGCATCTCGCACGCCTGCGTCAATGCCGGCGGCGACCTGCGCACTCTGGGTCAAGGGCCACACCTTATTGCGATCGCTACCGATGAATGGCAGCCATCGCATTACCCGGTGCTTGAACTGGGCGAAGCGTCCGTGGCCAGCAGCAGCGGACGCGCGTTTGCCGCCACCGGGGCGGGGCCACACCTTGACGGCCGACACCGCACCAGCATCGGACTAGCGCAAAGCGTTACCGTGGTGGCCGAGCACTGCATCCATGCCGACGCCCTGACCAAGGTTGTCATGGCGATGGGAACGCACAGCGCCGATCTGCTCCGGCATTTCAACGCGGTGGCTTATCTACAAGACGCAACGGGCCATTGGCTCGCTATCGGGAATACCGCATGACGCCGGTCATCCATCCTCATGGCGTGGTGGGCCAGCACCGAACATCACTGCGGCTATCGCGTCGCCGCCGCCATATGGTTTATGCCATCGGCTGGACGCTATGGCTAAGCGGCGTGCTGTGGTTGATTTTTCACTATGGCTTGATGCGCAAAGGCACGTTTGGCGACGAACCGCATCCGCTGGAACCATGGTGGCTACGGCTGC
The DNA here is from genome assembly GCF_026283955.1 of Dyella silvatica. Taxonomy (GTDB): domain Bacteria; phylum Pseudomonadota; class Gammaproteobacteria; order Xanthomonadales; family Rhodanobacteraceae; genus Dyella_C; species Dyella_C silvatica. Next base: position 1,566 of record NZ_JAPDPE010000025.1, on the reverse strand, counting down.
ATGCGGCGATGGCCTTTGCGACCTTATGGGCCTTCGGCCTGACTTGGGGCGTGCACATTGTTGCCGGTTGGCGCACGCGAAGGCAGCGCCTCTCCGGCGGGTCTGCCGTCGGAGTCTTGGTCTGGCTGTCGGCCACCGGCTACCTGCTGTACTACCTGACCGATGACTATTGGCGTGGCATCAGCGCGATGGCTCACTGGACCATCGGCCTTGCCCTGCCTGGACTCTTGGCCATGCATATTCTGCTCGGACGTCGACGGCCGAAGAGCCCGTTCAAGGGCTCATCGTGACGCGTTCAGCAAATCCCTGAAGCGATCGAGCTCGGCCGGCCCCATATCCGAAACGATGGCCGCAGGCTGACCGCCGAGGGTAACCACATCGAGCCCATATCCTTGCGACTGGATCGGCTTGCCGATGTCCGCCGCGCTGGACTGGGGCAGCACGAAAACATCGATCAGATGCTTGCCGTGGCGATAAACCAGCACCGGCACGCGCTCGCTGCCAACGTAGTCGATACGCCCGCCGATCAACGCATACCCCTGCTCGGCAAAATCCTGCACCAGCGGGGCCACGGCGATTTTCCCCGCGAACCAGGGTTTGACCGTGTGCTGATCGGTGGACACGACATCGATCGGCGCGGCGGCGGCAAGCGCCCGCCAATGGCTGGCGAACAAGTCGCGCGTCAGCTGGGCCTGCTCCTGCCCGGCCTGGGTTGTATGGCTCCACATCGCAACCAGCGCGCCACCGGCGATAAAGGCAAGCACCCACGACGCCGCCAGCGCAAGCCAGCGCGCAGGTGCTCGCCGTGCAGCAGCCGCTGCCGAAGACCTGGTGAGTTTTTGAATACGGGCGCGCAAGATATCCGGCGCGCGATAGCGCGGTGCTTCTTCGCGCAACATGTGCCGCAATCCATCCAGCTCGATCAAGGCGGCACGACATTCGGCGCAGGCATCGAGATGCAGCTCGAATTCGCGGCTGGTGGCACGATCCAGCTCGCCATCGAAATACAGCGGCAGTAAATCACGGGCGGTCTTACAGTCCATACGGAGCCTGCATAGTGACGTTATCGGCCAAGGCCTTTTGCAACATGGCGCGTCCGCGAGCCAGGCGTGACATCACGGTACCGATGGGGGTTTGCAAGACGTCGGCAATTTCACGGTAAGACAATTCCTCGATCTCACGCAGGATAAGTACCTCACGAAAGCTGTCCGGCAGGTTTTGCAGATGCTGTGTGATCAAGCGCTGGCGCTTGGCGCTATCGATGCGCTCGCCGACATCATCGGCATCGGTCTGCGGCATCCAATGCTCGGCGGCAGCCGGGCTCTGGTCGATCGCCAGATTGCGCTTTTCCTTGTTGCGCGTGGCCAATCGGGCCAGACAACAATTGCGCACAATGGCCAGCCACCACGCTCGTGCATTACCGCCCGCATAGCTGTCCGAAGCACGCGCGGCGCGCAGATAAGCGTCATGCACCGCGTCGGCCGCATCCTGCTCATTGCCGAGCAGCCAGCGGCCGAGGTTGTAGGCAGCATCGAGATGGCGCAAGGCCAGATCGTCGACAAATGC
>NZ_JAPDPE010000024.1 GCF_026283955.1 Dyella silvatica | reverse complement strand
TCAGATTGACCATGCGCGCATCGTCCTCGTTGACTTTGATCTTCGACTCCGGGACAACCGCCGTCTGAATGTTGCGCGATGGATCGACGTAAATGCCATCAGGCTGCGAGACCAGATAATTGGTCTTGATCGAAACCCGCAAGTCACCTTGTGAAATGGTGACGCTAGCCAAGCGAACGTCGCCCCCGGAAACCACGGTGCCGGTTCGCTCGTTGACGACAACGCGTGCCACCTGGTCGGGTTCGACCGTTACATTCTCGATCGCCGAAATAGCTTGCACCACGCTGCCCGATGGTTGATTGAAATGCACCACCACTTTGCCGGCATGCACAGCTGCTGCCTGCACTCCAGGCAGCGAACGCTGCAGGGCCTGGGCAACCCGCGTAGCCGTCGTAAAGTCGGGCTGATACAGGATGACGTTGATCGACCCCGTTGTACCCAAGGCTCCCAACGGGGCTGAGCGTTGCACGGTGGCGCCATCTGGCACGAGTCCCGCCGTAGGGTGATTTTTCTGTTCAACGCTACCGAACGATTGAACCTTGTAGCCACCGACCGAGATCGCACCTTGGGCCAGCGCGTAAACCTGGCCATCCGGGCCATCCAACGGCGCGAGCAGCAAGGTACCGCCACTGAGACTGCGCGCATCACCTACCGATGCCACCGACACATCCAGTTTCTGTCCAGGCTCGGCAAAAGCCGGCAATGTCGTGGTGACCATGACAGCCGCGACATTTCGGCTGTTGAGGTCATCGGTCGTGACGTTGACACCGAAATGGCTCAACGTGTTCGCGACCGATTGCATGGTGGCGTGATTGCGGCTGCTGTCGCCCGAACCTGAAAGGCCCACGACCAAGCCGTAGCCGATCAACGCATTGTCTTGCACACCTTCAGCTCGGGCGATCTCTTTCAGGCGCACGCCGACAAAGCCCTGCGCGTGCACCTGGCTGATCCCGACACAGGCAAAAAGTGCGACCGCCAACCAGCGCTTCACAGTAGACCCAGCCATTTGGTAATCCGATAGATGATGCTGCGCTTTTGTGGCTCACTGACGTCACCACGTCCGGTGAATTCGATATTGGCTTCGCTGATGCGATTGGAAAGAATGGTATTGGCCGACGAGATGTCTTCGGGCCGCACGGCGCCATTGAGCGCGATGTGCTGAGTCTCGCCGTTGACCACAACCGATTGCTCGCCGCGAATGCGCAAGGTGCCGGAGTCGTCGATGCCGACAACGCGCACCGCCAACTGGGTCTGCACCGCACCGGATCGATTGGTCTGGCCCGTACCCGTATCACTGCCACCCAGGCTCAACACGCCGCCGTGATCGCGATTGGTCGTGCGCAGACCGGCATTCAACTGCACATCATTTCCTGACGCCGTGTTTGCGGTTGCCGAAGCGCGCGAAGTCTCCACGACGAGTACCGTCAGCGTATCGCCCACCCGATGGGCACGACGATCTTCGGCCAAGCCGTGATACGTCGTCGGGTCGATCATGCCGGCAGCATGCTCTTGCGCATGCGCGGACTGGGCCTGCATAACAAAGGCCAGCAGCAATCCTAGGGTCAATTTACGGTACAACTTGCGCTACTCCGCGGTCGGTGATGGTTGCCTTGACCGGCTGGCTGTTGCCAGCCACCTGAATAGGCACAACGTCGCCTTTGTTACCTGCTTGCATGGCCACCCCCACACTCTCGACGGTAATGGCGCCAAAGGCAGCGAGCAGCTTCACGCGTTGGCGGTTATCGATATCTGGCACGGGCTCAAAATCGGCCTTGGTGACCACTTGGCCAGCGCGCACCACACGCCGCAGACGCATGCCCTTGAGTAGCTCCGGTGAAGCCACCGGCTCAGCGGCGCTCGCGGCCACATCGGCGGTTTGCTGACTAAGGCTCAAGTCCTCGGCAATGGCTCGATCTGAAACATTTTCACGATAAACCCAGGCGGGCGCGTAGGCTGCCAACGCGAAACCCACGGGCACCGTTTGCTGCAAACGCCCCTTGACCCGAACCTCCACCATGACCCTGAAACGCGCACGCGGCCAATGGCCGGTAACAGGAGTGGCACGATATTCAACATGTTCGCTGCCATGCGACACCCGCTCGGGGCGCCCCGTGACAATCAGTTCTACTCGGGAGTAACCGCTACCTAGCCGCTGCTCGACCGATGACTGCGCAGCGGCCACGATGGCATCCGCATCGGACGACGGCGTTGCAGCGGTGAGATCAAGCGGCAGCACGCAAAGCACGCCGATACTGATGCCGATGGAGGTCAGCCATTTCATCGATTCAGATTATTGATGGTGTCGAGAATCTGATCGGATGCTTGCAACACGCGCGCATTGAGCTGATAGGCCCGCTGCGCCAATACCAGCGTGGACATTTCTCCGACGAGATCGACATTGGAGCCTTCGACATAACCCTGGCTGAGCGAACCGAATCCAGCATCACCGGGCTTGCCGATCACCGCATCGCCGGATGCCGGCGTAGTTGCGAAATTATTCCCGCCTACTGAGCGTAAAGCCTCTGGCGCAGAGAAGGTTGCCAGCTGCAAATTGCCAATCGAGCTGTCCTGCTTGTCGCTGCCGAGCACGCCGCGAATCTCACCGTTGCTGGCAATGGTGATGTGTGTGGCATCCGTAGGAATCTGGATGTTCTGGGCAAGCCGCTGCCCGGTCGCGTTGGCCAGATAGCCGTCACTGTCGATTTTCAGCTGACCGGCACGCGTATACAGGCGCTCGTTATCGCCGCTTTCGATCTCGAAAAACCCGGCTCCTTGAATAGCCACGTCCAAGGTGTTGTTGGTCTGCTGAATGGTGCCATCCAGCATGACGGGAGCCGTCTCCATGATCTGCGTGCCCGCGCCGACCAGATTGGTCGCCAGCCCTTGCTGAGCTTGCGCTGGCGTCAGCGACGAAACATCGGTGAACGCCACACGCGAACGCTTATAGCCTGGCGTCTGCATATTGGCGAGATTGTTTGAAATGACATCGATCTGTTGCTGCTGCGAGCTCAAGCCACTGGCTGCGATATAGAGTGCGTCGATCATGGTGTCCTCAGGAGCTCTTGCCGATCTGGTCAATGCCTGCCACCAATGTTGCGTGGTAGGTGGAAATAGCGTGTTGAATCGAGCCTGCATGTCGAGACAGCTCCATCAGGCGCACCATCTCGTGTCCCGGATCGACATTGGACCCTTCCAGCGCACCTTGATGAACCTTGCTTTGCGCTTCGGCGATCGCGCCGGACGAGGCATATAAACCCTGCCCCAAAGACTGCAGTTGCGTACCGTCGGCGACGTCGACCAACGCCAGCTGATCGACCACCGTGGCGCCATCGTGAATGGAGCCATCCTCGCTGATCGTTACCGCCTCGTGAGCCAGTGTGATTGGTCCGTTCTTTCCCAATACCGCGCGCCCCTGCGAATCGACCAGTTGTCCGTCGACATCCACCTTGAACTGCCCACTGCGGGTCAGGTAGGTCTGCTCGCCGTTCTGCACCTGAAAAAAACCTGGTCCTTGCAGTGCCAGATCAAGCGCACGCCCGGTATGAATCAAGGCGCCATCGTGCAAGTCGATACGCGTAGGCGAAGCCAGCGTGCTGCTGAAGCTCTCGACACGCTGAACTGCGCGAAAACCTGGCGTGGTCAGATTGGCGACGTTCTGACTGAGCGTGCCTAGCGCTCGAACGTCGGCACTGAGATATCGGGCGATGGCGCTGATGGGGTCGGTCATTGATGTTTCCTCACGCCGTCGCCGGCGTCACAGTTCCGAAAGCACGTACGATCGCGGTGGTCGGCAATTCGTTGATACCAATCACGGTGATATGTGGCAGCGAGCGTTGAATCAGCCCACGCACGTGTCGCCGCAACAGCGAAGGACACAACAGCACCGGCATCAGGCTCTTGCTGAGCATGGCGTCCGACTGCTTGGCCAGGCTGGATAAGAAGCCGTCGAGCTGGCTGGCGTCGGGTAGCACGAGCGCGTGGTTGTCGCGCTGCCGCGCCGCCTGCAGCATCGAGCGCTCAAACTCCGGGGCAAGAGTAAGCACATGCAGTTCACCCTGGTCATTGCTGGCTTTCTGGCAGATGCCCGCACCGAGGCGTTCGCGAACACGCTCGGCCAGATCTTCGGCCACCTTGGTACCTTTGCCCGCATCGACCAGCACTTCAAAGATAGTCTCCAGCTGACGAATGCTGACCAACTCCCGCAACAGGATCTGCAGCACCTTCTGCACGTCGCTATAGGTCAACACCGCAGGTATCAACTCATCGACCAGGCTCGCCTGGCGCTCTTTCAAGCGCAGCGCCAATCGTTCTACTTCGCCGCGTGTCAGCAACTCGGCAGCATGACGTTTGATCAACTCGTTCAAATGGGTGATCAGCACCGTGTCGGTGTCGACCAGGGTGTAACCCGCGCCACGCGCAAACTGTCGTATATCAGGCGACACCCATTGCGCAGGCAACCCGTAAGCTGGATCGCGCGTTTCGCGCCCCTCCAGACGTGGTCGCTGTCCACCCGGATTGATCGCCAGGACAGCGTTGAAATACAGCTCTCCCTGGCCGATACGATTGCCATGCAGAAACACCTGATATTGCTGTTCACTGCCGCTTCCGGCCGCCAACTCGCGCGTCATTACCGGTGGTAACACAAAGCCGTAATCAAGGACGAACTGGCGCCGCAGCCCTTGCACGCGCTCGTTCAACTCTGTGGATCGCTCGCGGAAAACGGCCGATACCGCCGAACCCAGGCGAATTTCCAGCGGATCGATTTGCAATGTCTTATAGAAATCTTCCTCTGCGTCCTTGGCTGCCGTGTCCTTGATCTCCATGGCGGCATCCGCCAAAGCATCATCACCACGGCGCGTCATATAGATCAGACCCACAATACCTGCCAGCACCACCAGCACCGGAAAAAACGGCAGCCCGGGCAGCAGCAACAGCATAAACAGGGTGATACCGACGACCAGCAAGGTTCGTGGATTGGACAGCACTTGCTTGGCGATCTGGCCGCCCAGTTCGGCATCCGAGGCAGCTCGCGTAATGATGATGCCCGTCGCCACCGCGATCACCAGCGAGGGGATCTGCGTGACGATGCCGTCGCCTACCGTCAGCAAGGTATAGCGATGAACGGCCTCGGTCCAAGGCATGCCGTGTTGGAGCATGCCGATGGAAAGGCCGCCGATGATGTCGATCAACAAAATGATGATGCCGGCAATCGCATCACCCTTGACGAACTTGGTGGCGCCGTCCATCGCACCATAGAAGTTCGCCTCGCGCTCGATCAGCGCACGGCGCCGCCGGGCTTCCACCTCATCGATCAGCCCCATGTTCATGTCGGCATCGATGCTCATCTGCTTGCCAGGCATGCTGTCCAGGGTAAAGCGAGCGGCCACTTCGGCCACACGCTGTGCACCGCTGGTCACTACGACGTACTGCACGACCACCAAGATCAGAAACACCACCAGGCCGATGACATAGTTACCGCCTACGACATAGGCGCCTACCGCGCCGATGACGTGACCCGCGCTGCCACCGTTCAAGATCAGCCGTGTCGCCGAGACGTTCAACGCCAGGCGAAACAGCGTGGTAATCAACAGCAATGATGGAAAGGTCGAGAAGTTCAGCGGCGAATCGGTAAGAAACGTGATCAGCAAAACCAGCAACGCTACGCTGAAGTTCACGATCAGCAGAAAATCCAGCAAACCAGCGGAAACCGGCACGAACAAAATGGTGAGAATAAAAATCACCGCCCCGACCAGGGCGATATCCTGTTTGCCGACCAACAGTTGCTTCAGCAAAACCTTCATGAGTGCACCCGATGCCCTGGGCGTGCCATGACCCAGCGATAGATACCACCCACTTCGCCATAGCGATGCGCCGGAATGGCCGCATCGATCGCGCACTCTTTGAACAAGGCTCGGGCCAGCGCAGGCGAGCGCACGATCGGCACGCCATGCTGCGCGCCAATCTTGCGAATACGCGCGCTCAACCAGCCACTGCCCTTGGACAAGACGATCGGCGCCTGCATCCGCGCGGTACGGTACTGCAAGGCGATCGCCACATGAGTTGGATTCGTCACGATCACATCGGCCGCCGACACGCGTGCCACCGACTGGATGCGCGTGAGTATTTCACGCGCCAGGCGCCGCCGCTTGGAGCGGATGCCGGGGTCGCCATCATGACGTTTGTGCTCGTCTTTCAATTCACGTCGACTCATCCGCAGCTTGCGAATGAACTCTTTCCGCGAGAACAACAGATCGAGCATAGCGATAAAGCCAAGCACCAGCAGCAGCCATTTTGTAACGTGCGCAAACAGGTCCGACAGCAGCCACGGCACCGTGGATGGCGCGGCCGCCGCCGACGCCATCAACGGTCGCCACAATGCCCTGGTCATCCAGAACATCGTTGCCGACAAAATCGCCAGCTTCAGCAAAAGCCGCGACAAATCCCAAAATGTTCGCAATGAGAAAATACGCTTGAAACCCTTGATCGGATTCAATCGCGACGGATCGGGCTTCAACGGCGTCGTCGTGAAAATCACCCCCGTCTGCAGCACATTGATGGCAATCGCCGCCACAACCAGGGCGAATATGGCGGGCCCAAGCGCGTGCCATACCGGCGCAAAGGCACCACTCATCCAGTGCGCAAACCCCGGCCCGAGCTGCGGCTCAGCCCCGGCCAAAGCAATGGATGCCCGTAGCGCCGCGGCCATGGCAGTAACAATGCCGGTCAATCCGGAGATCAGCGCAAAACAAAAAAACGCCAGCGTAATGACTGAGGAAAGTTCAGTGCTTCGCGCGACTTGTCCTTTCTCGCGAGCCTCCTGCAAGCGGAACGAGGTTGGCTTTTCGGTCTTGTCTTGGTCGTCAGCCATGCTCAGCCCTTCACCATGGCTTGCGACCCGACCAATGCGTCGGTAAACAAACGACTCATCAAGGTCGGCGCCAATCGCAAGGAACCTGCAAGCAAGGCCAGCACCGCCACCACTTTCAGCGGCAGCGCGAGAAAATAAATATTCGCTTGCGGCATGGAGCGACTGGCGAACGCGATCACCAGATCGATCACGAACAGCCCCAACACCACCGGCAATACCACCATCAGGCCCAAGACAAACTGCGAGCCCAACATGCCGAGCAAGGCCGAAAGATGCGGGGCGTGAGCGAGCGCGCCCAAAGGCACCAGGCGCGCCGAGGCCATCAAGCTGCGCAACACCAACAAGTGAAAGCCCAGTGCGAAGAACACCAAGGTACCGGCGAGCGATAGCAAGGTGCCCAGCAGGGAATCGGTACTTTGCACACTAGGATTGAACAAACTGGCCGAAGCCAGGCCTGCCTGCACATCAAGCAGGCGGGCCGGCAAACCCAAGGCAGCCATCGGCAGCATCACCGCCATGCTGTAGCAACCACCGATCAATAGCTCTGAACAACCACTGGCCAATAGCAAATGTGATGATTCGGGCGCCTGCGGCATCACGCCCACCGCCAACCACGACAAGGCGATCAGCAGCATCATGCGTACATGCAAGGGGGCCCAGCTGAAAGGAGTCAGGGCGGGCATCAGCAGCAGCGGGGTAAAGCGCAGCAGCGCCAGCAACCATCCCGTCATCAGGCTTGTCATATCGATCATAACGAGCCTATGCCGCCCGCCATGCCGATGACGTGGCGCGCAAACTCCACCACGACGGCGATCATCCACGAGCCCAACAGCAGAAACATCGCCACCACCAGCACCAGCTTCGGAATGAAGGTAAGCGTCATTTCCTGAATCTGAGTCACTACCTGGAATACCGAAACGAGCAGGCCCACCAGCAAGGTACCGATCAGTATCGGTGCCGATACTTTGGCTGCCGTCAGTAGCATCTGCGCCAGCAAATGCATGCCGGTATCCGCATCCATGCCTAGACACATCCTGCGGGTTTTATGCGCGCTTGCAGTTGTTCGATAAACCCGACCGGCCGCTGCGCCGGGTTCAAGCCGGCCTCGGCCAAGATACCGTCGACCATGGCGGCGGCCTCACGCGTGCGGCCCTCGGCTGTCCACAGCAGGCTCTGCGCATAGCGGGCGTTACGGCTATCCGAATCCAGCCGCAGCGCGCGTTTGATGGCCTGCCTGGCTTCGTCCATCTGCCCGTTGAGTGCATGAATCAAGGCAAAGCCGCCATGGGTTTCGCCAAAATTCCGGTCGATCTCCAATGCATGCCAGGTGCCAATATGGTTTGGCATGCGCGCTACCGCACGTGACAAAAACGCACGCGCCGCCGCGATATCGCCTGTCAACATCAACGATTCGCCGGCGCCTGCCAGCGCGCGTCCGGCATCGGGTTGAAAGACCAGCACATCGGCAAAAGCCTGATACGACGCACGCGAATCGCGCGACCATAAGGCCAGCGTACCCAGCGCAGTCAACGCGTCGGGCTGATGCGGCATCAGCCGTAAAGAAGTCTCGGCGGCCTTTCGGGCTGCTTCGGGATGCACCAGGTCGACATGCAGCAAGGCCAAAAGCCCCCATGCCTCGGCATGCTCGGGATGGTCGTGGACGATGGCCTCGACGATAAGAACCGCATCGTCCAGCTGACGGCGATGCTGCAACAAACGGGCGTGCAATATACCTATCGATGGCAATGCAATAGCCTGCGCCAGCACCGGTGCCAACACCTGTTCGGCAGCATCCAGTTGACGATCACAGAGCAAGGCAAAAGCCAGATCATGCCGCACAGCCGCCGCATCACTCCCGGCCGCCAGCAAGGACTGCAAGGCTTCGATAGCTTCGGCAAACTGCCCGCCGCATAAAGCGCAACGCCCGGTGCGCCAGAGAAAATCAGGATGAGTACGCCATGACTCGCGGATATCGTTCAGTACGGAACGCGCCTCACTGATGAGTCCCTTATCCAGGAGTTCATCGATGATGTCGAGAACGATCCGCTCATTGTCAGGATCTTGCAGAGCATAGGCCCGCAGCTGAATCAGGCGATTCATACAACGGCATGCCCTAGGCAAACAAAACCACTCGTCACCACAACGTGGGTGACGCCGATCACACCGTACGACACAGACTACCCCTAGACGTCTAACTTCAGACGTGAAACGCGCCCCTATCAACCACGAGATCCACTTCGCAGCACGCCGCAAGAATGTACAGGCGAAAGTCAGCCCGCCGCAAGCTGAAAAACATGTAGGGTTTCGCTGACGCGTTTCGCAAGAAATATCTTATTCGCAAATAATTGCGATACCTAATAGCCACCTCATCCCTTCGGAATGGACCGCATTCGTGCACTTGAGCCAGTGACAGGTGCATGGGCATTCGTTGATCTTCCGCTCTCGAAACACGTCTTCACAACGAAGCTCAAGAGCCAATAGCCTGACTGGAGTATCACTAGAGGAAAATACACTAGCCGATACAAATAAATGCATAGATGGCCAATTAAGTACGCCGCTATGAGTCTATCGCCCTCCCGTAATCTCACTCCACGCATAGGAAGAGGTCCCGTTAAAACTAGCCCCAAGGAGACCAACGATGTGTAAGAGCGAATTCACTGAGAGTCAGATCGTCCCCCCCCCTAAAACAGGCCGACAGCGGTCGGCAGGTCAAGGATATATGCCGCGAGCTAGGCATCTCTGGAGCGACGTACAACGACCCGGCCACCTCTAGTTACTCGTGGCACTGAAATGAGGGGAGTCGACACATACACAAAGCCTTCGATGCCGACCCCGGATTTCAGCAGCAATCTGCCTAATTGGTGCTTTGGCTGCAAAAAAGTGAGCTACAAGCGAACCCCAACGCCGCAGGCCGTGTCAGATACCATTTCGCAAACAAAGTGGGCATGCATAAGACACCTCCAACCCATTGACGACGCCATCTGCAATGGTTGTGAGTTGAGTGACCTTTTCTTCAGAAGAGTCGCTGCCAGCCCCTTATTTCATTCCCTATTTTCGGGCATGATCCTCCGCGGAATGTCTTGACCGCTTTGTAGCAGCCGTTACGCCGAGGTCGGATGTGCGAAATGAGGCTTAAATAGTCTCGCAACGGATTCAGGGGATAAATTGATGTATTTTCATAGAAACAGGGCTGCTGTAGCGGCGACCCTGGGTTGCCTGTTGTTGTCAGGCTGTGCCACCGACACGCCAAAATCTGCGCATCAAAATAAAGAGGAGTATTTGGTGCGATCGTTTGCGCCAAATCAACTATCCAAGTCATTACTGGAAACGGCAACCCAGCCCACAGAAAAGCCACTTCCCTTCAATAAGCTCACTGTCAAGCAGACAACCACATTCAAGTATGCAACAGGCATGACCATGGAATGGTCGAGCGATATAGTTTACAAGAACGCCGGTAATGGCCTGATCGAAAAGGTTGTCACCGATTACAGCAATGGCATCGAGAGTTATACATCCTTCGCACTGACGTATCGCGGCATCTATCCGTTGATCTGGCAAGTTATTTATCCGAACAATGTCAAGATGCCCGTTATTGGACGAGCCAAATCAATCTCGCAGATTGACACGTCGCTTGATAAGCCCTCGCTGAACTATATGTATCAGGCCAGCTGGAACAATCCAAGAGCCCGGGATGGCGATCGCAGCATGTCGTGCACATCTGCGGGCACTTACTCTGCTTCAAAATTGAATGCAAAAATGCAAGGTGATGCGAGAGAGTATACGTGCAGCGTCACCAATGATAACGGCATAGCCGATTCCCAGCAAAGTTATGTCTACCTTGACGCTTATGGAGTGGCGTTAATCAAGGGAATGAAAAAAACCAATATGCATTTCACTTGGCATTTCGATGAATTCAAGGTCGAATAGCTAAAGATTTCAACTAAGGTGGCAGTGGCATTTTCTTTAGGGATAAGTGTCACTGACCCCTTTGCTCCGTCACATCCACCGTGGGAGGCGGCAGATCGTTATGTCCACGCCCTAGTCCATAGATACCTGCATAGGTAGCCGCATTATCCGTAACGGCCACAGCAGCCCCCCCCAACATGCCTGATGTATTCAACTCTCAAGCCAAATAAGGGGTCAGTGACATAAAGAGAATGTCACTGACCCGTTTGTTTCTTCTGATGGCACTTCAAGCGTCTGGCAACGAAGTTGCTGTGTTTGGAACTATAAGCCCGCCGATAGGCGGGCTTATAGACAACACCAGCTAAGCGATCACAGATCGTCTTTGATTCGCTCATCTCTTGTACCAATATCAACCGCGACAGCGATCATATCCCCGCCGTAGAAGTCCTCCCTTTTCACAATGCACCCATTCGCCGCGTGCTCGGATTCTCGAGTCCGCTTGTACCAATCCCAAGGTTCGCTCAGAGCCGTTTATAACGCTATTTAGGGCATCGGGCCGGACATCATCCGATACGCGATATCTGCGGGCTTTCAAGCACCTTCTCAAATTGCTCAGCCAGCCAGAGGGCTTCCACGCTTGTGCCTTTGTAGATCACGACTGCCCCAGCCCCCCGCAAAAGGGCCAATGCCTCCTTCGATTCAAGAGCAAGATGCTCCTTAATAATTCTGGCAGCGAGAGGTAGCGACCTTACTTCCTTGAAAGATAATTCCCAGAGACCGGTAACCGATAACATCCGCTCTCGTACGCCATCCGGTGGGAACCCGAGGCCATCGGCCTCGGTCCTCAGTCCGCAGTGTTGGCAATTCACGGATTCATACCATCGCAACTGTGAATGGAATACGGACTGGCCTGCTCGCAACTGATCGGCGCTACCGCAACGCGGGCACGGAAACAATACTTCGTCTGAACTCTTCACTCGCCCCAGCCTCTCATTCGCTCATAGCGTCGGATTGTTTCATAGAACCTAAATTCCTTCGCACCTCCCCTCGGATGATGGTCGAGCACACCCCGTTCCCACCACCTGTGGTGTAGCTCCTCGTGAACAATCACGTTGCGGAGCGATTCTCTGGACGAGAAATTGGCCTTGCCAATTTGAGTTCCACCGCCTTCTTGAGCAATCCCGGTACGGATGAAAGGACTGTACTGCGGTTGATAGGACAAATTAAGGCTAGGGAAGTCTTCCTTGATGATGGCGCTAATTGCTTGATTCCTTGCCTGCGCGCTTTTACCCGTCACATGGCCTAGATCGGTAACAAATTCTTGCGGCTCCCCAGCGAATTCAATGCGCCCAACGCCGCTATTTGGAACACTCCCCAACCGTATACCAGATACCGCACCTGCAGCCATCACAGCATCTGTCGCCAATCCAGCAGCAGTCGCAATCTGGGCAGCCCTTTGATCACTTGCACCGAGTGCGACAGAGGCTCCATAAAATCCTCCTGCAAACGAATTTCCCGTAAGCATCTCAAGCTGAGCCACTTGTCGTTGGGCTCGTTCATCAATGACTGGATCATAAGCTCGAAGCGTCGGCAGCGGCGCACCATAGCTAGCAATCTCACCTTGCAAACGACTTAGGCCAAGTTCTTGAATTGTCAGCTGGGCCTGCATATTGTCTAGCGGGCTACGACTCACGGAACCGGCTAGCGCTACTTGGCGACGTAATTCAGTATCTCTTGCACTGCCCGGGACAGTATCCCGCAGCTGATCATTTAAACCGCTTAGTACCGACCCAGTGCCATAGCTCCACAAGCTATCGACCGCGCCTGTACTGGCGCCAGCGGTATTACTCGACGCAGCGTCGTCGAGACCATCCTGTGACCCCGCATCGCTCTGCGCCGACACTTGTACCGCTTCCAGATTAGTGGCTATCAAACCATGCGCCAGCAGCTCAGCTCGCGCAACGCTGGATTCAGCATCGGGGGCATTGCTTATCACTTGATTTGTAGCGTACTCGCCAGCCACCCGCGCCTGGCTCCATGCACTCTGGTCAACAGACGGATTATCACGAGCTCCGTTTATGAGTGGAACAATGTCACGAATGCGCTGCATTTCTTGTGTCCGGGAGCTTGCGGAGACCTCTTGAGATCCGACGTCATCCGAAGCATCAGGCTGCACAAAATACCTAGCCAGCGGTATGTTGGAGGTAGGATCATAAGTGACGCCGCCGTATGCATTTGACGTATTGCCAGCTCCGTAACCCGTGTCCACCAGGCTAGAGTTTGCCCAGCTACCACTACCCAGGCTGGCCTGCACTCCCGTAGCAAACGAACCGTCGATGCTATTTTGAGCGTGCTGCCACGCTGCATCCAACATCGGCTGCCCGTTATCGAACCCACCACTCTGCTGCCATAGAGCAGCATTCAATCCGCCCTGCGTATTCGCCAACAAATTACTATCGCTGCTATTGAGTGCCGCCATGGCTTGCTGCGACTGGTATGCCCGGTAATCCGCAACACCTGCATTCGCCAGCGCATTCCCACCCACCGTCTCGCCGATCTGCTGCCAGCTCTGCACATGGCGATCGCCCAAGGCCAGACTCGTTTCGCGATTGACTACGCCACCTGCGGCACTGGCGGCGATATTGCCCCAATAGTTCACGCCCAGCCTGCCCTGCAGCACATCCGCCGTAGTCGCGCCCAACTCACCACTCACCCCTGCGCTCACGCTGTTGGCAACCAACCCGGCCCAACTAAAGTGCGCCGACTGACCGGTGATCTTGGCGGCGGCATCGGCACCTACATAGGTTGCCGCGCCCTGGATCACGTTGCCGGTAAAATTCAGGCCCTGCCCACTCTCGGCGGCAAGATCGCTGAACTGCCCCAACTCACTGCCCACACCTGCCGCAACACCAGCGGTTGCGCCGCTGGTGATCACCTGACCCAGGTCGATGCCTTGGTGAACACCCAGCACGTCACCAGCCAACTGACCGGCCACGCTGCCTGCGGCGCCAGCGACGAAGGCGGCACCGATTTCCGAAGCCAGCAATTCACTAGTGGCGCCCGCCGTGAACACCGTCGCGACCACCGTCACCGCAATCACAATGATCTCCGCCAGCACATTGCAATGCTGATGAGTCGGCGGCGGTGGCGGCGCTATCGTCGGCAAGTTCGGCGTGGTGCTGCCGGCGATCTCGCCAGGGTTATACGGCTTGAACGTCGTCGCATCGTTGGCGTTGGTGGTTACCGCCGGAGTGGTCAGACTCTGGCCAATCGCCAGGTCGTTATCGCTGGACAGCGCATTGGCTTGCGCAATGACGTACCACAGGCTGGCGTTACCGTAGAGCGCCTGTGCAATGCTCTTAAGCGTATCGCCCGCCTGCACCACATAGCCACCCGAACTGCTGCCACTGCTGAACGCGGTGACCTGATCGAGTACATCCAGCGTGCCGCCCTCATCGACATGGGCTACTTGCTGGCCATTGACGTAGACATAGTGCTGGTTCTGGTGGCTGGCATTGCTGCCTTGACTCAGCGTGGCACCACTGGCGGTGCCGTCGCGACGCTCGATGATCTGACCGTTACCGTCGTAGGCGAACACACGTACGGTATCGGCAACCGTGCCGCCCGCATACTGCGTGTGCTGGGCGATCGCTAGGCGATTGCCGCGATTGTCGTAATAGCTTTCGTCGGTGGCAGGGCGCACGTTGGCGGTGCCGGAGACATTCTGGCCACTGGTGGCCGCCTCCAGATAATCGTCCTTGCGCAAATAGGTCACCGCGTATTGATCGACACGTCCACTGGCGTCGCGGTATTGATACGACGCCACGTGGCCCATCGCGTCATAGCCTGCGCTGCCGTTGGGGCCCTGGTAGACCACCGCGTTCTGCAACGACAGGCTGCCATAGGTGGTGGCATCGGGCGTGGGCAACGACACCGGCACGGTGACATCGCCACCGGTGCCATCCCAGTTGCTGGCATGGCCGAAGTTTTGCTCTTCAGCCAGGCGGCCTACGGCGTCATAGCGATCGATGGTGGCGCTGGACATCTCGCCACCCACATTCGTACCGGTGGTGCCGGGGTCACCCTCACCGCTGTCGGGGTTTACCTTGCTTGGTGGCCGCGCGCCCAGTGTCGTGCCCAGGGCGTAGAACTGATTGATCGAGGTGACATGACCGGCAGCATCGTAAGTGCGCAGCTCTTCGATGCCACGCGAGGTACCGCCTGCGGTGATATCCACGGCGTAGTCGGCACGGATCAACTCACCACGAGCATCAAAGTACGAACGCTGCAGCGACGTATCGCCACCGGCCATGACGGTGCTACGGGTGATCGCGTTGCCGTCACCGTCATAGCCCAAGGCATACGAGGTCGCCGCATTGGTGACCAGGATGACGCCATTCTGTAGCGCACCTGCCGAGACCTGCACCCGGTTGTCACCGTCATAGGTGTACCAGGCGTTGGTCGTGGTCGCGCCGCTGGTAGCGACGATCTCACGACGATTGCCGGCCGCATCGTAGCTAAAGGTTTCATCCAGCGTGGTGGTGCCCGCTATAACATCGGTGGCAACCACGTGACTGATGCGGTTGTGGCTGTCATAGGTGGTCTGGGTAACGGTATGCACCGCCTTGTTATTGCCATCGACCGTGGTCGACTCTTGCCGTGTCTGGTTGCCGTTGGCGTCGTAGCTATAGCTGTAGACCGAACCGTCGGCATAGGTCAGCGTGGCGAGCTGGCCATCCGCGTAGTAGGTGCGGGTGGAACTGTTCGGCGTGGCGAGCGGCGCGGTGACATAGGCCGGGGTGGATTGATTTTGCGAACCGGGCGACCAGTTGTCGCTTTCGCTCATCAATTGTCCGCTGGCAGGGTCGTAGTTGTAGTTATAACGCGCCCCGCTCAGGTCGGTGTGTTGCAGCACCCGGCCATAGGTATCGCGCACCCAGGTTTCGGTATCGCCATCGGCCGTGGTTTCACTGGCGAGATTGCCGTCTCGATCGTAGATGTAGGTGGTTTGCACCACGCCGGTGGGCGTGGGCGCAATGTATTGGTAATTCCATACCGCCGCATCCACATTCACATTGCCGATGCCATTGGCGCTGCCATAGGCAGCCAGCGCCGCAAAGGCCGCGCCGGGAGGCGCCGTAGCCGTGAGGCTGGAAGTGCGCCAGTCGCCCTGACTATCGTTATTGACCACATTGCCCATGCTGGTGCTGATCACGTTGCCCGCAGCATCGAACCATTGGATAGCCACCGCACCGGAAGCCGCCGCACCACTAGGCGCCAGATAGAGAGAAACCTGGATCGACGCAGAAATGCTCTGCCCGGCCGTTACCGGCACTCGATCCTGGTTGACCATCAGGGCCGAACCGTTGCCGGTGTAGTTAGCAACCCAAGAGCCATTGGAGGTATTGGACTGGGTGTGTGTGGACCAACCCGTGCCCATATTCCAGCCGCTGTCGCCATTCTCGAAATCCGGATTGGTCGGCTGCTGCGAAAAGCTTCCGCTAGGCAAGGTAACGATGGGTGAACCATCCGCACCGGTGCTGGTGGCCCATGCAGGCGGCACGTAGCTCCAACCGACTCCGCTGGTATTGATTGTTGAGCCGCTGTCGTTGGTCGCCCCAACGCCAATCTCTGCCCAGGCCGCTCCGGCTGGAGCCGTACCCGTCAGGGTCGACTTACCCGCCCCATTACCCGCCGACACGATGTCTTGGCTATTGGGGCCACCAAGCGAATTACCGTTGGCATCGAACCAGGTGATTTGAATCGCGCCACCACCATGATCGCCGTTCACTACGAACCAGCCCCAGGCCGTAATGCTCTGGCCTGGAACCACGGGGACGCGATTGTTGTTGAACATGAACGCGGTGCTGCTACCAGATCCGCCGAAGGACGCCGTCCAAGGGCCGTACGGGCCAGTCCCGAAATTACCTACGGACCAGCCTGGGCCAGGGGTCCAGCCGGTAGCACCCTGTGAAAAATCGGCATTAGGAATGGCTTGCGTCCACGAACCGCCTTGCAGGCCATGCACATTGAAGGTGCTGGCAGCGCGCTGTGCCGCACCCTGACTCCACTGCACACGCCCCTGGCTGTCATAACCGTAGAAATTGGCATGCAGCGCGGCGTTGGTTGCGTCCCCGCTCTGCAGATAAGCACTGCCCATACCGTCATAGGTCACCAGGCGATTGCCACCCTGATCGAGCACATAGGCCTGCCGCCACGTCGCGACGCGGGATTTGCCATCGGCCGAAAGCACGAAGTCGCCTTGTTGCACGACCCGCCCCAAGGCATCGACGTTCTTGAAGGTGACATGGCCGATACCATCCTGGTCAGCCACCTCGTTACCCAAGGCATCGTAGGCCACATAGGAGGTTGCACCGGCACCATCGGTGGTTTGCACCAACTGGCGCACCGTATCGTAAGTCGTGCGTGTGACGTTGCCGTTCTCGTCAGTAACAGCAACGAGGTTATCGTTGATGTCGTAGGCCGAGGTCTTGGTCGGTGTCGATAAGGTGCTGACCCCATGCATGTCCACCACGGAGACGGCGGGACCTGCCTGCGTGATGACCTGGTTGCGCTCGTTATAGGTATAGGTCGTGGTGTTACCGGCAGCATCGGTGGACGACAGCACATTGCCCCAGTGATCGTATGCCGCCGAAAGCGTTCCGGCATTCTCGCCCGTCGCGGCATTTGTACTGGGCACCTGCTCGGCAATCGCCCGGCCATCCAGGTCGCGGGTGTACTTGGTCCAGACCGTACCGCCCGACGCGGAGAGTGGAACGGCATCGATGATCAGCTGATGAGCAAGATTGTAACCGTAGGTATGCAACACACCCGTTTTGGGATCGGTCGCCGTGAGTCGGCAGCCCGCGTTGTCATAGCTGGTGACGGCAGCGGCGATGACTCCATCACCGGCACTGATGACCTCGCCAAACGCGTTGTATTGCGTCTTGGTGATGCTGTCCGGGGTGGGTATGCCAGAGCGTGAGGTGGTGGTACCTATCAGCAGGTTGTCGTCGTCATAGACATTGCTCGTCTGCACGGTGACTGTTGAATTGTCCTCGCCCGTCAGTGTCGAGATCGTACTCAACAGATTGCCACTGCTGTCGTACGTCATGTACTTGGCCTGGCTCGATGTCCAGTTCGGCAAACTGCCATCCAACGGCGTGAGACTGGCCACAAGCCGATTGGCATTGTCGTATTGGTAATACGTGCTTACCGCTTGACTGGAGCCCGTGGAACTCTGCGTCTGCACCAACTTGTTACCGAAGGCGTCGTAGGTGTAGCTCATCACCTGAGAGGCCATGATGTACAACGACGCACTGGTCAGATCGAGCACCGGGTTGGCCGCCAGCAGCGCCTGCCAGTTGCTTACCAGCACACGCTCTTGCGGTGCTGTCACGCTGAGTATTCGACCCAGGGCGTCGTACTGCGTGGTGATGGTTTGACCGTTCTGCGTGACCGTGGTGACACGATTTTCGCCGTCGTGACCATACGTGGTGGTGACAAAGCCTTGCACCGTCGCGCCGCTGGCATTGACGTAGGTTCGCAGTACCGATTCGCTGAGCTTTCGACCATCGTTGTCGTAGGTGGTCTGGGTGGTTCGATCAGCCCCGGTCGTGGCGGGGTTACCTGCTGGAGGATTCGCTGGCTGTGCGCCACCGGCCACCAGGCCACTGGTCGAAATGGCGGTGGCCCAATCGGTGGTGCTGGTGACATCACCGAAGGCGTTATAGCTCCAGGTACTGACATAGCCCATCGGATCGACCGACATGGTCTTGTGACCGAGCGCGTCGTAGTAGTTGTAGGTGGTCGCCCAAATCGCAGTGCCCTGGGCAGGGTCACCTTGTACCAATACCGCCTGGCTGGTGACGTTGCCATAGGCGTCATAGGTATAGGTCGTCGTCGGTGAACCTACGGCGGTACTGCCGTCGCTCTTGGTATAAGTGACGGCCGGCTCGATTACCGACAATTTATTGCCAAGGCTGTCGTAGGTCGTTGAGACAACGCGATCCGCCGATGATGTCACCAGCAAGGCCTGCACCTGCTCCTTGCTTGGGGACTGAGACCCGTTAGCCAACAAGGAGTGATCAATCGCCTGCGCATAGCGCGTAACCGCAGTTTGTTCACCGTAAGCGTCGTACTGATATCCGGTGACATAACCATTTGCGTCAATGTCATAGGCCAATCGACCATCCAGGTCATAGACCTTGTAAGTCGGGTAGTTCTCTTGCACTCGGTTGCTCACTGCCTGACCCAGCGCGCTGTAAGTCGTGACATTGACAAGCTGATTGCCAGTCGCCACCAACAAACCCGTCGCGGGATTGATGACGCCGGGATCCACTTGCGAGATCCGGGTCAGATTTCCCGTATTGTCATAGCTGTACTGGGTTTGGCGAGCCTGTGCCAGTCCATAGGCTTCGGTCTTGAATTTGACGAGACCACTGCTGTAATAACTGTAGAAGGTGACCAGCGCTTGCTGTGTCGCCCCCGTATAGGAACCATCGCTACCGTAGGTGGCTACCGCTACCGCAGGGCTTGTCTCCCGAATGAGGTTGCCATAGCTGTCGTAGGCATAGGTCCAGGTTTGTCCATCACGGTTGGTATAAGAGGTCTTCAGACCTATCGCATCGTAGGTGTAGATCGCACTGGGCGTCGTGCTCAATGTATCTAGTGTCTGTATGACATTGCCTGCTTTGTCATAGACGCTACCGACTCCGCGAACGCTAGTGGCGTCAGGATTTGCCACTTGCACAGCTGCCGCAACGGCTGCCACGGTCAATACTGTCGCCGCGGGTATCGCATTCGCGTAATGCAGCGTCCAGGTAACCCGGTTATCGCCGTCGTAACGAGTTTCGGTGACCTGATGAAGCGCATCAACGACATAGACCTGCCTTCCGGCCTGATCGTAGATTGCCTGGGTGACCTGCACATTCGTGATGCTGGCGAGCAACTGACTTATCGAACTTGTGCTGGCTGTACCACCCCATGATGAAGGAGCAATCAACGTGCCATATTGAAGCTGGGCGACGACATTGCCATCGGCATCGTATCGGGTCTCTTTGACCAGACCACCGCCCTGACCACCCACCGATGCATTACTGATACTGAAGCGCACACGCCCCATGCTGTCGTAATAGGTATAAGTGATGCGCGCCGAAGCTTCGCTGTTCTGTGCCGATGCCAGGATTGACTGAATATCCTTGGCGGACACCGTCCCCGCTAACAGCGCCGCAACCAAAGCAGGCGTGGTGCTAACGGTCTGTGCATAGGCCAGTGTTTCGGATACCTGACCTGCGGAGTTGTAGCGAGCCTCAACGACGGCCCCTGACGGATCGATGGTGTACTGCAGCTGTCCGCTTGAGTTGTACACCTTATAGGAAACCGGATCGTCGACGCCGGGGATTACCACAGAAGCGACACTGCTTAGTGCTGCCTCGATGCCCCCCGATGAAACAGGGAGATTCCTCACGATAGCGGACAGGCTCGATGACGAAATAGTCGTTGTGTATTGCCGCGTGCCGGTAAGTTGGCCGTCGGCGTTATACCAATACTGAGTAATCGCACCAAAGTCGGGAAGCGACCCCTCGACGCCGGGGCCTCCGCCCACGTCCGTCAAGGCATAGATTCGCTCGTTCGCTTCATTGTAGAAATAGTATGTGCTTCCGCTTCCGTCGATTTTCTTGACGACATTGCCGTTGGCGTCATAGCTATACTTGATAGAAGACGCCTGACCCGTCTGCAACTGCTCATTAATCAGACGACCCAGACCATCGTATTGATAAAGATTGGAAGAGCCCGATGGATCTAACGAAGAAGTCGTAGAACTATTAATAATTTCATTATTAATATTGTATACGTAGCTTGTACTGACATTAAGCGCAGTCGCGGCGGCACCCGCATCCTCGACCATCGTGCCGACATTACCGTTGCCATCGTGATCGTAGGTGGTGACTGCACCATTGGGATCGACTTCAGAGATCTTCAGACCCCGACCGTCGTAGGTGTAGGTCGTCACCAGCTTCAACCCGGCCGGGTCAACCGTCTGGGTAAGCACGCGGCCGGCCGCATCGTAGGCATAAGTGATGACATGCCCATCGGCATCTTGCGTCTGAATCAGATTACCTAATGAGTCGTAGTGATTGACGACAACCCCACCGTCAGGGTGTGACGTTTGCAAGAGGCGACCATCGCCATCGTAATGGTAGCTGGTGGTATTGCCGCCCGCATCGGTGATGGCGATGTCTTGACCTTCACGGCTGTGCACGGTCGTCGTCACGAGCCCACCTGGGCTGGTAACCGTTATGCTGCGATGGACATCGTCGTAGGCATACAACGTCATCAGGCCGAGCGCATCAGCCTTGCTGAGCACGCGACCATAAGCATCGTACGTTGTCGCAACGGTGCGCACCGCACCCGATACGGAGAGGCTTTGAGTCAGTTCTCGATTGAGGCTGTCATAACCGTAGGTTGTGGTGGCGCCATTGCCGTCAACATAGGCTACTGCACGACCAAAAGCATCATAGGACCATTGAAGTTCACGCAGATTAGTAGTGACATTACTTGAGCTAATAGACTCATCGAATTGGTCGGTCATATGACCTAAGGCGTCGTAGCTATACTTGGTGATAAAGTTAGTAATAGGTGCTGGACGTGAAAAAATATGAACACCCGATCTGCTCAATGTCGAAGCAGATGAAAAATTAAAGCTTCCAATTTGCTGCCTGGTACGGGTAATAAGGTCGCCGAAACCATCATATGCAAACTGAGTTACATTGAAGTCTCCATCAGACTTGAAGACAACATTACCCTCCATATCATATTGGTACCTGACTTGATCGTCCTGGTCATGTCCGGTTCCAGGCATTGCCGTTACGGCGCTTGTCATCGAAGCCACGGTTGGGGCAAAACCCGCACTAAGCGGGATAAGCCCCGCATACACCGTCGTCTTTAATGCATCCCCAAATACGTCGTAATCGGTTTCGCTGACCTCACCCAGCGCGTTTTGCTTTCCTGAAGCATCGGCGATACCTCTAACCGTGTAGACCAAGCGCCCCTTCAAGTCATAGACGTACCACGTGCTATTGCCACTCGCATCAGTTATCGACGTTTTATTGCCCGATAGATCGTAGGCATACCTCGATACAGCGCCAACGCCATCCGTTGTACTGGCAATATTGCCGAACGCATCGTAGGTCGTCCCCATGATGCGAGCATCCGTCGTGCCCGGTGCCACGGATTCTTGCAGTACGCGCCCCATGGAATCGTAGGCGTATTGAGTAACCGTTCCCTCGGCGTTCTGCGCACTAAGCACGTCACCATAGGTGTCATAGCTTCTGGTCGTGGTTTCGGCAGCCGTACCGGCGAGCACCGCCGTAATAGCGACCAGACTGGTGCGGTTCGCTGCAGAAACGACCGTGCCATAACGCGTGCTGGTCAACTGACGATTGTTTTGATCGTAGGTGTACTGCGTGAAATAGCCGTCCGCGTCCAGCACGCCCGACACATTGCCGCGTGCGTCGTAGTAGTTCGTCGTGACCTGATCCGAGCCTGATGATGCGGGGACCAATGGCGTCAAGGTAGCGTAAGCACCCCGCAAAGAGGGGTTTGTCGCGGTGGCATAAGCCACGGTCTGCACGAGCCGGCCAGCCGCATCGTAGCTGCGGGTGGTCAAATAGCCGTTTGCATCCAGCGTACCGATAGTGCGGCCATTTGCGTCATAGAAAAAACTGGTTGCTCGAGTCGCGGCGCTTCCACTGAGATCGACATCCGTCGTATGCACAACACGAGATGCCATATCGTAAAAGTAGGTAAGCGTATCGCCATCTACAGGGCTACCCATGCCAGGCGGTTGCGAGTAATGAGTGACGGACGACAGGCGCCCCAAGGCATCATAGGTGTACTGCGTCAGACGACCATCTGGTGTCAGCGGCATCGTGGCCGCAACAGTAACCGTCACCGCCCCGTTGGCTAACCAACCTGCGGTGCTGACTGCCCGAATATAGGCCACCTGCTGAATAGCCCGGCCCAATGTGTCGCGGGTGTACTGCACTACTCCACCCGCCGCATCCACCGTCGCCGATACCCTTCCGTTGGCATCGTAGAAGGTATAGCTGACGTTGCCATTCGGATCGATCTGCGCAACCTTCTCATTGGCTCCGTTGTAAACAGACTGTGTACTGCGCGTGGTTGAAGCCGTCTCCACTTGTGCAAGAGCCTGGGCGATCGAGGCCGTCGTAGCACTGGCGCCCACACTGCTCATCGGCAACGGCAAGCCGTAGACGATGGTACTGACGACGCGGCCCGCCAGGTCGTACTGCAGCTGGCTGACGGCTGCGCCCAACACGCCACTGATCAGATTCGGCGTCACCGTGTAGACCACACGCCCGTCGCCATCGTAGTAGGTGTACGTGACTCGCGTGGTGGTATCACTATCACCGGCAGCGCCCAACGCATTCTGCAAATCTCCGGACTGCACCGTACCGGCAAACAAGGCAGCGCCCAGCGTTGAAGACACGCTGACAGGCGTCGCATAGGCCAAGGTTTCAGAAACCTGCCCCAATGCGTTATAGCGTGTTTCGGTAACAGCCCCAGTGGGATCAATCGTGTACTGCAGACGCCCATCGGCATCGAATACCTGATAACTGATTGCATCACTTGCAGTCGCAGCACCTGAAACCAGCGTAGCGCCAATAGCGAGATTGGCAGCGACACCGCCATTGGCGAGCGCGCCAAGACTACTGACGCTCACCGGCGTCGAGTAGACATGGGTAGCCACCACATGGCCATCCGCGTCATACCCATATTGCGTAACGATGCCTTGACTCGAACCTTGTGCTCCCGTTGGCGCGATGCTGTAAACAGCCTCGTTAGCCTCGTTATAAATCGTATACGTCGCATTACCGCTCGGGTCAGTCAGCTGGACCAGATTGTTGTTTGCGTCGTATGAATAACTGGTCGTCTGTTGAAGTCCAGTGGGATCGACGGTTTTCTGCACCAATCGGCCAAGCGCGTCATAGACATATTGCGTCGTGCTGGCCCCCGAAGTGCCCGACCCGACGGTGGCCATCAGCACCCGACCCTGGCCGTCGTAGCTATAGGTCGTGGTGAGATTAAGTTCGCCAGCACCAGCGTCCTGCACCTGGCTTAGAACACGACCCGATGCGTCGTAGCTGAAGTAAGTCACCACTCCGCTTGGATCAGTCACACTCAGCTCACGACCAACACCATCATAGGTATAGGTAGTAACCAGATTGAGACCATTGGGGTCGACTGAATCCTTGGGATCGACTACGCGCGTCAACACCCGACCGGCGGCATCGTACGTCACGACCACTTCCCCAGCCTGGTCGGTGGTATCGACGATACGACCACCACCACTTTGCAGACTCGTGCTCCTGATGACATTAAGCGCATCGGTCACCGTGACCAGTTCACCGACACCATCGTACGAGTAGGTCGTGGTATTCCCGGCACTATCGGTCACGCTCACGGCATGACCAAAACCATCCTCGATCGTGGTCATCTTGACGCCATCGGGCGTCGTCACGATGGTGGTGCGATTTGCCACATCGTACTGATATGTCGTGGCATGACCGAGCGCATCGGTCTGCGTCAGCACCTGCCCAAAGGCATCGTAAGTAGCCTGCTGGTGAAGAACTCGCCCCTGCACGCTCTGGCTGATATCGATCTGCCGACCCAGCGGGTCGTAGCTATAGGTAGCGGTATTCCCATTACCATCGGTTCTACGGATAACACGTCCAAACGCGTCGTAATCATTGCTCGTATGACGCGCCATCGACGTACCTAGGGCATCGATTTCACTCGTGCGCTCGCCGCGCGCATCGTAGCCGTATTGCGTCGTCGTGCTATTGCCCGATGCCAACGCCGTGCCAGGCGAGCTCAATTGTTGCGTCGTTTGAACCAAATCACCGAAAGCGTCATAGCTGTACGTTGTTTGAAAGCCATCACCGTCGGTCATGGTCGATATCTGACCATCGCCGGTATAGGTCATCGTTTTTACGGCGTTTGCATCGCCGCCTGGAGCAGACAGCCCGTTAACCAGTGCGGCAACCGTTGCCAGTGGGGTAGCTGCTGTCAATCCTGCGGAGGCCAGGTTCAACTTGGCCGCATAACGCGTTTCTGTCAGCACCTCACCGAATGCGTTATAGGTATACGCGATTACTTCGCCGTAGCTGTTGGAGACACTGCCATTGGGTTCACCTTGTACGGAGTAAATCACCCTGCCGGCAGCGTCGTAATAGGTGTATGTCGCATTTCCCTCTACATCGGTAATCGAGGTTCTTCTGCCCAACGCGTCCACCGTCATGGTGCTCGTCAGATAATTTTCATTCACCTTGGCGATGACGTTGCCAAAAGCGTCATAAGTCGTTGACGTGCTTTTAGGTATGCCATGGAGTGGCATGGCCATCGTTAGATGGACTAGCCCCATGTTGTCGTAAAAATAAGTGGTCGTCACCCCGTCAGGATCAGCCTTGCTCAATAGCTGATTGTCGGCGTTGTAAGTCGACCGTGTGACTTCGTTGGCAGCTATAGCGCCGAGCAAGCCGACAAGAACAGCAGCACTTTCATGCCCGTTCAACGCACTCAGCTGGGCGGCCGTCAATGATGTCGCATACCGGGCCGACGTGACGTTGCGCAGCGTCTCGTCATACGTTGTTATGGTCAGAAAACCATCCGCGTCGACTTGAGCAACCTGGCGCCCCTGACCATCGTGGTAGTTGCGCGTTACTTGGTCCCCGGGGCTGTTCGTCAGATCTGATTGCAGCGTCGCCAACGTGGGAGTACTACCCAGGTTGATCCGCTGCTGTGCCGTCAGCGGAGTTGCGTATGCCATCGTCGTGGCGACGTTGCCAGCTGCATCGTAAAGGGTTGTTGTGACATACCCTTGTGCATCAATGGTTGCTGCCACACGATTATCAGCGTCATAGATCGCACTGATCGTACGATCGTTTGCGCTGGCACTCAGATCGGCTTGCAGAGCTTTCAAGCCAGGCGCGCTGCCGAGCAGCGTCCGCTGCGACGTTGTTAACGCAGTGGCATAAGATGTGCTGGAAACAGTATTGCCTGCACCATCAAATGTGCTGGTGCTGACCTGACCCGTAGCACCGATTGTCGCAACGACACGGCCTGCTACGTCATAAATAACTTGCGTGATTCGATCTTGTGCATTCGCGGCAGGGATGGGAAGTAGCGACGGAAAGCCGCTGGTAAGCACCCCGCTGCTCACCCAACCTGATGTATTGATCGAGGTCGCGTACTGGATGGTTTGCGTACGATGGCCATCAGCATCATACGCATAGGCAGTCAGCGCCCCCGCCTCATCGACGGTGCCTGCCACGCGTCCATCGGCATCGTAGAAGTTATAGCTGACCGCCCCTTGCGGATCGATGATGGCAACTGCCTGACCCGCGGCATCATAGATAACATGGGATGTCGCATTGACTATGGCCTGTAACGCGACCTGTGTCGGCGTGCCGCCTAGCTCAGCGAGCTGAGCTGTCGTCAAAGCCGTGGTAAAGCTGGTCGTGGAAGCGACGCTTCCAGCGACGTTATATGTTGTTGTAGTGACATGACCGGTGGTATCGATGGTCGCCACAGGGCGATTATTGAGGTCATAAATCGTATGCGTTGTAAGGTCGCTGGAGCTCGGGCTTAACTGAGCCAACAAAGCGGACAGTGTTGTTATATAGCTTCGCCCTGCCGCCAACGGTGTGGCATAACGTGTCGTTGCAACCATGTTGCCGGACGCATCGTAAGTCGAAGTATTGACGGTGCCGTCAGCGCCAATGGTGGCAATCACGTGCCCGGATGCATCGTAAATCGTCTGGATCAGATGGGCGCCGGCGTTGATATTCAGATCAGCCTGCAAGGCAGCCATCGTGGGCAATGCGGCAAGCGTCTCGGCCTGCAACAGGCTTAACGCAGGCGTGTGATGCGTTGTCGAAACCAGGTGACCGGAAACATCGTAGATCATGGTCGACACGTTGCGATTGGCGTCGACCATTCCAACAAGATGGTTGCTGGCATCGTAGATCGACACCTGAGCGACGTCATTTGCACTGGAAGTCAAGAAAGAGGTGAGCGTGGCCAGTGTGGGCGATGTCGAAAGTGCCGCACGCTGCGTGACGGTGACGGGGTTTCCATACGCTATCGTCGCCGCGACATGGCCGGCTGCATCATAGGTCGTTGTGGTGACATGACCCTGGTCGTCAATGGTTGCTACCGGACGGTTATTGCCGTCATAGATGGTTCGATTGACGCTATCGCCAACGCTTGGACTTAGGTCAGCCAACAGCACAGCGAGTGTCGGCGCAGAACCCAACGCGGCCACCTGCGCGGTAGTCAACGTATTCGAGCCATACGTCTTTGCAGAAA
This sequence comes from Dyella silvatica, assembly GCF_026283955.1. Lineage (GTDB taxonomy): Bacteria > Pseudomonadota > Gammaproteobacteria > Xanthomonadales > Rhodanobacteraceae > Dyella_C > Dyella_C silvatica. The sequence goes on along the minus strand of NZ_JAPDPE010000024.1, from coordinate 20,473 downwards.
TATTGCCTGCGCTGTCGTAAGTCGTGGTCGTGACGTTACCGCTGTTATCCACGGTGGCAGCGATGCGATTGCTTGCATCGTAGACCATCGTGATAACCGTATCGTTAGCACCATGGGTAAGATCAGCCTGCAGCGCCGCTAACGTAGGTGCATTGCCCAGCGCGGTTATTTGAGCTGCAGTCAGTACCGTTGCATACGTCGTGGCGTTGGCGATATTGCCCGCGCCATTGTAATTATTCGTTGTGACCTGGCCATTATTGACTGTTGCCAAAAGGTGATTGCTTGCATCGTAGATCGCCAAATAGGTTTGGTCAGAATCATTCGGCGTAATGACACCTTGCAATTGGGCTAGCGTAGGCGCCCCTCCTAGGCTGGCCTCCGTTGCAGCCGATATCGGCTGCTCATACCCTCGCCTGGCAATCACGTTGCCAGCATTGTCGTACGTGGTGATCGTAGCCTGAAGATTGGCGCCTACCTGGCCCACGATACGATTGTTCGCGTCGTAGATGGTCAGAGTAAGGGTATCTGCCGCGCTCGGACTGACCGCCGCTTGCAGCGCAGACAGTGTCGGCGCGCTTCCAAGCGCAGCTATCTGCGCAACCGCCAAGGCTGTTGCATACTGCGTCGCCGACGTGGCATTACCAGCGCCGTTGTATGTGGTAATCGTGACCTTCCCGCCTGCATCAATGACACCAACCGCATTTCCGTTGGCGTCATAAATCGTTGGCGTTGAATAACCACCTGCATTGGTATCGAGAAACCCCTGCAACATGACCAGCGTGGGCGTATTGCCCAGCGCAACCAATTGCGCAGCAGTCAATGGCGTCGTCATGGCCGCGCTGGCGATGATCTGACCGGCGCTGTTGTAAGTCGTCATCGTCACGTTACCGACGGCATCGATACTCGCCACCGGATGATTATTCGTATCGTAGATGGCCAGGCTTTTCTGATCGCTGCTGCTGGGACTGAGATCAGCCTGCAGCGCACTCAGGGTTGGCGCCGTACCTAGCGCCGTCATTTGCGCTGATGTCAGTACCGTGGCGTAAGCCATGCTGACAATGGCATTTCCCGACGCATCGTAAGTCAGCATCGTGACGTTACCACCAGTACCGATCGTGGCAATCGGATGGCTATTTGCGTCGTAAATCGTCCGACTGGTACGGTCGCTGCTGGATGCACTGATATCTGCTTGCAAAGCAGTTAACGTGGGTGACCCACCTAAGGCAGTCACTTGAGCCGCGGTCAACAATGTGGCGTAGTGCGTTACCGCCGTAACGTGCCCCGTTGCGTCATACACCGTGACCGTCACCGCCCCCGTGCTATCGACGGTGGCTACAGGTCGACTGAAAGCGTCATAGATGACCAAGCTGACGTGATCGCCACTGCTTGCCGCGGGAACCGGCAACGCCGCCGGGTACTGCGCCGTAAGTGCGGCATTGCTCACCCAGCCCGCGGTGTTGATGGCTGTTGCGTACTGAATCGTCTGAAGCCGATTGCCGCTGGCATCGTAACTGAATGCAGTGACCAGTCCACTCGCGTCTACGGTGCCCGTTACACGGCCTGTAGCGTCGTAAAAGGTGTAGCTCGTATTTCCCTGTCCATTGATTGTCGCTACAGACTGACCTGCCGCGTTGTACAACAGGGTCGTCGTAGGATTGGACTGCGGACCTGACGATTGCTCGGTACTGATGAGCAGCCCTGCGCTATTACGCACTTGAGTCAGCGTTGATCCGTTAGCGCGGGTAATGGTCAACGTATTGCTGCTATCGATGTATATATAGCTGGTGACGTTGCCAATGGCATCCTTGGTGCTGAGGATTCGACCAAGGCCATCGTAGGTATAACTGGTGATGTCTAAAGTCGTACGAGTAGCGCCTCGCTCTGTCGCCGTTTGCAGCAGACGGCCTTGCGCATCGTGGGTCGCCGTCGTGATGGCGGTCGCCGCATCCGACACGCCGTTGCCATTGGCATCGACTGTGTCCCATTGCGTCTTCGTCACCCATTGACCGCGAAGGTCATAGGTATAATCCACGCGGCTCATCTGGCTTAGCGTGCTTTGGACCGAATTGCTTGCGACCCAGGCCTGCATATTCGCCAAGGTTGGCGGCGTACTTGGGCTCAGCCCAGTGAGCCCGTAGGTTGCCCCCATGTACTGACGAGTCGTCGCCAGCACATAAATGCCCGCTGCTGTGGCGGTGTAGTCGTGCTCAGTGACCGCGCCGGTGGCGTCGATCAGGTAATTCAGGCGATCGCTCGTGTCATAGATGTAGTACGTAGTCTGAGTGCCGCTAGGCGCGACATAGCCCGACTGTCCCTGCCGCCCCTGGGCCGGCACCGTATATGTTGTCCTGCTCAACACCTGATCGTCGGCATTGTAGGTGTAGCTGATCGTACTTCCGTCGGGGTTTTCGACGCTCAGGACGTTACCGTTGGTGTCGTAGCCATAGTTGGTCATGGCGCCGTTGGCATCGGTCTGCTGCAGCAGGTTGCCGCTGCTGTCATAGCTGTATTGCGTCGTCGGATTGGCACCATTGACTGCAGGTGCCGCGATCGAAATCAGCTGACCAGCGGCGTTGTATGAGTAAACCCACGCCTGCCCCAAAGCATTGGTCAACGTCGTGGTTCCATTGCCATAGCTCAGGGTGATTGCCTGGGCTGCCGCCCCACTCCCCGTGATGATCCCGGTCACGCGATAAAGCCCTTGCGGGCTTTGTCCATAGGTATAGCTGACAGTGGTGCCGTCACTTTGACTGACGGATGCCACTCGATCACTGGTACCGTCGTAGCCGTAGGCGGTGCTGTAACTTCCAAGGCCGTTATTGGTATCGGACCCTAGCGTGGTAGTCACCACACTTAAACGCCCCTGGCTGTCGTAGCTGTAACTTACCTGCTGGCGCGTCACGGCGGCGCTCTGTCCAGGAGGCACTTCTTGAATCGAAAGGTTGACGAGCTGGTTCGCCGTGTTGTAACCGAGAATCAGAGTGTCGCCATCGCCAGCCACCACCTGGCTAAGCATCCCATTGCTGTAGCTGAAGTTATAGCTGGCTCCCGTCGCGGCATTACTCAATGCAGTCAGCTGGCCATGGGCGTTGTAGATTTCTTGCTGCCTCGTACTACTTTCAGTCCAGCTCCAGGTGGAGGAGGCGGCATTCCACGCCAGCGTGTCCTGTGCCCCGCTCTGACCGCTGCTGACATACACCCCAAGCGTGGCGTTGTAGGTGTAAGTCACCGCAGAACCGTCATCACCGGTGCGCACGATGGTGCTTCCCACCGTATTGACGGTGCCACTCAGGCCATTGACCGTTTGTCCGAAGCCGAACAACCAGCCCTGATTGCCACTGAGCTGACCTTGGCTGTTGTAAGTGCGCAAAGCATTCAGCGGCGTACCGTCAAAAATCAGCCCCTGGTCTTGCCCCTGCAACACGAGATTGCCGTTCGCCACATTGAGATATTGGTTGACCCTGCCCTGGCCGATGGCCCCCTGCCCGCCCGATGCCTGTCCGAGCTGAGTCAGCGACGTGTTATCCAGACCCAGACCATTCCCTGCAATCACTGCGACCATCGTAATTTCCCCTGGGCAAAATCCATGACTAATCTTTGGCGCCACGAGTTACGCGGCGCCCCTATTAGTCATATCCAGGGGACTGAGGAAAAGTTTAGGACGAGTGGTCCGCGCGCTATACGCAATAGCAACGTTAACCACCGCCAAGGCCACTGAGTCGATTGGCGGCAACGTAATGAGGAGAGGGCCTCCTACAAGCCGGCATACTGAATGGGCCCGATTTGGCAGCCCATTCTTGCTGCTTGTGCGAGTTTTACTGCGTCGAATTCATCAGCTGAGTCCGCCGTGAATATTTGAACCTAATCTCCGCAGTTGATCGTCCGCACACCTTCACTTTGCGTACCTACCTGGATCATCTCGCCAGTAGACAGAAGTGCCGCTGCAAATTGCGGGGAGGACTTGTGGAGCTTTTTGCAGCAATCGGAAGCATATGTCACTAGGTTGAGGCTGCCTCCACCTTGAAACAAATCCTTAGTTAGGAAGAGCGAGCAAGGGTTACTCAACATCGGCACCCAAGCCTTGAGTAGTCAACTCGTTACGAAGGTAACGTGGCGCGCATCGGCCCCAGTACCCGGTTTACGTCTGTAGAGGCTCACCAAAACAGCCTACTGCCAATGCCCAAGCGCATGAAAGATTCATCGCAGTGTCAATAATCTATTGGCTTTGGTCAAAAGCGGCACCAGGAAGCTTTTTTTCAACAGACATAAAAAAGGCCTGCAATGATGCAAGCCTTTGTTTTTATTGGTGGGCCGTGATGGATTCGAACCATCGACCAATAGATTAAAAGTCTACTGCTCTACCAACTGAGCTAACGGCCCGTCGCTTGATGCGAAGCCGGCAATTTTACGGCCTATATGCGTTTGACACAAGTTGTGCCGCCTTAGAGGCGGCACATCAGCGCTGTTTATTCAGATGTAACGCGTGGGATCGGGCAGACCTGCATCGCGGAATCCCTGCGCACGCAGGCGGCACGCGTCGCAATGGCCGCATGCGCGGCCTTCGGCATCGGCTTGGTAGCAGCTCACGGTCACTGCGAAATCGATGCCCAGGCGCTGGCCTTCCCGGGCGATATCGGCCTTGCTCATCCGCATCAGCGGCGCGTGGATACGAATACCCGCCCCTTCTACGCCAGCCTTGGTCGCCACGTTGGCCAGTTGCTCGAAGGATTCGATAAATGCCGGGCGGCAGTCGGGGTAACCTGAGTAATCGACCGCATTGACACCGCACCAGATGTCACTGGATCCGAGCACTTCGGCCCAACCCAGCGCAATCGACAGCATGATGGTGTTGCGTGCCGGCACATAGGTCACCGGAATAGCTTCGGCCCCAGGCACCTGGTCGGTATCCAGCGGCACATCCATATCGGCGGTAAGGGCCGAGCCGCCAATGGATCGCAGATCGACACTGACCGTCTTATGCCTTACTGCGCCAAGCACATGCGAAACACGCTCGGAGGCTTCCAGCTCGGCACTATGCCGCTGCCCATAGGCTACGCTCAGGGCGTATACGTCATAGCCCTGCTCGCGGGCGATAGCGATAGTGACGGCTGAATCCATACCGCCAGAGACCAGCACGACGGCTTTTCGGGGAGAGTTTTGAGACATGGTTAGATCCATGAGGGGTCAAGCCGGTCACCGGCCGAAAGGCGCCACCGGCAACACAGGCCAGCGCGCAGAAACATCAAACCCCTCTTCTACCAGGAGAGGGATTCAATGACCGGCAGCGTCGTCCCATAGCAGCTTATGCAACTGCATCTGGAAGCGCACCGGCAATTTGTCCTCAATAATCCACTCGGCCAAATCACGGGGTTTCACCGAACCATGCACGGGCGAGAACAACACCATGCAACGTTGCTCAAGCACGTGCTCGGCAACCGCATCGCGCGCCCATTCGTAATCGGCGCGACTGGCGATCACGATTTTGATCTGATCGTGCGGCAGCAAGTGATCAAGATTGGACCAGAGATTGCGTTTGGCCTCACCCGAATCCGGCGCTTTCAGATCCATTACTTTGCGCACGCGAGGATCGACCTGGGAAACATCGAGCGCGCCGGAGGTCTCCAGCGAAACCTCGTAACCGGCGTCGCACAGGCGGCGCAGCAGAATCAGGCAGCGCTTTTGCGACAACGGCTCACCGCCGGTCACGCAAACATGCCTGGCACCATGCGCGGCTACCTCAGCGAGGATGTCGTCGATCGCATGCCAGTTGCCACCGTAAAAGGAGTACTCGGTGTCACACCAGACGCAGCGCAGCGGGCAGCCAGTGAGGCGCACAAAAACCGTGCGCCAGCCGATCGCATCGGCCTCGCCTTGAATCGAGTGGAAAATTTCTGTGATGCGCAGGCGTTCCGGCTTGGCCTGCGCGGGTGACGTGGCTAACGTGGTGGTCGCCACGCCAGCGTCTTTATCGCTCACAACCCTAACCTCAATTGCCCGGCTGCTGCACGCGGCGCAGTCGCTCCTGAGCCAGGCCAGCGGCCTTGGAACCCGGATATTTGGCGGTGACGGATTTCAATGTGGCCTTGGCGGCATCCGTCTGCTTCAACTCAAGCTGGCTATAGCCGACCTTGAGCAACGCGTCAGGCACCTTGTCGCTCTGTGGAAACTGACTGAGCAAATGCTGGAAGGTCTCTAGCGCCACCGGGTAATTCATCGTGACGTAGTACGACTCGCCCAACCAGTAAAAAGCATTGGGGGTCAGCGCGTGATCGGGGTACTGCTGGATAAAACCACGGAAGCCACGCGAGGCTTGCGCGTAATCGCCACTGCGCAGTGACTTGAACGCCGCATCGTAAATTGCCTGGGCGCCGGCGGCATCCGCCGGAGCGGCGGCACTGGCAGCGCCGGCAGGTTGCGCCGTATTGGCTGGCGGCTTGCCGCCCTTGCCCTTATCCGCAACCGGGGTATTCACCGCTGGTGCGGCAGCATTGGCTGCCGCCGGATTATTGTTGCCAGACGCAGCGCCGGCGCCTGCTTCGAGGCGACCAAGGCGTGAATCGAGATCCACGTACTGCGACTTGCCTTTGTCCTGGAGTCCCTGCAACTGATGCTGCAGTTCTTCGATCTGGCCCTGCAGCTGCTGTATCTGCGCCTGCAGTTGCTGCACCTGATTGACCATGCCGATGCCGCCCTGGTCCTGGTTCTGCGCTTGCTGCTCAAGCCGTGCAACGCGATCGGCGAGACTCAAACGGGAATCCTGGGCTGCGGCCGTAACGGCAAAAAACATGGCGGATGCAAAAGCACCCGCCATGCCTAGCCTGGCTGCAAAACTATTAGCCAGTCGCTTTTTCATTACTTCGCCGTGTAGACGATCTCGACGCGGCGGTTCTTGCCCCAGCAATCCTCATTGTGCTCACGGCACACCGGCTTCTCTTTGCCGTAGCTGATCACGTTGAGCTGGCTGGCCGAACCACCGGCCGACTGCAGCGCGCTGGACACAGCATTGCCACGACGCTCGCCGAGGCCAAGGTTGTATTCACGCGAACCGCGCTCGTCGGTGTTGCCTTCGAGACGGATCTGCGAGGTCGGACGGTCCTGCAAGTACTTGGCGTGGCAAGCCATGATCTGCTGGAATTCCGGCTTGATTTCGGTCTTGTCGAAATCGAAGTAGACAACGCGCTGACGCAGGCAAGCGTCAGTGTCGAGGTCAGCCGGGGTGTACTTGCCCGAGGCGGTGGAAGGCTGGGTTGGCTGAGCCTGATCGACAACAGCTGGCTGCGGCTTGACTTCTTGCTTCTTGGAGCAAGCGGCCGCGCCAACGCAGAGCAGGGCGACCAGAGCGACGCGAACGGTCTTATTCATGGTGGACGTTCCTTCAAACGGGTTTGAGTTCCGACAGTCAATAACGATTGCGGCTACGGGACAGTGGTCGCCGGTGGACCGGCTGTTATTTTGACACCTTGTCGCCGGCAATGCGCTGTCTCGCAACTGTCGGCGTTATCGGCCGCGGCAAAATGCCACGACCGAGTAAATGTGATTGCCGGCGCGCACTTAGATGCTCGCCTGGCTTATCCTGCTGCGGCACCCAAGGTGCCCCAGCTCTATATCAACGCTGCCGATAGGGGCCCCAGGACGGTTCGCGCACATCGCCATCGGAAAGCACCAGGCGTTGGCGAACCAGACCATCAGCCGACACGGCATATAGGACACCACGACGCCCTTCGGTAGCGGCATACAACAGCATGCTGGCATTTGGGGCAAAACTCGGGGACTCGTCGATCGGTCCCGGCGAGATGAAGCGCACCTGCCCACCCAGACTACGGTCCATAATGGCGATACGATACACGTTCCCGTTGCCCTGCACCATGGCAATTTGCTTGCCGTCGTAGCTCACATTGGCATTGAGGTTGTTCTGCCCCTGGAAGCTGATCCGCTCGGCGGCACCGCCGCTTGCCGACATCTGGTAAATCTGCGGCCGACCGGAGCGATCCGAGGTGAAATAGATCTGCCCGTCGGCGGCCCAGAACGACTCAGTGTCGATCGCCAGATTGTTGGTCAGGCGAGTCTCCTGGCGGCTGGCCAGGTCGAGCACGAAGATTTCCGGGTTGCCCACATAAGAGAGGGTAAGAGCCAGCTTGGTGCCATCGGGTGACCACGACGGGGCGCCGTTGATGCCCTTGCCGCGTGCCGAAACCAGCTGGCGCGCACCGGTGGTGATGTCCTGCACATAGATCGCCGAGTTACCGCCTTCGAAGGAGACATAGGCAATCTTGCGGCCATCCGGCGACCACACCGGCGACAACAGCGACTCTTTCGAACGCGCCACGACCTGCGGGTTGTAACCGTCGGAGTCGGCGACCAGCAGCGAATAGGTGGTGTTGTTACCCAGCCCAACCGCAGTGATGTAGGCGATACGGGTCCAGAAGGCACCACGCACCCCGGTGATTTTTTCGTAGATCTGGTCGGCGATCTGGTGGGCTACGCCGCGCAGGTCACCGACCGGGGCGGTAAACGCCTGGGCCAGCAGGCTCTGCTGCTTGTTGACGTCCCACAGCTCGTACTCCACCCGAATCATGCCACCGCCGGCGTCGCTGACCCGGCCGATGGTGAGGTAATCCTGCTTGAGCAAGCGCCAGGTGGCAAACTTGATATCAGCCCCCTTGGATGGGAGCTCGACGATTTCGTTCTTGGCCAGCGAACGGAATTTGCCCGAACGATTGAAGTCGTTGCGGATCACGTCCGCGATATCGGTCGGCAAGGGTGCACCACCCGCCTGGGCGAACGGCACCACCGCGATCGGGGTCGCCGTTTTAAGGCCACCGACGATGTCGACACTAAGTGACTGGGCTGCGACCGGGCCGGCAAACAACGCCGAGACGGCCAACAGGACGAGGGCAAAGGTAGAGCTCACTATGCGCATGGGTTGGCTCACTGCGGCCTGAAGGTGAAATCAATATTGCGGTTGAACACGCTCTCGAAACCTTTGTAAGGCAGCGGCTGAGCGCGCAGTACGGCGTTCTCGATCGAACGCTTGCCGGCCTCGTCGTAAGGACAACCGGGGTCGACCTTGGCACTCATCACATCGCCACCGGGCAATTGCACGATATGCACAACGCACGCGGTGCTCGGCATGTTATCCGGGCGCAGCCAATTCTGCGTGACCGCGTTCTGAATCGCCGCAAGATAACGCGCCTGCAAGCCATTGTCCTGGCCATTGGTGCCCGTTTGGACCTGATCGGCCAGTGGCACATTGTTGCGGGCGTTATCCGCAGCGCTCTTCAGATCTTCAATCTGCTGCTTAGCCTGCTTGGCCTTGCTGTCTAGCGTCTTGGTCCGAGTCGAGGCCGCGTCCATCTTGGCAAACAGCTCGTCAATCTTTTTCTTCTCTTCTTCTTTCTTCTTGGCTGCCTGAGCGTCTATCTCGGACTGGCGCTGGCGCTGCTTTTCTTCCTGCTCGCGCTTGGCGTCCTCAGCCTTTTGCTCGGCCTCCTGCACGATCTTTTCCTGATCCTTGGTATCCGGATGCTCGGGCGGCGGCGGCAGGGTCTTGATCTTCTCTTCCTGCGGCGGAGTCGGCGGCGGCACCGCCGGCGGAGGTGGCGTGCTGTTGGGCACCGGCGGGGTCTTCACCGCCTTCGGCGGCGGACTGCCGGTCGGGCCGATCAAGGTCGCCTCGATAATTTCGCCAGGCAATTCCAGCGGCTTGGCGCAGGCGATCGGATTCCAGCTGGCTGGCAGATGGAGGGTTTCGAACAGCTTTTCGTAGAACGAGCACGGCACGACCGCCAGGGCCAGAAACCCGATGATGCCAAGATGCAGGACGGCGGCGAGAACAACCGCTTTCGGCGTCCCCTGTGTCCCCTTACGGTCGTCCATTCTTCGCGCCCGCATCCGCTTGGCCCGGCTGACTCATCAGGCCGACCTTGGCCACGCCGGCCTGTTGCAGCTCAGCCAGCACTTGGTAGACGCCATCGTATTTACCATCGCGGTCACCGGCCACCAGTACGCTGACCTCGGGGTTCGCCTTCACGAACGCACCCACCTTGGCCTTCATACCTTCCACATCGATCGGCTCTTTCTTGGCCGTGCCCAGGGTCAGGAACAACTGCCCGTTCTGACCGACCGAGACGATGATCGGCTCTTTCTTGTCTTGCATCGACTTGGCGTGAGCCTGCGGCAGATTCACGTCCACATTCGAGTTGAGCATCGGCGTGGTGACCATGAAGATGATCAGCAACACCAGCATCACGTCGATATAGGGGACGACGTTGATCTCTGATTTGAGCTTGAAGCGCTTGCTGCGCCCTGAGTGACGGATGGCCATGATTCGCTCAGGCAGCCGCGTCTTCGGTTTGAATCTGTCGCTGCAGCACCGAGGAGAACTCCTCCTGGAACACGTCGTAATGCGAAGCGATGCGCTCGACCTTGTTGGCGTAGCGGTTATAAGCCCACACCGCCGGAATCGCCGCGAACAAACCCATCGCGGTAGCGATCAAGGCCTCGGAGATATGCGGCGCGACCACGGCGATGGTGACGTCTTTCATCTCACCCAGGCCCTGAAAGGCGCCCATGATGCCCCACACCGTACCGAACAAACCGACGTAAGGGCTGATCGAGCCGACGTTGGCCAAAAATTCCAGATTGCGCTCCAGCGCGCCGATTTCACGGGTACCTGCCACGCGCATGGCGCGCTCGGCACCTTCGATGACGATGCGCATGTCATGCACTTTGCGCTGGCGCTGACGTGCAAACTCGCGGAAGCCCGACTCGAACACGTTCTCCATACCGCCATTGGCGGCGCCACGGTTGCTGACCTCGCGGAACAGCTGAGCCAGGTCAGCACCGGACCAGAAACGCTCTTCAAACGCCTCGGCGTTTTCGGTCGCGGCCTTCAGCTGCGAATACTTGCGGATGATGATGACCCACGACAGGAAAGAGAACACCAGCAGCAAGATCAGCACCAGCAGCACAGGTACGCTTGCTTCTGCGACCAGCTTAAAAATGTTCAGTCCACCGTTCATGGCTTGGGGGTTCTCCGCCGGGGTTGGGTTATGTATGAGTAGATTAAGGATCAAAAGCGGGGATAAACCCGCTCGGAATCTGTGCCGGGCGCATGCGGCCGATATCGACACAGGCCAGGCGCACCTGCGCCCGAATCAACTGTGTGCCGTCAGCCCGGCTGATTGTCTGGGTGAACAGGATACTGGCTGAACGACGCTCTTTGACCTCGACCGTCACCGACAGTTCATCATCCAGCAGGGCCGCCTTGAGAAAGTCGATCTGCATTTCGCGCACGAGGAACACCAGCCCGGTAGCCTCCTTGAATGCCGACTGATCCACGCCCATGCCACGCAACCATTCGCTGCGGGCGCGCTCCATGAAGCGTAGATAGCTGGCGTGATAGACCACGCCACCCGCATCGGTATCTTCCCAGTACACGCGAACCGGCCAGCGGAACGTGTCCTGGGGCGGCCTCGTCGGCATCTCAGCCATCGCTATTTCCATCTGTGAAAAGGTCGCCCGGCTGCGCCTGGCGCGGTGGCGGGGTCAGGCCCAGATGGCGCCAACCCTTGGCGCTGGCCATGCGGCCGCGGGCGCTGCGGACCAGATAGCCTTGCTGGATCAAATACGGCTCGACCACGTCTTCGAGCGTGCCGCGGTCCTCGCTCAATGCAGCGGCCAGCGACTCCACCCCTACCGGGCCACCATCGAAATTCTCGATGATCACCGTCAGCAGGCGCCGATCCAGCTCATCGAAACCTTCGGCATCGACCTTGAGCATATCCATCGCCGCCTGCGCGACGGCACGGGTAATCTGCCCATCGGCGCGCACCTCGGCATAATCGCGCACCCGGCGCAGCAGTCGATTGGCGATACGCGGCGTGCCGCGCGAGCGGCGGGCGATCTCCTGCGCGCCTTCCAGCTCGCAGGCAATGCCGAGAATCCGCGCGGCGCGGCGCACGATCTCGGTCAACTCCTCCGGAGTGTAAAACTCCAAGCGCTGCACAATGCCGAAGCGATCGCGCAACGGTGCCGTCAGCATGCCCGCGCGGGTGGTCGCACCAATCAGGGTAAACGGCGGCAGATCCAGTTTGATCGAGCGCGCGGCTGGGCCCTCGCCGATCATGATGTCGATCTGGAAATCCTCCATCGCGGGATAGAGCACCTCCTCGACCACCGGCGAAAGCCGGTGAATCTCATCGACAAACAGCACGTCACCAGCCTCGAGATTGGTCAGCAGCGCCGCCAGATCCCCCGCCCGCTCAAGCACCGGCCCCGAGGTAGAGCGCACATTGACGCCCAATTCATTGGCAATGACATGGCTTAACGTGGTCTTGCCCAAGCCTGGCGGCCCGAAGATCAATACGTGATCAAGCGCCCCGCCGCGCCGCTTCGCCGCCTCGATATAAATCGACATCTGCTCACGCACGGCCTGCTGGCCAAGATACTCGGCCAGCCGTTTGGGTCGAATCGTGGCCTCTAACGCCTCGTCATCGAGCTGCGTGGTGGCGGTGATGATGCGGCGCTCAGTCATGCGGCGAATTATGGCAGGAACGGGGAACGGGGAACTGGGAACGGGGAACGGGGAAAAGCCTAAAAAGCAGAAACGGAGAAGCAAGAGCTAAAACAAAGCAAGATCGAAAAAGAACGCAGCACCGCAATCACCGCGCGAACTCCACGTTCCCCGCTCCCTATTCCCCGTTCCCCGTTCCCCGCCGCTCTAGATTTCCACCTGCGCGCCAAGCTCGATCAGCCGGTTACCTGGAATCTGGAAAAATGCCGTGGCGGGAAGCGCGTTGCGCGCCATGAAGGCGAACAACTTGTCGCGCCATAGCGCCATGCCGGGCCGACGCGCGTCGGCAATGATGGTTTCGCGCGACAGGAAGAAGGTCGTGTCCATCAAGTCAAAACTCACCCCGACACGTGCGCAGTGCGTCAGCGCCAGCGGGATATTCGGGTCTTCCGCAAAACCAAAGCGCAGCGCAAGCCCGTAGAAGCCGCCATCCATCGGCGTGATGGTAACCCGCTCCTCGAAGTCGGCGACCGGGGTCTCCAGAATCTCCACCGTCAGCAATACATTGCGCTCGTGCAGTACTTTGTTGTGCTTGAGGTTGTGCAGCAATGCATGCGGCACGGCGTTCTGGTTGGCGGTCAGGAACACCGCGGTACCCGGCACGCTCAGCGGTGGATGTTCGCGAATATTGTGAATAAACGGCGCCAGCGCCAGGCCCGACTGCTTGATCTCGCGCACCACCAACTCACGGCCACGGCGCCAGGTCGTCATCACGATAAAGATGCCCACACCCAACACCAGTGGGAACCAGCCGCCATACTCGACCTTGATCAGGTTGGCGCCGAGGAACGAGAGATCGATGGTCAGCAACAGCACGCCGGCGATGATCACCACCGCACGGCTCCAACCCCACTGGCGCCGCGCCACGAACAAGGCCAGCACGGTGGTAATGGTCATCGTGCCGGTAACGGCAATGCCATAGGCCGCACTGAGCTTCTCCGAGCTGCCGAAGTGGAAGACCGCCGCCAGCACCATGATCAGCAAAAAGTTATTCACCCACGGCACGAAGATCTGCCCAGACATTTCACGCGACGTATGCACCACCGGCATGGAATAGCCCAGCGCCATCGCCTCGCGAGTCATCGAGAAAGCACCGGAGATCACCGCCTGCGAGGCAATCACGGTCGCCACGCAGGCCAGTCCGATCATCGGATACAACAACGGCGCCGGCACCATGATGAAGAACGGATTGCTGATCGCCTCAGGGTGCGCCAGCAGCAACGCGCCTTGACCGAAATAATTCAGCACCAGCGCCGGCAAGACGAAACCAAACCAGGCCATGCGTATCGGCTTTTTACCGAAATGACCCATATCGGCATACAGCGCCTCGGCACCGGTCAACGCAAGCACCACACCACCGAGGGCGATGAACGCTTTCATCCCGTGCAAGGAGAAAAACTTGATCCCGTACATCGGATTGAGCGCAGCCAGCACCTGCGGATTGCGCATGATTTGCTGCACGCCCAACAAGGCAATCACGATAAACCAGACCACCATCACCGGGCCAAACAGCCGCCCTACGCGCTCGGTACCGTGACGCTGCAAAGCGAACAGAAAGAACAAAATCACCGCCGTTACCGGCACCACCCACGCATCCAGATTGGGTGCAGCCACCTTCACGCCCTCGACCGCCGACAGCACCGAAATGGCCGGGGTGATCACGCCATCGCCGTAGAAAAGCGCGGCGCCGAAAATACCGATAATCGCCAGGATCCAGCGCGAACGCGGCTCGCCGCGCACACTGCGCAAGGCCAGCGCAAGCAGCGCCATGATGCCGCCCTCGCCCTTGTTGTCGGCACGCATGATGAACACGACGTACTTCAATGACACCACGATGATCTGCGCCCAGAAGATCAGCGAAAGCACGCCGTAGATGCTCTCGGCCGCCGGCAACTGACCGTCGTGACTCAAGGTCGTCTGCAAGGTATACAGCGGGCTGGTGCCGATATCGCCGTAGACCACGCCAATCGCGCCCAGCGCCAGTGCGGCAAGCCGGCGCTTGGTTTCAGCGTCGCTCATGCCGTGTGAGGTTCCTTGATTCACGGGTTAACTCCTGAAGGGCGCACATGCTGGATAGACATCACGACGCCCCTAATGCGGCGCGTAGCGCCTTGCGGATGATGGATTCGGCACTGTCGCCTTCAGCGGCAACCTTTTGCACCAAACGCGTAACTTCAACAGGCTTGTAGCCGAGTTGCTGCAAGGCCACGGTAGCCTCGCCGGCGGCATCGAGCGGTGCACCGGCCGACTTGCCGAGCGTACCGGTCAGGCTCACGCCAAGACCCTCGATACGATCACGCAGCTCAATCACGATACGTTCCGCGGTTTTCTTGCCGATGCCAGGAATCTTGGTCAGGGCAACCACATCGCCGGCGTGCACCAGGCGCGCAAAATCGGCGGTAGAGACCCCTGACAATACCGATAGCGCGATCTTCGCGCCGATACCGCTGACTTTGAGCAGATTGCGAAACAGCGCGCGCTCAGCTTCATGCATGAAGCCATATAAGGCGACGCTGTCTTCCTTCACCGCGTAATGGGTGAGCAGGATCACTTCTTTGCCAGTACTGGGCAGGTCATAAATGGTCGACATCGGCGCTTCTAACTCATAGCCGACCCCACCCACTTCAAGCAGCAACCATGGCGGCTGCTTGGAAATCAGGATGCCTCGCAATCGGCCGATCATCGGCGCCGCCTCCATGCGCGACCGCTACCGCGAGCGCATCGGCGGCATCCGCTTGCAGCGGGCCTTTCAGGCCAAGCAATACGCCCATCATGTGCTGCACCTGAGTCTTATCGCCCCTGCCGCTACCTACCACGGCCTGTTTTACTTCTGTCGCTGCATACTCGTGCACCGCAATTCCCTGGCTAACCACCGCACAAATCGCGGCGCCTCGCGCTTGCCCCAACTTCAACGCCGAATCGGGGTTGCGCGCCATAAACACACGCTCAATGCCACACTCGTCCGGCTGATGCGCGGCGATAATGGCACATAGCTCATCGAAGATGCGCTTGAGCCGTAAGGGAAAGCTCGCCTCGCCCGATACCAGCAGCCCAGCATGAAAAACGTGTGACAGCTTACCGCCGGCGTCGACATCGATGATGCCGACACCGGTGCGCTGACTGCCCGGATCGATGCCCAGGATACGCGTATGGCCGGCAATCTTCGCCGGGACCAGCGGGGCGAGGGCTTCAGCCGCGGACAAAAGCCCGCCTTCGGCAAGTGGCTCGGCAGCCGCCACCTTGCGCCGGGTCCGCGGCGTAGCCGCCCCGGCACCCACGCTATCGGCCTGTGTCCCCTTGCCTGCACTTGCTGGCGCCGTGGCGCCCCGTCGCTTAATCATTCAACGCAGCGTTGTGATAAACCTCACTCACATCGTCCAGCCCATCGAGCTTCTCGATGAGATCCTCCAAGGTTTCCAGCGCATCGTCCGGCACCGCAACCCGGTTGTCCGGGCGCATCACCACACCGGCGTGCTCCGCATGCAGGCCCGCCTTGGTCAGTGCCAACTGCACTGCCTCGAAGTGCTCCGGCGCGCACAGCACCGTGCTTTCGTTGTTCTCGTTGACGACGTCGTCAGCGCCGGCATCCAGCGCCGCTTCCAAGACTTTCTCTTCGGCGGCGGCATCGCCACCGGTAGCGAACACCAGCTCGCCACAGCGCTTGAACTGGAAGGCCACCGAACCGCTGGTACCCAGATTGCCGCCATGCTTGGTCAAGGCCGAACGCACATCGGCTACCGTGCGCACCGAGTTGTCGGTAAAGCACTCGATAATCAACGCAATACCGGCCGGGCCGTAGCCCTCATAGCGCAGCTCTTCCATATTGGCGCCGCCATCGGCGCCCGAGCCGCGCTTGATCGCCCGCTCGATGGTGTCCTTGGTCATATTGGCCGACAACGCCTTATCGACCGCCGCGCGAAGGCGCGGATTGGCAGCCGGATCGGCCACGCCAGCACGCGTGGCGACGGTGATCTCGCGGATCAGCTTGGTGAACACCTTGGCGCGCTTGGCGTCTTCGGCATTCTTGCGACCTTCGATGGAAGGACCTCTACCCATAAGTAATTCCTGCGGCTGACCGAACGGACAAGCCGGGAATTTTAGCTGCTACTCGCTACGGGGTGGCAACCAGGGGGAACGGGGAACGGGGAACGGGGAACGGGGAACGGGGAACGGGGAAAAGCATAAGAAGCAGGAGCCGAGAAGCAAAGGCCAGACCGATAAAGCGGAAAAGGTCGAAAAGAACATGCGGCGGCAATCGCCACGCGAACTTCACGCTCCCCGTTCCCCATTCCCCGTTCCCTGCTCCAACTGCCTATCAAACCTCCCCTGCCGCAAAAACCGGGCAATCTGCCGGGCCGTCTCGGGGGAAAACAGCAAGCCGGTGTGATTGGCCTCGACCAGGCAATGATCGGTCAGTCCGGGCAGGCGGGTTTCCGCAACGGCCACCGTGCCATCGTGCTCGCCTTCGATCTGGCCCAGCACTACCCCGAGCCCAATGGGTAGGCGCCCGGCAATAACGCCGACCTCGCGCGGACCCTGCCATTGCTCGAAGCCATGCTCAAGCAGGGCACGGTTATATCCCAACATCACTTCGCCGCCGCGGCCCATGCCGGCCAAACGGCGAGCCGCCGCACTGCCCTGCAGTGGCGAGCCGAGGCAGACAATGCGTCCGGGCGGCAAATCCGCCTCTTGCTCACAAGCGCGCAACGCCAACAGCCCACCCAGGCTATGCCCGACCAGATGCACGGCTTGACCTGGCTGCTCCTGCTCCAGCTCACGCATGCGGTCATGAATCTGGCCGAGAATGCGCTGCTGGGTCGCCGCCACGCTCAAATAGTCAAAGCGATGGACACGGAAACCCGCCTCCATCAAGCGCCGATGCAGCATGACCAGCGCAAAACCGCGCATCCAAAGGCCGTGCAGAAGAATCACGTGGTCGGACATGGGCTGCCGAAATCAAGGGGGAGCAAACGCCCTCCCCTACGGACAGGAGAGGTTTGGAACAGAGCAGGCATCCATCGCCAGAATGCCGCCCTTCCCGGCCCCTCCTCCAACAAGGAGGGGGCACAACTTTTATACGGTGCCGGCTTTTTCGACCGCCACTTGTACGTGTAGTTCTTTCAATTGCGCCGAGGCGATCGGCGAAGGTGCATCGGTCATCAAGTCTTGCGCGCTGGTGGTCTTGGGGAAAGCGATCACGTCACGAATCGACTCCGTACCGGCCATCAAGGCGGCAATACGGTCGATGCCGAAGGCCAAACCACCATGCGGCGGGGCGCCGAACTTAAGCGCCTTGAGCAAGAAACCGAATTTCGCCTCGGCCTCTTCCGCACCAATACCGAGCAGCTCGAACACCGCGCTCTGCATTTCCGGCCGATGGATACGGATCGAACCACCACCGATCTCGTTGCCATTGAGCACCATGTCGTAACCACGACTCACCGCGGTTGCCGCATTCGCGCGCAAATCATCGATGTCATCGACATTGGGCGCGGTAAAGGGATGGTGCAAGGCGACGTAACGCTGGGCTTCGTCGTCATACTCGAACATCGGGAAATCAGTGACCCACAGCGGCTTCCAGCTGTTCTCCACCAGTCCGCGATCCTTGGCGACCTTGAGGCGCAACGCGCCCATGAAATCGGTGACCGTTTTCCAGCGTCCCGCGCCGAAAAACAGCATGTCGCCAGTCTGCGCGCCGGTTGCCTTGAGCACCCCTTCCAGCGCCGCATCGTCAAGAAACTTGGCCACCGGCGAATTGATGCCCTCGCGGCCCTTGTCCAGGTCGTCGATACGCAACCAGGCCAGGCCCTTGGCGCCGTACTTGCCGACATATTCGGTCAGCTGATCGATCTCTTTGCGGGTCAGGCTGCTGCCACCCGGCACGCGCAGCGCCGCCACGCGGCCTGCGGGATCATTCGCCGGCTCGGCAAACACTTTGAACTCGACGTGCTTTACCGCATCGGCGATATCGACCAGCTCCAGCGCAATGCGCAAATCGGGCTTGTCCGAGCCAAACCGACGCATCGCCTCGGCCCAGGTCATGCGCGGGAACACCGCGTCCAGCTCGACGTTTTGCACCAGCTTGAACACGTGACGAATCAGCTCTTCGACGAAATCCTGCACGTCGCGCTCTTCGACAAAGGCGAATTCAAGGTCGAGCTGGGTGAATTCCGGCTGGCGATCGGCGCGCAAATCCTCATCGCGGAAGCAGCGGGCAATCTGATAGTAGCGGTCGAAACCGGCCATCATCAGGATCTGCTTGAACAGCTGCGGCGACTGCGGCAACGCATAGAACTGGCCGGCATGCACGCGGCTGGGCACCAGGTAATCGCGCGCGCCTTCCGGCGTCGCCTTGGTCAGAATCGGCGTTTCGATATCCTGAAAACCGCGTTCGTCGAGATAACGGCGCAACGCCTGGACCAGCTGAATACGCGTACGCAGCATGCGCTGCATCTCGGGGCGGCGCAGATCGAGGTAGCGGTAGGTCATCCGCATATCCTCGTTCGGGCTCTCATGCTGGGCGAACGGTAAATCTTTCGCGGCGTTGAGTATCTCGATCTTGTCGGCTACCAGCTCCACCGTGCCGGTCCTGAGCTTGTCATTCACCGACAGGCGCTTGCGAATCGTGCCGGTCACGCGCAGACAGTACTCATTGCCAATCTCGCCGGCCACGGCAAAGGCGGCGGCGTTATCGCGGTCGACCACGACCTGGGCCAGCCCCTCATGGTCACGCAAATCGACAAAAGCCACGTGGCTCTGCAAGCGAAGGGTGTTGACCCAACCACACAGGGAAACGGTCTGGCCGACCAGCGACTCATCGATGAGGCCGCAGAAATGCGTGCGCATGCGCTTGAAACTCCGGGCCGCTTGGGCGGCATAAGACATGGAAAGACCCGGAATCTTAACACTCAAGCTCGCCGGTACAGCGGCCGGCGAGCCATCGGGGCGCTTGATAACGCCCCGCAACCGTCAGGCTTACCAGCGGCGATCGACCGAGAAATCGGCGCGGCAACCGCGATCCACCCAGATACCATCACGGCGCCAGCCCCAGCTGCGGCCTTCGTCGCAATCAGCGCCAGAGATCTGGCGATCCAGCCGTACCCCGCCACGGCCGATATCCACCGGGCAAAACTGGTAACGACCGCCCGAGCTTTCGCAGCGCACGCCACCGCGGTTATCTCCACCCCAGCCGCCACCGCCACCCGGACGCCAGCCGCCGCGGTCGCCGTCGTCATCGCGGCCAGGACGCCAGCCGCCGCCCCGGCGTCCGTCCGACTGGACGAAATTGCCACGGCAACCGTTTTTCACCCACACGGTATAGGGGTCGGTGCCCCAACTATCGCCCTCTCGGCAACTAGCGTTGGAGAGTTGCTGGGACAGCTCCGAATAGCGCCACGGCACATTGCAGCGGCTGCCACGATTATCGTTGCTGGCGCAATACACCGAGCCGTCGCCGTTGATGCGCTGCGCCTGAGCGGTTTGCGGCGCCGCCATACCCAAGCCCGCGGCAGCTGCGATGGCTGCCAAGAGCAACATTCTGCCTGTCCCGATCATCGCGTCGTCCTTTGTTGATGTGTGGTTGATGTGTGGCGCCAAGCTAGCCGGAACTTGCCCAACCGAGATTGAATATTTTGTGACGCCTCGGGCGACATCTTTCGACCGGTGGGCCTTTGTTCAGTCGCTCGATGCCGCGCTGCTGGCGGCCGGTTTGCTGTCGCTGCTTGACGCTGCCGGCGCACTGGGAGCCGCTGCCGCGGTTCCACCGCTGTCGCCGGCCAGATTGCGCTTTTTGTCGCCGTCTTTCTTGAAGTCGGTTTCATACCAGCCGCTGCCGGCCAGCCGGAACGACGGGGCACTGAGCTTGCGCTGGACGCGTGGCGCTCCGCATTGCGGGCAAGT
>NZ_JAPDPE010000023.1 GCF_026283955.1 Dyella silvatica | reverse complement strand
ACACCAGGATCATGCGCTGATTGAAGTGGTCAAGCTCGCCGGTGAATTGATGGCGCGTATGCGTCGTCACCGTTCGCGGATGACCTTCATCATCGAGGTCGATGATTTCGATGCCACCGTCCAGCACAAAAAAGAAATCTGCGCCGCGTTGGCCGCGCTCAAACAGCAGCGTGCCCGCCGGCACGTGCTCGGCCGCGCCATAGAGCGCGATACGTTCGGCCATATCGTCGGTCAGGCGCGGAAATCGCTGCGCATCGCGCGAGCGAGGGTCCGGATCGGCCGGATTGTACGGAGCGTTGTGCGTATCGTCTTGCATCGTGCATCTCACTGGCGGGAGGCGAAACCGTGAAGCATGGATCAGGCTGACGCTACCGAATGAAGCGCCGTCATATGCTGACGCCGCCGGTTCACAGGAATGACATGAGCATGCCTGGTGTGAGTGCCTTGCAGTCGTCATGCATTCGTTCAAGATAACGCAGCGCATGCGGCGGGATACCCCCGATCGAGTAAATCGTCAGGTCCGCAGCAAAGATGCGGGTTGGCGAAGGTTTCTTTGCAACAGCCGATACCTCCCATGGCCACAGCGGTCCTCGCGCGATGGGGGGCACGGCGGCCTGGTGATAGGGGTAAGCATGACAAATGCGCAGAGAACCGCACATTTGTTCAAGCCATTCAGCGTCACTAGAAAGACCATAGCCGGCAAAACGATTAAGCCTGAATCACCTCATTATGCTGACAACGGAGTTTCTCAATGTCCCGTCATTGCAGCCATCTCGATTCGATTCGTGACGTCATACCAAGTGCCCGTGGTTGCGAGGAATGCCTCAAAACCGGCGACACCTGGGTCCACCTGCGCATCTGCCGTACCTGCGGTCACGTGGGTTGCTGCGACGATTCACCGAACCGGCACGCGCGCAAGCATTTTCAACACACCCAGCATCCGATCATCGAAGGCTATGATCCACCGGAGGGCTGGGGCTGGTGCTATGTCGATGAGCTCATGTTCGACCTGAGCGACCGCATGACGCCTCAGCTCGGCCCCATTCCGCGCTACGTCTAAGCCGCCCACGAGAAACCACCCGCGCAGCTCGGCCGTAGCGGCTACGGCGTCAACCGCCGGTGCTTCGCCGCATCGCCGCGGCCGTAAGTCAAGGCTGCGCTACCCCCTTACTTGGCCCTTATCTGGATACTTTCAGCATGCTTGGCAGCCACGCGTCGTCGCCGCTCTTGTCCACGATATCTTGCTTTGAACAAGCTCCGGGACGAAAACCAGCATGAGTCTGCGCATCGGTATCGTCGGCGGCTCGGTCGGCGGCCTGTTTGCCGCCGTGCTGCTGATGCGGCAAGGTCACCAAGTCACTGTGATGGAGCGTGCCCGCCATGGCCTGACCCGGCGCGGCGCCGGCCTGGTCGTGCAAGAACAGGTCACCCGCATTCTTCACGAAGTGGGGCTTCCGCAGGTTGCGGAGACCGGCGTCTGGGCGAACGAGCGCATCGTGCTGGACCTGCACGGCAAGGTGATGACGCGTGAACCCCGTCCGCAGATGCAAATGTCCTGGGACTTGCTCTATGACGGTTTTCGCAAGTTGCTGCCGGAGCGGCACTACCTTACCGGCGCTACGGTCAGCGAGGTCGCGCCGTCCGATCAAAGCGTCAAGGTCATGCTGGCCGATGGGCCTGGCTTCGAGTTCGACCTGCTGATCGGCGCGGACGGTCAGGGCTCGATCGTGCGCAACGTGGTGAACGAAGATGCGACGAACAGCCTGCGGCCCGACTACGTCGGTTACGCCGCATGGCGCGGGCTGATCGCCGAAGATGCCGTCCCGCGCCACGCCGCCGACATACTCTTCGAGCGCTTCGCCTTTCATTTTGATGAAGGAACGCAAGCGCTGGGCTACCTGGTGCCCGGTGCCGACGGGCAAATCGCCAAGGGCGAGCGCCGCTACAACTGGGTTTGGTATCGCCAGCTCCCGGCGGCATCACTAAGCGATCTGTTCAAGCGTGCCCAACGCGCTGGCGCGCTATCCCTCGGCCCCGGCGAGCTGCCGCGCGATGTGCGCGACGCGCTAATCGCCGATGCCCAGTCGCAGCTTCCTCCACCGTTCGCGGCAGCCGTCGCGGCGGAGCCGCAACCGTTCTTACAGCCGATCTACGACTATGAAAGTTCGCGCATGGTGAACCGCCGCGTGGTGTTGCTTGGTGATGCGGCGTTTATCGCGCGCCCTCACACCGCCATGGGCGTGGCAAAAGCCGCGGCCGATGCGATGGCCTTGGCTAGCGCCCTGGCCGCGCAACCGGTAGACGAGGCATTGGCCTCTTATGAGCGCGCACGCCTTCCGCAGGGCCAGGCCATGGTCGACTACGGACGCCGGCTGGGCCTGTCGCTATCCAGGCCACTCGCCCGCTAAAGTGATTCACCCGGCTAACGAAAGAGGCATCGGGGCTTGCCCCCGATGCCTCGTGGATCTCCTCAGTACTTGGCAGTGACGGTAAACATCACCTGTCGTGGCGCGCTGCGCTGCAAGGTCTGGTAGTCGCCGGAAAAGGGGGAGCCCGCAATGGTCGACGTGCCGATATTTTTCCTGTCGAGAAGATTGCTGATATCCAGCCTGAAGCTCCATTCCGGCATGGATTTGCTCGCCTTGAGCGTATAGGACGCATACGTATTGACCTGCCAGTAGTTCGGCACGTAGATATCGTTCTGGTAAGAAAACGGTTGGCGAAGGTATTCCACGCTGGTGGCGCCAAACCGCCAGGATTGAAACTTGGCCGACAGGTCACTGACCAGAGACACGATGGGGTAACCCGGCTGCGCCTTGCCCTTGATCGGAAACACGTTACCGTCCACGACGAAATCCTTGTCGTAGAACGAACGGGCAACCGCCACGCCCTGATAGAACTGGACGTGACTGGAGAGATCGGCGGTCAGACCGAGATCGGTGCCGATAATGTGCATCCTGGGCATCAGCCCAACCGTGTTGATCTGCGCGAACTGACTACCGATGGCGGCTGACAGCAACCGGTTGCGTATGGCGCTGTAGAACGCATCGTAAGTCAGCGTAAGGTCGCCAAAGCGATGAGTGAACCCGGCCGTGATATTCCAATCTTTTTCAGGACGGATGGTTTGGCTGACCTTATCGAATTCGTCCTGGTTCGATACCGTCCATGCCGAAGCCGTGTATCCGATGTTGCCGCGCTGGGCCACGCGATAACCGTTCTCGGTTTCGGCAAGATCCACGAACACATCGGTTTGCGTGCTCGGGCTCCAGAAAAGCGAGACATGCGGAAGGAAATTATTCTTCACTCGCAAGGTTCCAAACGGCGCCTGATCCGGCCCCACGCCACCACCCGTGGTGGAGAAGTCCACCGCCTTAAAGCCCATGCCCAGCGTCAATTGATCGGTGATGGCGTAGTCGTCATGCAAGAAGAACTGCCGCGAACGGAGACGCCACCTGGAGTTGTTCGCCATCTGGAAAGCCGGCCCATAGACCTCGTAGGGGCCGGTCGTCTTGAGCGGCGCGCCCGCACCCAGAAGCGGCTCGTCATACCAGGATGTATTGACGGCGGACCTCGTGCGCTCTTGCCACAGACCCGTGGTAATGACGTGGCTGCCCAGCGTGTAAGTGAAATTCAACGTTCCGCCAAAACGATTCACCCGAGGCCGCTGAACCTGCTCCGAGAACGGCGCACCCGAGGGTGACGGCGTAGTCGGATCCGCAAGACTGGCTGCGGTCTTGCTGCTTGCGCCATACAACTGCACGCTGCCGATAAGCGACGGCGACAGCTTGAAATGATGAGCGATGGATTCGATGTAATCGGTGGTGCTCTGGCCCGTGTCGTAGGGAATCAGCGACGACAGCTTGCCGCAGGTATACGCGCCGCAAGAAGCGCTGGCGTTTTCCGGAAGCGCAACCTCATACGCGCTCGCATAGTTCGGATACCAGCTATCTGCATTCCAGCCGAGCTTGCGAATCATGTCGAAAGACAGATTGTTGTAACCCCATACCGCCGCATGACTTGCGGAAACGAACAGCGTGAAGTCGCCCCACGACACGTCCTGCTTGACCTTCAAGTCGCCGCGAAGAAAGTTCTGCGTTCCGCCTGCCTGATACTTGTCCGCCGAAACACGCTGCAGATCGACCATGACTTGCGGACCATCCGCACCCAGCCGCCCGGTCTGACCGGATAGGGTCGTCACCAGGGTCTTGTTGCTTCCATACGTCTGCTTGATCAGCAGGCTTGGCTTTTCCTTGAGCTCGGCCAGCGAGTAAATCAGGCCGCCACCATTGGCACTGCTGGAGAAAAGGCTTTCACGCGCGGTTCCGGGCGTGACATCGATGGAGCCGATAGCATCGGGGACGCCGACATTGACCGCGCTGGTGCCGGTCATGGAGAGGAATCCATTGTCGTTCAGTGGCACGCCTTCGAAGACCACGCCCATTTCGTTCATGCGAAAACCACGAACAAAAAGGCTGGTTGCCGAGATGTCCAGGCCAAGGCTATCGGTCGCGGTATACGACGCCCCCGGAACATTCTTTAGCAGGGCCAGCGCATTGTTTCCCGTCAGGGCGCCGTCGAGATCGCTGCGATTGATCACATATTCATTGGGGCCGACGATTTGTATGGCGGCCATCCCCGCGCCACTCGATGACGCCATGACATCGACGCCGTTCAAGGTCACCGGCGTGTCCTTGCTCTGAGCGTCGCTCGGCACAGCCTTGGCTTTCCCGGCGACGTCGCTGCTCATGCCTATGCTGGAGTGGGCACTGGCATCCTGCGCCTGCGCCGTTTGGACGCCCAGTCCAACAAGCAGCACAGGCAATTGAAAACCGAGCCGGGTGAAAGGGTGATACAAAAATCGCTTACAAGGATCGAGGTTCGAGGCGCGTACGTAGTCGAACTTCTGGCTTTTTATCTTGCGGGAAATCATGGGTAAATCCAGGCATTTTCAGAAAAGGCGCCGCACACGGGTGCGAAGAAAGGGAAATGCAGCTGCGCCTCGGATCAAGTCTGCATGTGGCATCGGGCTCTCTCGTTGGAAGGAAGGTGGATCGTCCGGGCAACGATTCGACCTCTTTGCTGCTGTTCTCAAGATCTCGGACGCAACGCTCCCTGCAGCAAGCGCGCAAGCGCTAGCTGATCGGAGCGGTGCGTGACCGCGGTATGGGTGGGTGTTGCCGTGTCCTGGCGGCTGCTCGCTCCGGCACGGTGGCGATCAGCGCGTACTGATCCGTGGTTGGCAGTTAAAAGACTTGGAAGTAATGTGAGCCCTCAGTGGTCTTATGCGATTAGCCCACGCGCCTTAGCGGCGTCGACATCAGCACCTCGGTCGGCGCGCGCGGCGTGCGCCCCTGACCGGGAAGCGTTGCGCCAACCAGCGCCTGGCCACATGGCTGCACGCGATGCAGAAGTGCGCGCATAGGGCGAAACTCGTCGCGCAAGCTATCGAAAACGCGCATGGCGGCACTGATTTCCGCAGCCTCTTCCTGATCGGCATGTAAATCGGCAATCACGGTGTTGTCGCGCGGAAAGGTCCGCAGCACCAGGTGAATGCCCTTGCCCGTCATGGCGCCGATGACACCGTCGCTGGCCGAGGTGGTGAAGTGCGCATAGCTGATCGGTAGATGGCGACCGGCGATGTATTGCATGCAACGCGCCTGAATCGCCTGCGGATCAGCCAGCACGCCCGCGGGCGCGCGGCACTCGAACCATTCGCCTACAAAATGGATGCTCTTCATAAAATGTCTTCGCGGTTGAGTACCGGCGTCTATGGCGCCGGCACTGCATGGAAAGTCTCGCCCGCCCAGCGGATGGCCAAGGCGCGGGCTATCGGCTCAGCGCGTCAGCGCTGGGATATCCATCGACGGGTTGCGCGCAGGCTGGCTATCGACGCACGCCATAAGCTAATCGCGAGTCCAGGCGAAGACGATCGGATCGGCGTCCGGCACGCGAGATACGCGTTGAGCAACCGGTCGGGCGTATGCACAGGATGACGGCTGTGCTGCAAAAAAGATGGGAACTGCATGATTCGGTCCTGATGGTCGCCGCATGGGGCGCCACGGACGCGAACCGGCCTTAAGTCATGATGACTTGTGCAAGCTGCATCGCGCGTGCGTCCACACGGTCGGCGTGTTACGCCGAAGGGTGTAAAGGTCGCTATCGCTACTAGATGGCGGAGGGCGCATATCGCTATCCATGGCCGTGCTTGCACAAAGGGGGACGCATACTGACGCGACGCGCGCGCCGATGCATGCGGATCATCGAGGGGATGCGCGCGATCTGCCGTGGATGGGCTCGCCGCGCCGTTTCCAGCGGAACCCAGCGGCATTCCAGCGCGCCGGATAGCGGATGGCGGAACCATTGGGCGCGCAGCGGCAAGGCGGCATCGCCGCGCGGCATGGAGACGGCTACGGCACGATACGAACGGCTCGATGCGCCATTCGATGCCTTGCGACGACGAAACGTGTTGGCCGCATGGCGGCGAACTGCATGCAAATGCAGGTTATTCATGACTCACCTCATCAAAACGCCAGTGGCAGCGCGATGAGGTGAGCCGGACTTTCCTAGTCGTGGAAAGTACCGGCGAACCGCAGGCGATTGCCGCTGAGGTCTGCTCTGGATATATGGCGCGCCAACACCGAATGCATGCATTCGAGGCCGGCGCATCGACTAGGAGGGTAACTGTCCATTTCTCACTGTTTGATTATCTGAAGAAGTACCAGGGGCCCTGCCCCGTGGCGTGCGCAAGGTACCCATGGGGATGCATGGGTGTCAACCGAAATCGGCTAAAAATGACGAAAAAAATACGCCATTGAAAATGGCCCCATCGAAAGAGAGCTTGCCCGGCTGTTTTTATGAGCCCGACAAGGGATGCTCCCACCCATGCAGGCGCGATTGCAGCGCGTATAGCTCGGCGTAGCGACCTTCCAGGCCCAGCAATTGCGCGTGCCTGCCCTGCTCTACCACCGAGCCACTCTCGACAAAAAGTCACATCCGCGTTGCGCACGCTGGCCAGCCGGTGAGTCATCAAAACCACGGCCTTGTCTTTGGCGAGCTTGCCAAGCGACTCGTACACCGCGAACTCCGACTTGGCGTCTAAGAACGACGAAGGCTCATCGCAGATCACGATCGGCGCGTCCCGGAATAGTCCGCGCGCCACCGCCATCAGCCAAGACCATGCCCATCCACGTGACTGCGCTGCCTGCCTTGATGCTGTTCGTCATACGCCATGCCTCAATGGCTTTCGCCCGCAGCCGACATGGAAGGCGGCGCATCGTTCGCGTCGGTACCCCAGGCCTTGTTGGGCTCGGGCCCCATGGTGAGCACCAGCGTGGCACCGTTGGCGATGTCGGCATGGCTAAACCAGGGTTTGCTCCAGCGCTTGCCGTCGAGCGTGGCGGACTGAATGTAGATGTTCTCGGCCGAGTTATTGCGCGCGACGATCTGGAAGATTTTGCCGTTGCCCATGCGCAGGCGAACCTGGTCGAAGATTGGACTGCCGATGATGTAATCGGGGCTGGACGGATCGACCGGATAAAAGCCCATGGCGCTGAGCACATACCAGGACGAGGTCGAGCCCTGGTCGTCCATGCCGGGAAAGCCGTAGCCGCTGGCATCGCTGCCATACAGCTCGGCGAGAATGCGACGGGTCAGCGCCTGGGTCTTCCAGGGCTGGCCGCTCCAGGCATACAGATAGGCCGCCTGCTGATCTGGCTGATTGCCATGCACGTATTGCCCGATCAGGCCGGTGCAGTCGCGGCAGATGCCCTTGGCCGTGTAAGGCGTAGTGAAGAAGGCATCGAGCTTGGTATTGAACGCTTCGCGCCCACCA
This sequence comes from Dyella silvatica, assembly GCF_026283955.1. Taxonomy (GTDB): domain Bacteria; phylum Pseudomonadota; class Gammaproteobacteria; order Xanthomonadales; family Rhodanobacteraceae; genus Dyella_C; species Dyella_C silvatica. The sequence continues at coordinate 39,850 of NZ_JAPDPE010000023.1, read as the reverse complement.
AGCAGATTCATCAAGCCCTGCACGTCATGCGGCACCAGCCACAGCGTGGACCAGCCGGAGGCTTCCTTCATCATGAAGTTGTAGTACGGCTCACCCGGATCGAACGGCGACATCCACTGGCCGTCTTCGCTGCGGCCACGGAAGAAGCCCACTGACGGATCGAATACCTTGCGGTAGTTCGCCGCGCGGCGCATGAACATGTGCGCGTCGTCGGTCTTGCCGAGCCGGCGCGCGACATCGGCCAGCGCGTAGTCGTCCCAGGCGTATTCAAGCGTGGTGGCGACGCCCGCCTTGCCGCCCGCATAAGGCGGGCTGGGATTCCCCGCGGGAACGATGTCAGAGATCCAGCCGCTCTTCATGTATTCGGCGAGGTAACCGCGCGGCCCGTGAGGATCGGTCGCGTTCTTGCGCAGATACTCGTACGCAGCGGCGTAGTCGAATGGAATACCGCGCTGCCACGCGCCATCGTAGAGGAACACGGCATGATCGCCATGGAACGAGGTGTCCATGTAGCCGTGTTCGCGCGCGCGGTCCAGCTCGGAACGCATGATGTCCTGCACGACCTCCGGCTCAAGCAGCATCAGCAAGGTGATCTGGTTGCGGCCGGTATCCCAGAAAGGCACCGGCCCGTAGCGGTCGTAGGCGGCCATCTGCTCGCGGCCATCCGCGCCAATGATGCGCTCGCCCTTGCGTGCGACCAGACGCGGGCTGGCGAAGGCGTGGTACAGCGTCGAGTAGAACAACATGCGTTGCTTCGGCGTGCCGCCGCTCACTTCGACGCGATCGAACAGTTGCGCCCAGGCCGCACGTGCCCTGGCATGCATACGCTCAAAATCCCAGCCGTTGTCATCGGCACGCAAGCGCTGCTCGGCCTCGTCGGCACTGTGGCCGTGGGCGATCCGCACCAGCACCTGCTCGCCAGCCTTGGTGTCAAAGGTGACGTAAGCACCGGCGTAATGGCCGGACACCTTGCGTCGGCCGGCCTGCACGTCTTCGTCGCCAAGCCCTTCGCTGTTGTCGTTCCGATTCGCGTGGAAAGTGCCAAAGCCGGCAAACGGCCGCGAGAACTCGGCGACAAACCAGGAGCCGCCCGCATCGTCCTCATCGGCCGCCCCTGTGGAGACTCCGCGCAGGATGCGGTCGCCCACCACTTCCACATTGCCGCCCGCGCGGCGCAGATTGACGATCACATTCGATCGATGGCTGGCCTGAAAGGTAAAGCGCATCAGGCTGGTCCACTGCGCTGCGGTCAGCTCGACCCGGGTGCGGAAGCTATCGAGGGTTACTGCGTAATAGCCCGGCGAGGCCTGCTCGCTCGCCTTGTCGTAAATCGACTGCGTATAGTCCGGCGGCACGGTCCAGTCGCCCACTACCGGCATGAGCATCGGTGCCGCGCGAGCGCCGTAGGTCGCACCGCCACCAGTAAAACCGATCATCGTCGGACGGCCATAGCCATAGGAGACAGGGACGCCGGTGGGATAGCTGAGATCGGCATTGACGTTGACCGGCGCGGCTTCGGTCGCGCTTTGCGGCAGGCTTGCGCCGGGCGATGTCATGCCTGAATACAGAGGCTCGCCCGGCGGTGGTGCGTTGCCGATCAGTGCCTGCCGGTCCAACGGCGCGGTACCGACTAGCGGGTTGGCCTGATCGACGGCTGGCTTCGCGGGCGCAAGCGTATCGACAGGCTTGGCATGACCCGCGGCGATACTTCCCAGCGCCGCGATCGCCAGGGCTAGGGCAACAACCGCGGGCCGGCTCGATAAGCCGCGACGGCATAGAGGTGTAAGCGCTGAGTTCATGGGCTTGGCCTGGGAGCAATGAAGACGACCGTCGCTCTGCGTTGCGGCAAGCAGGAGACCCGCAGGAAGAGCAAACGCGAACGGCAGATCGGTCACGGGGTCGAGCACAAAGCCCGGCCCCGTCAGCACGGTCTTCAACCACCATCGCCGAACTTGTAGGTAAAGCCCACGTAGTACTGACGTCCGGCATATTCGAGCAGGTACAGCCGCGCCGTCGTATCGCCGCCCAGATATTGATGAGGCGTGGAGCGCGTCAGGTTGATGATCGACGCGGTCACCATCATGTGCTTGTTGAACTCGTAGTCACCGTTCAGATCAAGCTGGTGATAGGGCTCGGTGTAGATCGGCAGACCCGACGACAGCCCTTGCATGGTCCGGCCCGTCCAGTTGCTGGTGGCGCGCAGCAGCAATCCATTCTTTTCATAGAACAACGAAAGGTTGGCCGCGAATTTGGCGCTGCCGATCAACTCCGACTTGCCCACCTGTGTATCGCCAAGCGTGACGGGGGTTTCGTTGGTTTTGTTGAGCGTGTAGTTGGCGATATAGCCAAAGCCGGTCTTAAAGGTGTGCTGGGTGTAGATCTCCACCCCCTTGGATGTGCCCGAGCGGCCATTGGCATTGGTGCTGTACTGCATGAAGTTCTGCTGCGTGCCACCGACGTTCACGTCAATGTTGTTGACGGTGACCGGCACGACGAAGTTCTTCACCTTCTTCTGGAACAGGTCCACGCCGACCACCGCCTCGGGCGCGTAGTACCACTCGCCCGCCAGGTCGAACTGGGTGGCGGTAAAGGGTTTCAGGTCGGCATTGGCGCCACTGCCGTACCACCCGGGTAGCGGTGCGCCGAACTGCTTGCGGTCGTTGTAGTACGCCTGAGTGTTATTGGTGAGGCTGCCGAGCTGGGCCAGGTCGGTGTAGTTGGCGCGGGACATCGCCTGCGACCCGGCGGCGCGCAGCACGATGTCATGCGGAAGGGTCCAGGCGATATTGAAGCTCGGCAGAAGCTTGTTGTATCGCTTAGAGGTGGAGGCATTGGAGTACGTCTGGATCACCGACTGCTCGCGCGGCAGGTACTGGAAGTCGCCGGGCGCGCAGGGACCGCCGGCGACGTTCACGCCGGTGGTCGGACAGATCAGGATGTTGCCGCCGGTGTCGTGGTAGTACACCGCGTTGTTCGTGGTGATTTGATCGGCAACGGTCAGATTCTGCTGGGTACTGACAAAGCGCAGGCCCAGGTTGCCGCGCAGCGTGCCGGTATCGAAGTTAGCCTGGACATAGGCGGCCGAGATCTTTTCCTTGATCGTGGATTTGTCTTCGGGGTGGTTGTAGAGCACTCGGTCGTAGCTGGAGTTGAGGTGGTTGTAGTAGGCCGGGAAATTGATCGCCGGGAAGGCGTTGTCGTTGTAGGCCTGTGTTTGGCCGTCCAGCGAATTCGGCATGAGGAAGCTCGCCGGTAGCTGGCCCGCATTCGGATCGCAGGTCTGGAACTGCAAGGTCGTGCCCTTGCAATACCAGCGCAGCTCGTTGCTCTGCTGCTCGGCGTGGTTGTCGCGGTATTTCACGCCGAACTGCAGCGATTTCATCCAGCTGTCTTCGAAGGCCCAGCTGAAATCCAGCTGGGCGAAATTCTGCGAATTGCTGGTATTGACCATGTTGGAGCCGGTCGAACCAAGATCCACTTGCCCGCCGCCGGCCAGCATGTTCCGCAGCACATCGGGCGAGGTCGTCAGGGTCGGCTTGCCGTTCAATGTCCAGGCGGCTCCGTTGCTGCCGTCCAGCCATTGGCCGTTGACGAAGTTGCGCGGCTTGGCGGCCATGCCCAGCTCCACCGAGGGACCGCCCGTCGCCCAGGTACGGCCGAGGTTGAACGACCCGCTGAGGCTGCCGCCGCTATCCCATTCGCCTTCGAGGTTGAGAGTTTGCGAGGTGGTCTTTTCGACCGAGTAGTTGCCGTTAAGCCACGGTATCTCGGTGGAGCAGACATCGACCGCTTGCCGTTGCGCGCCGGTGACGGGATTGGTCAGCGAGTTACAACCACGCCCCGCAGGCGGCAGCACATAGTTCGCTCCTGTGACGATGGTGTGCGACGGGTCGAAGCTCAGGCCATTGGCAGCGAGCAGCCGGCCCTGCTGGTCCGCGTAGCTGCCCGTAGGCAAGCCCCACTCGGGAACTTCCAGCGTATTGGTGATCTGGGTCTGCTGCCGCTGAAAGCGGAAGTAGTTGCCGGTCAGCAGCAAGTGGTCGCTGGGCTTGAACTGCAGAGTCGCCTGAGCGCCCTTGGTCTTCAGATCCAGCTGGTTCTGACTGGTGGCGAACTGTTGCGGCATCCAGTAGCCCGAATAGCTATTGCCGGCCTGGTCGGTCACGCCGCCACCCGGCCATAGCGCGAGGTTGGGCGACACCGCGCTGCCATACTGCTGGTGATGCACGTCCACCGGCTGCGAGGTGCAAGTGGCGTGGTCGGTGCAGTTGTTGTCCCACCAGTGCCAGCTTGACGCGTTGGCGGTGTAATCGACATCCCGGCGCTTCAGATATGAGCCGGCGAGCAGGACACCAAAGGTCTCATCCTTGTTTTTCCAGGACCACAGCGCCGAGCCCTGTGGCGTGATCTTGCCGCTATTGTCGGAACCCGCCCCGTTGACCGAAACGAAGCCGTCATTCGCCTTCATCTCCAGCGGACGACGTGTGCGCAGGTCGACGTTGCCGCCGATGCCGCCTTCGTCCAGACGCGCTTCCAGGCTTTTGTAAAGCTTGATATCCGAAAACATATTGGCCGGCATCAGCGTGTAGTTGAACGAGCGCGTCAGGCCCGCCGAGGTATCGCCCGAGGCGACGTAGTTGCCGTTCAACTCGGTAAGCGTCAGCTCAGGAGCAAGACCGCGAATGCTGACGGTTTTTCCTTCGCCCGATTCGCGCGTGATCACCACGCCGGGCACATGCGCCAGCGCGTCGGCGATGTTCTTGGCGGGAAACTGCGCGATGTTCTGCGCGTTGATCACCTCGACGATGGAGTTGGAATCGCGCTTGTCCTCCATGTTCTGATTGATCGACTGGCGATAGCTGGTGACGACGACCGCCTGCAGATTGGTCGGATCGGCCGGGTTTCCTTTCTTATCCTTATCGGCTGGCTTGTTCTTGTCGCCAGGCCTTGCCGTTGCGCTATCGGGCGCCGGTGTTGCCGGTGCTGTGATCGCTGGCGTGGCAGCCGGCGCAGCTGCCTGCGCAAAGGCAGCCGCGGGCATGCCCAGGCAGCCGCCAAATGACAGGGTCGCCAAGGCGAGCGCGAGGTACAACGGCTTGTGCGTAAACACGTGTGGCAGGTAAGTCATTTTTCTTGATTCCCCTCAGATGTGCGCCCTTCAGGAGTCGGCGCGGTGATCCCCCATCACTGCTGCTATGCGCGATTCATGGCTATTGGCGTGCCCCTCCCTCTCACTAGGATCGATCTAAATTTTCAGCAGCCGACAGCCACTCCGTGCGTCGGCGATAGCTGTTTTTAAGGTCTTGGATCTACGGCGGCGAAGACCTCACCCCGCTCAAGCAGCAGGCCGCCGCTGGCGATGGCGCCATCGGCGCCGGGCAGATGGGCGAGGCCAAAGCCGCGAACGCGCGCGCTATAAGGCAATGGCTGCCGTCGTTGCAGTCGTCGGTCGACGGATGGCGCGAATCGCCAGAACCTGCTGCCGCCCGCCCCATAACGGCTATCCCAGCCACTGGCAACAGCCCGCGCGCATATGGCGCGTGGGCTTGCGATCACAGGAATACAGACGGCTTCTGCTTTCATGCGGCGACTTCCCCAGACCCTCAACCGGTTTGACGGAAAGCAGCGACATCCCGGGCGCCGCCTGATGCGCGCGTCCCTAGCCCCTCCCCGCCCCTCTCAAAGTCATTCAGATCCCTCACGGCCACTATGTGACCAGGATCACTCTTGACTTGGATCGATCTAAATCCCCTGGGGCGGATTAACGCGCTGAAGACTCAAGCTGTCACGCTGCGACGCAAAAAACTCAGCGTCGGATCCATCGGGTTTCGCGCCAGCCAGGTCGCCAAGTGAGGGCTATATCCGCGATGAGGCGACGACTGTCCCGCTACGAGTACGAGTTATCGGGACTGAATCGCCGATGGCGTTGATGCTCGGATTCCTCGGCGTACCGGCCAAGGAATCCGAAAATAAACCATGTCACGCAAATAGCCGTCCGTGTCGACTCACTAAACATTTGTACAGAAATCTGCGTAAAACCTCGCTCTCTTTAATCATGGCGATTCCGATCACCATGAACATGAGCGTGGTTAATCTCTGATGCGAACAGTGAAAGGCAAGGTGCTGGTGTCGATCCGTGGCTACCCAGCCACTGGATGTCCTCGCCCAGTTCAGGGCCGTCCACCACAGAGCAGGCCCTCTATGGAGCAGGAAAGCCGTCGACCTCCATCCCTGAGATCGACTGTTCCGGCTTATTTTCCTGCGATTTCCGCCTCACAAAATTGCTTTATTTCGGCCACCTTGGCTGCATAGTAGTCGCTTCCAAATTCATCCTCAGCTTCTTCAAAGGGATGGCTCTTTGCGGCTGACAATATTTGATTGCACTTATCTATCGCCTCCTTGAAGGCTCCAAGCTGATGTGCCATGAACATGGCAAAATGTAGCTTAGGCTGTAGTGAGCTCGCGTCCGCCTTTTCGGATAAAAGGTAATATTCGAGACTCCTATCTATCTCGCCCTCAAGAAAGAAGATATCGGCTACGCGTTTCAACAAGAAAGCCTTTTGATAGGTCGTATCGCCGAAGTCCTGTATGGACCGCATCAAAGCAGCTCTGGCCTCAGGATAATCTTCAGCCCCAAAGAGCCTCATGTAATCCAGATAGTTCGTGTTTTCTGAAAAATTCACGACATGTACTCACAATCTAAATGGTTTTGAAGACTCACCCGGTCGATACAGCAAAAAGCCATCTCGACGATTTGCTCGAACATGCATGTACCAACAAAGTGAGCACTACAGAACGTAAGTCTTGCAAGTACGAGGAACCCGCAGGCCCATCGGCAAGTCGCTTCCTTCCCTGGCCTGTCTGGCCCTGCCAGTGGGTTGCATCACGCAAGACCGCACTCAAAACCGTATACGCCCTGCACTCATCTCACGCGCATTACCTATCGGTCTTGAAGCCAAAGTACGTATTGTCACCACTTACCACTATTGCTTCTGCAAGCCCTAGCGCTACAGCAAGCCCAGCTGAGTCGCTTTTAGCGTAGCGGCCGCACGCGTTGAGCACTCCAGCTTGCGGAATACACTTTCAACGTGGGTGCGCACGGTGCTGGGGCTGATAGCGAGCTTCTGTGCGGCGAGCTTGTTGCTTGCGCCCAGGCTGATGCAGCGAAGCACGTCCCGCTCACGCTCGGTAAGAAGACCGGCCGATGGCGCCGCTGGCAACCTGGCAGCTGAAGCACCTGGCCTGGCCACAAGCACGCGAACAATGTCGACGTCATAGCGGCCTGCCTGGGCCTCGGCCATCAGCAGTTGGCTGGCAGCGTGTTCCGTGTGCGCCTCGCGCCAGGGGCGCGCCGCACGCAGTGAAACCAGCGCCGCCGCCGCCGCGAGAATGCGCCCTTCGAACGGGATGCTGACTTCTTTCACTTCGCGGAAGTAACCCGATCCATCCGGCCGCTCATAGGCATACGATGCGACCTCGGCCTCACCTGACAGCGAACCGATCTGGCGCGCGGCGCGGCCGGTCCAGTACGGCACCAGTCGCACCCGCTCCCACGCTGACTGCGCCAGCCGGCCCGGCGTGTCCCACACCATGTTAGGTACCGAGGCCCGCCCCATGCCGTGGATCAGCGCAGCCCGATAAACACGCTGCTGGCTTGCTTCGTTCAGCCCCAGCTGGCGCGCGGCATGACGCGCCAGCTGAGCTACGTCACGCGAATACCCGGTCATCCAGGGCAGCTTCAAGTCGATCACATGGGCCAGGATCTCCAGCGAGGTCGTGCGACCTGCCAGCGTCGCGTCCAGCGAGCATGGGCCGGACCATGTCGGGTCTTGCTCAAGCGCCGATAGCCACGGCTGCGCGTGCTTCAATAACACGTTTGCGAGGCTTCGCGGATACAGCACATCGGCCCGCTCATCGATGACCCGGCATGCCCGCTCGATACCGTACAAGCGATGGAAGATGTCGAGGTCACCGGCCAGCGAGGCCATATAGACGGCCATGGGAACCTGATCGCCACGCAGGCCATCCGGTGCGCCCGTGCCGTCATGGCTTTCGAACAGATGCTGCAACGCGAACTGGGTTTCGTCATCCAGTTGCAGCTGTGCGGCGATGTCGCCCGATACTTCGCAATGGATACGCGACAGTGAGAGAAAGGCCGAGCCCTTGCCGCGGCTGCCGTGACGAAAGCCACTGCCAGGGGACTGGATCGCGAGCAAGGCCTTGCGACCGCTGACGTCGTCGCCGAACAGCTGGGCGAACTCCGGCGCATTAGCGGTACAGCATGCACGCGGCGTCATCCGCACCGGCTTCGCGGGCGAGTTGTCCGGCCATCCACCCGGCCCGCGGCGAGTGATCGGTAGGCTGGCCCATGGCGAGGTCGCCCACGAAGGCGAGCGAGCGGATCACATCCAGCAGGGCAACGGCAGAGTCATCCATGGCGTTCATGGCCGGTAGACAAGGGATGGGAAGTCTAGCGCCGCCACTCCCGCGCAGGCCTCGGTCATTCAACCGATGGTGCGCGCAAAAGGCAGACGGCAATCTGTGTTCCAAGGCTGGTTCACCCGCCCCTCCGACGAAACACCGACCCGTATCACTACCCGCTGCTGGAGAATCCCATGAAACTGAAGACCCTTGCGCTCGCTGCGGTTGCCGCCCTGTCCCTGGCCGCTGGCGCCTATGCCGCCGAACCCACCCCGGCCTCACCCGCCGTCAAAAATGTCGTGCTCGTCCACGGTGGTTTCGTCGACGGTTCCGGCTGGCAGCAGGTCTACAACCTGCTGACCAAGGACGGCTATAACGTCAGCATCGTGCAGAACCCGACCAGCTCGCTGGCCGACGACGTAGCCTTTACCCGCCGAGTGCTGGAGCAGCAGACCGGCCCGGTCATCTTGGTGGGCCACTCTTATGGCGGCGCCGTCATTACTGAGGCGGGCAGCGCCGACAACGTCAAGGCACTGGTCTACATCACCGCGTTCGCTCCCGACGCCGGCGAATCGGTGCAGACGCTGATCTCGCACCCGGCACCCGGCGCGCCGGTGCCGCCGATCCTTCCGCCGAAGGACGGCTGGCTGATGCTGGACCATGCCAAGTTCGCCGCCGCGTTTGCCGGCGACCTGCCGCCGAAGGCAGCCCAGTTCATGGCCGACTCTCAGGTGCCGTGGAATGTCGCTGCGCTTGGCGGAGCGATCTCCACGCCGGCATGGAAATCCAAGCCCAGCTTTTATCTGGTGGTTGACGGCGATCACATGATTCCGGTGGAAGCGCAGCGAGCCATGGCCAAGCGCGCCAACGCCACCGTCATGAACACCAAGGGCAGCCACGCCATCTATGTGTCGCAACCGGCCGTGGTCGTGAAGCTCATCGAAGCCGCCGCCAAGGTCAAATAAAGGGCAACAGCGCGGCGACGTCGGTGCGTGCTGCCGGGCCGACACCTCGGGTATCGCGTGCCGACCAAGCGGGATGAATCAAGCAGGAAAAAAAGTACCCGGGATAGAGGCGCCATCAGGATCTATGATGGCGCCGTTCGACCACCGAATGGCATTGCAGGGCACACCCACGGCGGATAGGCGACATAGCTCGTCTATTCGCCGTGGGTGCAGGTACCCACAAAATGAGCGCTACCGAAAGTAGCGTTGCGAGCTCAAGGAACACCCATGCATATCGGCAAGTCACTGCTTTCCCTAGTATGCCTGGTCCTGCTGGCCGGTTGCGTCACGCAAAGCCGTCAGCCGCCGCCACCGACACTCATCTCCAGCGCCTTGCCTGTCGGCTTCGATGCCAACGTACGTATTGTCACCACCGACCGGTCCCGCTTTTCCACCAGCTCGCCGCCGCTTATTCAAGGATTGCGACGCGCCGCACATGGCGGCGCGGTAAATATCCTGGCGTTGTCGGGCGGCGGCTCCGGTGGTGCGTTTGGCGCCGGCGCCCTCGCCGGCATGAGCCGAGGGAACGCCCGTCCCGATTTTCAGCTGGTTACCGGAGTGAGTGCCGGCGCCTTGATCGCGCCGTTTGCGTTCCTCGGCCCCGCATGGGATCCGGCACTGCAAGATGCCTTCGGCGGTGAGCGGAGTTACTTGATACATTCGGCGACATCGAGTTTTCTGGCCCGGCTGGCCTTTCCTTCCGGCATGGCAAACCACGGGCGGCTGTACGAACTCGTGGATCACTTTGTCACCCCGGAGATGGTCGCTGCGGTGGCCGCCGAAACCTTGAAAGGGCGAAGGCTGATCATCGCCACGACTGATCTCGACAAGCGCGAAACGGTGCTCTGGGATATGGGGGTTATCGCCGCGCGCGGCGACGCTGCGGCCAGGCTGCTATTTCGCGATGTGCTGGTCGCCTCCGCAAGCGTGCCAGGCATGTTTCCACCGGTCATCATCCACGTCAGCGATGGGCTTCATTCCTACGACGAACTGCATGTGGATGGCAGCGTGACCACGCCCTTGTTCATCACCCCGCTGGTCGCCGACATCGTATCGACGAGTCTCGATCAGCTGAACGACTCGAACGTCTATGTGATCGTCAACAGCCAACTGGCCAGCCCACCGCATAGAACATCGCTGCAGACTCCGCAGTTGCTCGGCCGAAGCTTCTCGGCGCAATTGATGTACAAAACCAAGGAAACCATTGCCTTTATCGACAGCGTGGCAAGAGAGCATCACATGCATCTTCGCATTGCCGTGATACCGGCAGACTATCCAGATCACAGCTTTGCCGATTTCCGTCCGAAGAGCTTGCAGCGGCTGTTTGACTATGCCGCCGACTGCGCCGCTCGCGGAAGGCTTTGGGCAACCCCGGCAGAAGGCGTCCAGCGGGACCAGGTCGCCGTTATGGGTGACCCACATGCCGCGGCGTCTTGTCCAGGTTTGGCCACCACCGCGTCTGACCAGGATCGCGCCACTCAGTGACCCGATAGCAGAATAACGCCCGGTCGGCTGGCTCTTGTTGCCTGGGCACGGCAACCCGCTACCCCAGCGGCTACGATGACAGCCACCCGCTAAAAGTACGGCGTGACTAAAGCTGCGCAGATATCGTTTACTCTTCAGCGCGGCAAAATCTCTGGCCTTGTATTTAATCCTACTGACGGTTCGCGAACGGTGGCTTGATGAACGACAACGGCAAGCCAGCTCGAGGCCCCGAGCGCAATCGCTCCTTCGGTCACGATCGGAATTCGTTTGAACCCTTAGGCCCTGAATGCACGCGAATCGCGGTCAAGCTGCCGATGCCAGCCGCCGACTTGGAGAAGGTGGCAGACCTGCTCCAGGGACGCCCTGAAATCACGCTTCACTTTCACAGCTGGCCAGGCGCAGATCTTGAGTTCCTCAAGTATTTCCCCGACGTGCGGCGCCTGAGCGTGCACTTGTGGAACCTCGAGGACATCAGCGGATTTTCGTATCTGCAAAGCCATCTCGAGCTGCTCAGTTTTGGCAGCACAAAAAAACGGCATTCGCTAAATTTCCTACAAGGCATGCCCACGCTCGAGACACTTTTTCTGGAAGGCCATAGCAAAGACATAAGCAGCATCAGTCGCCTCACGCGACTCACTTCGCTGGCGCTGCGGCGCATGACGCTGCCGAACCTTTCCATCCTGGCGCCGCTAGGCGAATTGAGCAGCCTAAGCCTGTTGCTGGGGGGCACACGGAATCTCGTACATCTGGCGGATCTGCCCAAGCTGGAAACACTCAACTTGCTGCGGGTCAACCTGTTGGACGATTTATCCATCCTGGCCAAGCTCAAGCCCCTCAGGCGGCTTGATCTCGATTCGATGCGCAACGTCACCTCACTGCCGCGCCTGGACTCGCTGACGCGTCTCGAAGAAGTAACCCTCGAGACCATGAAGAGTCTTACCGCGCTCTCTGCCGTAGCGGCCGCACCTGCCTTGCGCCGGCTGACCATCGCAGGCATGCCACAGCTCGACGTCGACGCCTTCCGCTGCCTGGTCGATCATCCAAGCCTGCAAGAGCTCCGTTTGTGGAGCAGCCTTGAAGGCGCGGTGAACCTCAGAAAATCGGTGCGCGAGGCCGTCAAGCAGCTGCTGCCGAACGTCACCAAAACCTGATTGATAGCTAGCGCCACTCGCCTCGATCGATATCGAATCCAGCCATCCAAACGTGCAACCGCACTTGGCATCGAAAAGCAAACCGGCAGCCCTCGCTCGGGCGACTGTCTTCCAGCGGTAATCTGTCGACCCTATTTGTGACAAGCTCGCAGCCATTCACGTATACGCCTTGCCAGCGCGCTCTTGCCATCGAGCGACGACCGCTACGCAGATCATGGAAATGGGCAATCCGTGCCACTAGAATCACGCGGCCATGTATCGGCTGACCGTAAGCCCATCTGGGGAAATAAACTGTAAGTCGATAACTAAAGAGTGCCGACGAAAGCTTCGCGGCACGCTTAAAACATGGCGGTTAATCACATTTCATAACGCAGGAATACGAACAAGGAGATTCTTCATGATGAAGCAGATCGTTCGCAGCGTTTATGCACTTGCATTGGCTTCCGCCGTCGTCACGCCGGCGATCGCCAGTGAGTCCGTGGCACCGGGTGGCGGCACTTACTTGACCGGCGCGATCAGCCTGGCCGTGGTCAACGCCAGCTCGCAACAGGCCGAGTATTCGGCAAGTTGCACATTTAGTGCGCATGCCAATCTCAATCCGCTCGATGCCACCTTCACCATCGATAGCGTGGCTTTCTCGCAAGAATGCGGGCAGGCCGCGGGAAGCGGTGGCGTGGCCGGCACCGTGGTGGCAGCCAGCCTGCCGTGGCATGGCACGACCAGTGCCGCGCAGGGCGGTACCCCCGGCCCTGCGGCACGTATCACCGGGGCGGAAATCATGATTACCGGCGCCGGCTTCGGCCCGGTCTATTTCGCCGATTGCCAGGGTGGCATGAGCAATCTTTATTGGACGAATGGCGGTTCGCAACTGAAAACGGTGACCGGAGTCACTTGGTTTCCCTCAATGTGGGATGGGCTTGATCGCTTTGGAAACACGACCAGCGGCAGAGTGTGTTTTGCCGACGTATCGTTGTATGTCTCACCATTCCAGACATTCACTTCGCAGTGATGCACGTCGTGGCCAGCAAGCCGACGGCCACCTCCGTTTTATTTAGCATCCGTTTTATTTAAGTAGCCTTTCATGATCGTGAGGGGCGTGATCGTGAGGGGCATGGAAATCTCCATGCCCCTTACTCAGCAGAAAGCACCCTGCCACTTCATCACCCCTTGACAGGACCCAGATCCAGCTGCGCTATGATGCGCGCACCATGTCCAAGCGCCACCACCTCAGCCGCCGTCAGCGTATCCTCTGGATAGCGACCGTGCTGTTTTGCCTGTTGTTTCAACAGCTGGCCATGGCGAGTTATATCTGTCCGCTACCGGCGGCACCGGCAAATACGGCCTTGACCGGTGACTGTGCCGCCATGGCGGCGGCCTCGAAAGCGCCATCCGCGTCCAAGCAAATCCATTCGAGTCTGGATGCTCGATGCGCGGAACACTGCAGCAACAACACGACCTCGACACCGGATGCGCGTGTACCGATGGTTCCGCCGCTGCTGTTGCCTCCCGTACCGCCTACCCTGCTGGGAACGATCGCGCATGCACCTGAGCATGTCACGTTGCCAGACCTCGCGTTGCGCCCGCCCGATCTACCGCCCACGCTGCGGTTCTGCACCCTGCTGATTTAGCCCTCGATCGCTAGCCACTCGATGGTCATGCCTGCGTGCATGGCCCATACGGTTTTGTGATCGGAGCCTTCCATGTTTTCGCATCGAATGTGCACGCGTGCCTTGCTGGCACGCCGCTGGCTGTGCCGGTTGTCGGCCGCCATGTTTTTCTTCGCCACCCAGGCCTGGGCGGATGACCCCGCGAAGGCCCTGACACTTGCGGCCGCGACGCGGCAAGCCGTTGCTCAAGCGCCGTTGCTGCAGGCGCGACGTGCCCAGCAGACGTCCGCCCATGAGGAGGCTGGGCGCGCCGGCGCCTTGCCAGATCCTCAACTCACCGTGGGTATCGACAACCTGGCCATCCAAGGGCCAGGTGCGTTTACCGCCGGTGGTGACAGCATGACCATGCGCACCGTCGGGCTTAGTCAGGTGCTGCCGTCGCAAGCCAAGCGACAGGCCCAGCGTGAGGCTGCCGGGGCCAATGTCGATCAAGCCGCGTCGACGACAGCGATGACTCGCCTGGCCATCGAGCAGCAAGTGGCGGCGGCCTGGATTACGGCATGGGGCGCGCAGCATGAGGGCGAGATGCTGCAAGCCATGCGGCGCGAGTGGGCGGTGGACGTGGTGGTGGCCGAAGCACGCTTGCGCGGCGGCACCGGCTCCGCCGCCGACGTACTCGCCATGCATTGACGACGCAAGCTCGCGCGAGGCCCAGGCACGAGCCGCCCTAGGGCGATGGTTCGGCGCTCCAGTCAATCAACCACTCGCTGACGCGCCCGACTTCAGCCTGCTCGCCCATGACGAGCGCAGCTTGCTGACCAGTCTGGATCAACAAGGCAACCTGCTGGACTGGCCAGCACGCGAACGCGCCGCCGAAGCTGCCCTGGCGATCGCTCGAGCCGAGAAACACCCCGAGTGGAACGTCGGCTTGAATTACGGCTCCCGTGTTCGAGGCTTGTCCGACATGGTGTCGCTGCAGCTCGGGGTGAGCTTGCCGTTGTTCACGCGCAATCGGCAGGACCGCGGCATCAGCGCGCGTGCCGCCGATCTCGATGCGGTTCGTGCCGAGCACGATGATGCACGGCGGCAGCAAGCCGAAGCCGTGCAAGCGGCCTGGGCGCAATGGGACGCACTGGCAAAGCAAACGCGTCGTCATCTCAACGAGCTACTGCCGCAAGCCAACGATCGTGCCGCGCTGGCCTTGGCGGCCTATCGCGGTGGCGGTGATATCCAGCCGCTGCTGGAAGCGCGTCGCGATGAAATCACTCACCACACCGACTACGCCCGCATGCTGACCGAATACGGCCGCGCCTGGGCAGCCCTGACCTACTTGCTGCCTGAAGGGGATACCCCATGAAACGCGCACTGTTGATTCCCTCCGTGTTTGCGGGGTTGCTGGTTACCGCGATCGGTGCGTATTGGGCAGGTCGCCACCATGGCAATGCGGCAGCATCATCCGCGGACCATCCAGATAGCACCGCGTCGCCAGCGCCTGCGGCAAGCGCCAAGGTGCTCTATTGGTACGACCCGATGCTGCCGGAACAGCATTCAGATAAGCCAGGGCTGTCATCCATGGGCATGCAGATGGTGCCGAAGTACGCCGATGGCGGTACCGACACCAACACGGTACGCATCGATGCCGCGACCGTGCAAAACCTCGGCATACGCACGGCACCGGTCGAGCGCCGGGTGTTGGCAGCGACGGTGCAAGTGCCCGGCACGGTCAGCTGGGATCTGCGCCAGGCGGTGATCGTCAGTGCCCGCGTAGACGCGGTGGTAAGCAAGCTGTATGTGCGTGCACCGTATACGAGCATTGCCGCGGGTGCTCCGTTGGCCGATGTACTCGCGCCGCAGTGGAGCAGTGCCGTGGCCGAATCCCAGGCCTTGCAGCACGTACAGTCGGCCGAAGCCAAAGCCTTGCGCGCTGCCTCGCAACAACGCCTGCAGGTGCTCGGCCTGTCGTCGATGGATGCTCGTGCGATAGGGCGCGGCGGCCAGATCACCTTGCATGCCCCTCAGGCCGGCGTGATCAGCACGCTGGATGTGCGCGAGGGGCAGCGCGTCACTGCCGGCCAGACCATGATGACGATCAACGGGCTGTCCACGGTATGGGTCGAGGCAGCGTTGCCGCAGGCTGTAGCCGGCACGGTGCATGCGGATATACCCGTGACCGTCCGCGTCGATGCGTTACCAGGGCAAGTCTTTCGCGGCCACGTAGAAACCTTGCTGCCCGATATCGACATGACCACCCGTACGCAGCGTGCGCGCATCGTGCTGGCCAATCCGCAGGGCGCGTTAAGCCCCGGCATGTTTGCCACCGTGCAGCTCGACCCCACACCCGGCAAGGCCGTACCGGTGGTGCCCGACGATGCGCTGATCGCCACCGGTGATCACACCCGGGTCATCGTCGCCGAAGACGGTGGACGCTTCCGCGCCGTGGCGGTAAGCATCGGTCGTGCAGCGGGTGGCTATACCGAAATTCTCGATGGCCTCATCGGTGGCGAGAAAGTGGTGGTGTCCGGTCAGTTCCTGATCGATTCGGAAGCCAGTCTGTCGGGCGCGCTGGAGCGCTTGAATGACCCCATGCCGAAGCCGGCAGCCGCGACCAGCGCGCCGATGTCCGGTATGAACATGCCAGGAGAACAACCATGATCGCCGCGCTCATCCGTGCAGCGATCAAGCACCGCGTGTTCGTGCTGCTGGCTGCGTTGGCGCTGGCCCTGGCCGGCGTATTCGCCGCGCTGCACACACCGATCGATGCCTTGCCGGATCTATCCGACACCCAGGTGATTATCCGCACCAACTGGTCGGGCCAGTCGCCTCAGCTGGTCGAGGATCAGGTCACCTATCCGCTGGCGACCACCATGCTCTCGGTGCCGGGGGCCAAGACGGTTCGTGGCTACTCGTTCTTCGGCGACTCCTACGTCTATGTACTGTTTGACGACAACACGGATCTCTACTGGGCGCGTTCGCGCGTGCTGGAGTACTTAAGCCAGGTACGCGATCGCCTTCCCGCAGGCGTGAGTCCGACGCTGGGCCCGGATGCGACCGGCCTGGGCTGGATCTACGAGTACGCCTTGATCGATCGCACCGGGCAACATGATCTGGGTCAACTGCGTGGCCTGCAGGATTGGTTCCTGCGCTACCAGCTCAAGACCGTACCGGATGTCGCCGAAGTGGCGAGTCTGGGTGGCATGGAGCGCGCCTGGCAGGTCGTGCCCGACCCGCAGCAACTCGCCGCCCGCAGCATCACGGTGACCCAACTCATCGAGGCGATCCGCGCCGCCAACGGTGCGAACGGTGGCTCGGTGATCGAGCAAGGCGAGGCGGAATTCATGGTGCGCAGCGAAGGCTACCTGCGCAGCCGCGAGGATTTCGAGCGCGTACCGATCACCGCCAACGCTGGCGGCGTGCCGGTACTGCTGCGCGATGTCGCCACCGTACGGCGCGGCCCCAGCTTCCGCCGCGGCATCACCGAACTGGACGGCCAGGGCGAAGTCGCCGGCGGCGTAATCGTGCTGCGTACTGGCAAGAACGCCAAGGCGGCGATTGCCGCCGTCAAGGCCAAGCTCGCCGAACTTCAACACAGCCTGCCGGCCGGCGTGGAGATCGTGCCGACCTACGATCGTTCGCAGCTGATCGATGCGGCGGTGGAGAACCTGTGGGGCAAGCTGCTGGAGGAATTCCTCGTCGTCGCGCTGGTCTGCGCCCTGTTTCTCGGCCATCTGCGTTCGGCGCTGGTCGCCGTGATCACCCTGCCCTTAGGTGTGTTGACCGCCTTTATCGTGATGCATCTGCAAGGCGTCTCGGCCAACCTGATGTCGCTTGGCGGCATCGCGATCGCGATCGGTGCGATGGTCGATGCCGCGGTGGTGATGATCGAAAACACCCACAAGCACCTGGAACATTGGCGCGACGCCCACGATGGGCAGGAGCCCCAGGGCGCCGCGCGCTGGGCGCTGGTGGGCGAGTCGGCCACCGAGGTGGGGCCCGCGCTATTCGTCAGCCTGTTGATTATCGCCTTGTCGTTTGTGCCGGTGTTTGCGCTGCAAGGCCAGGAAGGCAAGCTATTCAAGCCGCTCGCTTTCACCAAGACTTATGCCATGGCGGCGGCAGCCGGACTTGCCGTGACCCTGGTGCCGGTATTGATGGGATATCTAGTGCGCGGGCGCATCCGCGCCGAACACGACAACCCGCTCAATCGCGGCCTGATGGCGCTGTATCGGCCGATCTTGAATGCGGTGCTGCGTTATCCAAAGGCAACCTTGATGCTGGCCGCTGCCCTGCTGCTCAGCGCCGCGATGCCCTTGAGCCGGCTGGGCAGCGAATTCATGCCGCCGATGGACGAAGGCACGCTGCTGTATATGCCGACCGCCTTGCCGGGCTTGTCCGCCGGCAAAGCGTCGCAGTTATTGCAGCTCACTGATCGCATGATCAAGACCGTGCCCGAGGTCGATCACGTATTCGGCAAGGCCGGACGCGCGGAGAGCGCCACCGATCCGGCGCCGCTGGAAATGTTCGAGACCACCATCACCTTCAAGCCGAAGCATCAGTGGCGGCCAGGCATGACGATGGCCAAGCTCAAGCTCGAGCTGGACAAGGCCGTGCACGTGCCGGGACTGACCAATCTGTTCGTGCCGCCGATCCGCAATCGCATCGACATGCTGGCGACGGGCATCAAAAGCCCGATCGGCATCAAGGTGCTCGGACCCGATCCATCCTCCTTGCAGACGGTGGCCGATCAAATCGAAGCCATGGCCAGGAAAGTACCCGGGGTCAGCTCCGCGATCGCCGAGCGCGCGGCGGGCGGCCGCTACGTCGATGTGCATATTCGCCCCGATGACGCAGCGCGCTATGGGTTGACCCAACAGCAAGTGCAGGCACTGATCGCGACCTTGGTGGGCGGCGATCCGATCGGCCAGACCGTCGAAGGGCGGGAGCGTTATCCGATCGTGCTGCGCTATCCGCGCCTCGCACGTGATTCGGTGGCGGCCTTGCGGCAGTTACCCATCGTCGCCGCCAATGGTGCTCAACTCACGCTCGGCCAGGTCGCCGACATTACGCTGGCTGTGGGACCGCCGATGTTGAAGAGCGAGAACGGCCAGCTGGCCACCTACGTCTACATCGATACCAACAGCGGCGACACCAACAGCGGCGATACCGGCGGCCGTGATCTCAGCGCCGTCGTTGCCGATCTGCAACGCGCGGTGTCACAGCAAGTGACGCTGCCGCCGGGCATCACGGTGGCGTGGTCGGGTCAGTTCGAATATCTGGCCAGTGCCATGCAACGCCTCAAGCTGGTGGTGCCGATCGCGCTGGTCATCATCTTCGGGCTGATCTACGCGGTGTTTCGTCGCGCGATTGAAGCCGCGATGATCATGGCCAGCGTGCCGCTCGCCCTGGTCGGCGGCCTGTGGTTGATCTGGCTGCTGGGGCATGCCGTGTCCGTGGCAACCATGATCGGCTTTATCGCCCTCGCCGGTGTCGCCGCCGAGTTCGGCGTCGTGATGTTGCTGTACCTGGACCAAGCCTGGCAGCGACACCTCGCGCTTGATCCGCAGGCCGGCCCCGCCGCGCTGGACGCCGCGATTCGCGAGGGTGCCGTGCAGCGTGTGCGGCCCAAAGCGATGACGGTGGCGGTGATCCTCGCCGGCCTGTTCCCGATTCTTCTTGGCCACGGAGCCGGCTCCGAAGTCATGCAGCGCATCGCCGCACCGATGATCGGCGGCATGGTTACCGCGCCGTTGTTATCCATGCTTGTCATCCCCGCCGCGTTTCAGCTGCTGATCTCGTATCGATTGCGCAAGACCGGCGAAACAAACGTGGCCCGCACCCCTCAGCCAGGAACATCTCCATGAACATGATTCTTGTCGTCTCAAAGCACGCCGAGCTACCTTGCTAAATCGAGCCATACCTCCGAGCCCTTGACATGATGAAACGACATGCCGCAATGCAATGATCTGGTTCCCACCGATGTGAAGCCAGGAAACGAAGCCAGGGTGTGCTGGCGGCGCGGCGAAAATGTGCGCACCGAAGTGGCCCTGCTTTTTTTACATGGCTTCACCGCCAGCCCTGGCGAGTGCGGCGACCTGCCAGACAGCATGGCTGCCGAACTCGATGCCAACCTGTACATCCATCGGTGGCCGGGACATGGATTACGGTCGCCCGATGCCCTGCAGGGCCTGACCCTGGATCTACTGCAAGCATCCGCGCTAAGCGCACTATCGAAGGCTGCTGAACTAGGTGACAACGTGGTCATCGTGGGCTCGTCGCTGGGGGCTTCGCTGGGACTCTGGCTGGCATCGGTTCGAGTCGCCGAGGTGGCTGCCGTAGTGGCGTGGTCGCCGGGTGTTCGTCCGGCCCATCCTGTATTACTAGATCAGCTTTGCGCGGCACACCAGCCGGTGACCGACCCTCGGCCCAGGACAGCGGACGTGTTGGCGTACTGGTCGCAAACCGTGCATCCGGATGGCTACCGCGCACTCAGAAGCTTGCTTGACTCCTTTGCTCACGCCCCGCCCTGGCCGCGTGTCGTTTGCCCGGTCTATCTCGGTTTCTATCGTGCTCCAGACGGCGAGCAGGATCAGACAGCATCGGTTGCCGCGATGCTCGATATGTTCGACGCACTCGGCACGGCCCCGGCGCTCAAGCAAGCCATGCCCTTCGCTAGTGCGGCGCACAGCATCGGCTCACCCTATAAATCGGCCCTGGCCGCCGAGGTGGCGCGGGCTTCGGTAGCGTTTGTGGCCAGCAAGGTCATGGCGTTCGCATCGCGTGACCATCCGCCATACAGGGCGCCATCAGACCGCGACGACTGACCTGGATCGAGCCGATCATCGAGCCGGGTTACCGCAAAGAAACCTCACTTGCCGACCCTTCAGTATCCGACTGCCGCTTACCGTTGAGTGACGGGATTCCCACGCCTTATTGGTTCGCACCAGGCGTCTTTTACTTTTGACTGCAAGCCCGGCAAAGTCTGCGATAACGCATGGCCTTCGGCTAACATCAAGAATCGTTCAGGGGGAATCACCATGTTGCTTGACGTAGAGCCGCCGGAGCCGCGCAAGACCGGCCACCATAAGATCGACTTGATTATTGCCGGATCGGCGCTGTTCCTGTCGCTGATATCGCTCGCTATCGCCGTATTGCATGGGCACACGATGGAGAAGATGGCCAATGCGAACGCACAGCTGGTGCAAGCCAATTCGTGGCCCTTCTTGCAGGTGACTACCAGCAATGAAGGAGATAACGGCAAGAGAGTGATCTTGCTAACAGTGAAGAATGCCGGTGTAGGTCCGGCAAAAATCTACAGCTCGGAACTTCGCTACAAGGGAGCAAGCATTCATCAGTGGGGCAAATTCCTCGACGATTGCTGCAATGTTCCCGGCACCGCAAAACTGCCCTACTCCTCTTCGAATGACGCCGATTTCGGGGTGGTGCGAGCCGGTGAAGCGGTCAATGTGCTGAGCGTTCCCGGCTCCGACGAAACCCGGCTGGCCTGGAGCAAACTGGACCTGGCACGCGAGGATGTCAGCTTCAAGATTTGCTACTGCTCGGTATTTGACGACTGCTGGACGACCAATGGGAAAACCTTGTCGCCGACACCGGTCAAAACATGTAGCGCCAAAGATGAGGCCGCTCCGCAGGCCTGACCTGCTTGCATGGTCCAGGAGAAGGGAGCCTCGACGCCTCCCTTCTCCGGCCAGCATCGCGCGGGCTCATTCCCGTGCTGGGCCATGGCTTAGAAAATCATGCTGCGGCAGCCATGCAAACGCTCGGCGGGAATCCCGGCATCGCGACAACGCGCGACGAATTTGTCCGACTCGATGATTTGCTTGTTTTGCGGGGTGTACTGCAAACCCACCACAAAGCGCAGCCACGGCTCCTGCCCCATGGCATAGACAAAAGCCTGGCTACAGCCGGATTCTTCGGCGATAGCCCAGGCGTGTTCGCTGTCGGAGCCCGACAGCCGTCGCGAATCGTCATCCTTGCGGCTGATCGGGTTGCTCAGGTAGGGGCCATAAAGCCAGCTTAGCGGCGCCCCGTCGCATTCCATGCCGATGAAAAGGCAGTCTATGCGTCCAACACGCTGGATGATGCGCCGGTACAGCATGTTCGCCATAGAAAGGCAGGCTGGTCAGCCGGCCGCCGGCAAAGTCGACGCGATCCATCGGATCCATGACTCGGACCTTGTCGTGACCGATCCCCTGCAAGGTCAGTTTCATCGATGGATCGGCCAGATTGTTGGCATTATTTCTCGGCACCAGGATGGTGCCGATACGATTGCGCAACTGCAGTAGCGCCTCGATGCTGAAATGATCCTGATGGTTATGGGTGAAAAAAACGTAGTCGATATGGTCGGGCAAATCGTGAAAAGTAAGCCGCCCCTCGGCATCGTCACGGTCCCAGGTGAGAAAGGGATCGACCAGGATGCTTACCTCGTTGCTCTGAATAAGCACGCAGGCGTGCCCGAAGTAGCGCAAACGCACGCCCTCGCCATGAAACTCCGGCGCGTTGCGCGGCGGCGGCTCAAGCTGAAAGTAACCACGCAGGCGTTCGCGTACCGCCGCATCCGCGCCCAGTGCATCCGCCAGTTCGCCGAACGGCACCGGGGTGATGCGGCTGGCTGAAAGCAGGTCGAAACAAGCGTGAGCAAACGCCGCCGGCAGTATCAGCCGCTCCTGCGTTTCGAGCCTGGGGGTGTTCAAGAAGAAGTTGCGCATGTCGTCGCGGGTACGGCTGAAACCGATCTCTTGCGCCGGCACTGACAGCTGCGCATCGTGGTAAGCCAGCTCCTCGGCAATACGCAGCGACGAGCGGTTATTGAGATCGTAGCCGGCCTCTACCATGCCGGCGAGCGAGGCCGGCAGCTTGCTGTACAGGTGATCCAGGCTGAAGCCGGTTTCGGTTTTATGCAGCTGGCGATCGAGCGCCAGCAGGTCATCGGCGAAGCCCAGCAAAGCCGCCCCTTGCTGGAGCATGGTCTGTTGCAACGCGCGCACCTGGCCGATGTCTTGCTGCCGTAACTCGAGAAACGAGCCGCCGAGCATCTTCGGATTTTTTGCCGCCGCCTCGTGTACCCCGGGATTGGCGATAAAGGACTTCAACATAGGCAGATACCGGTACGCCAGATTGAGCGCCAGCGATACCGGCGAAACCAGGTGGCTCCAGGCGTACCAGCGAAAAGTGAGCGGCTCGATCTTGACGTTGCTGTCGAGAAATACCGGTACGGATGCGTCAATAGCGTTCATACAGCTTCCTGGCAAAAAGAGAAAACGGCTCGATGCTCCGCCGCGGCATGCTGCCGATGCGGAGCCGTCCATGCTTATCGGCATGCTTGTTAGGCGTTAAGCGTCCTGGTCAGAACCCGGCCGATCGGTGCGCGCACATCCTGGTCCAGCATGCCGAAGTGATCGGCCTGGACGTCGTGGATTTCGATACGCCCCGTGACATAGGGAGCCCAGGCATCGACCGAGGGTGTCCATTGCTCGTCCGGTACCACCGCCGCACGGAAAAACAGCAGGTCGCCGTCGAAGGGGCTGGGCTCGAAGGTGCCGGCAAGCGTGCTGCTGCGCTCGAAGGCGTGCAGCATGCGGGTGATGATCGGCCGGTCATCAGCGGGCAATGCCCCCTTGCCCACCAGGCTGTCCAGCAGCTGGCGATGATCGTCCGCGTGCTCCGGCCACGCCTCCTCGCCGACACCGAATCCCGACAGGATGCTTTTGAGCGCATTACGCCGTATCGAGCGCGTATGGCCTGCGGCCATATCCCCGTCGATCGCCAGCTCGGCCATCGGATAAGCGTCGATGATTACCAGCGTACTCACCTGCTCTCCCGTGGCCTGCAAGGTGGTGGCAATGGCATGGGCTACGAGCCCGCCGATCGACCAACCCATCAGACGATACGGCCCCTGCGGCTGGACCCGGCGGATCTCTTCGACGTAATGCCGCACATCGTCTTCGATGCGGGCATGCGGCATGGGCCCCCCATCCGCCTCGGGCGGCTGCAAGCCGTAAATCGGGCAATCGGCGCCGATATGGCTGACCAGCCCGGCGTAACACCAGGAAAGGCTGCCGCCGGGGGGCAGACAGAACAAGGGCTGATCCGCGCCGGCCGAGCGCAATGGCAGCAGCGTCTGTGCATGGGTGGCGCGGCGTAGTTGCAGGGCAAGGCCGGCAACCGTGGGCGCCTCGAACAGCGTTCGCACCGACAAATCGATCCCCAGCGTGCTGCGCATCTTGCCGACCAGGCGCATGGCCAACAACGAATGGCCGCCCAGATCGAAGAAGCTGTCGTCGATGCCGACCCGCGGCAGACCAAGCACCTCGGCAAACAGGCCGGCCAGCACCTGCTCCTGTGGATGACGGGGCGCACGATAGCGTTCGCCGGAAAAATCCGCGGCGGGCAAGGCTTGCCGATCCAGCTTGCCGTTCAAGGTCAATGGCAAATGGTCGAGCAACACGATGGCCGACGGAATCAGGTAATCCGGCAACTGCTCGGCGGCATAGCGGCGCAGTTCGGCGAGCTGGTCGAAGTTGGCCGGATCATTGGCGCAGGCAGCCAGATCGCGCGGCGCGGCCAGCGGCAGATAAAGATCGGTGAGCGCCACATCGGCACGACTGGCCGCATGGATCTGTGCCGGATCGACGAACAGCGCCTCCATGCTGCCGTCGGCGGCGCCAGCCCAGGTAAGCCATACGCGATAGCCGGCCTGCTTACCCAGTGCATGCAGCGCTTCCGGCTCGATGCCAGTGGCGCTTGGTGGCGCCTTGCGCAACGACTCCGTACTTTTGGCCGTCTGAATGTCCCGGGCCCGTTCCAGCTCGCCGGCCAGGTGGGCATTGGGGATCTGGCATAGACGCAAGCTGGCAGGGCGCCGCTCGCTAAGCCAAGACATCAGCGTGCCGAGGTCACCCATGTCATGCCAGGGCTGTCGGGGCGCGTCAGCCAACGACAAAGCCGACACCGGCGCCTTGCGCAGCACCACCTCGTAGCGATAACGCGTCAGCTCATTGGCGGCATGGCCGCGCTTGAGCTGGATATCCACCGCCGCGATGGCCGGCAAACGGGAAGGCAACAAGGAGAAAAACTCCGCGGCGAGCAGCAGCTCTTTTTCCGCCAGCACGCTTTGCCGGATACGTCGGCGCAATTCGTCTGCCGACGTATCCGCCGCCGCCCGACTCGATTCGACCGCACTGGCGAAGCTCATCAGCAAATCCAGGTTACGCACATCGCCCAGATACAAGGCACCGCCCGGCACCAGCAGTTCCATCGCCGTCTGGATCACTTCGAGCAAATAAGCTGCATTGGGAAAATATTGCGAGACGGAATTGATAACCACCGTGTCGAAGTAGGCCGCAGGCAGGCCGGCGGACTCATGCTGGGCACGCAAATGAACGCGCCCGCCCAGCTCGCCCTGCTGCGCCAGCTGACTGCGCAAGGTGTCGATGGTCGGCGCGGAGAAATCCGTGCCCCAGTAAGCTTCGCAATGCCCTGCCAGTCGTGACAACAGCAAGCCGCTGCCGACACCGATCTCAAGCAGGCGACGCGGCTGCAACATGCGGATGCGCTCCACCGTGGCGTCACGCCACTCGCGCATCTCCTCCAGCGGTATCGGCTCGCCGCTGTAGCTGCTTTGCCAGCCGCTGAAGTTTTCGCCAAAGGGCAGTTCCCTCGAATCGCCGTAGAGCTTGTCGTAGATGTTTCGCCATTCGTCGACCTGCCCCTGCTCCTGCGCAGTGTCACGCGGGCGTTCGCTTTCATGGCCGAGCACCACGTAGCCGACTAGCTGCTTTTCACCCGGCTGGTCCTCGCGCACCACGACCGCCGCCTGGGCCACGGCCGGGTGCCGCCGCAGCACGGCCGCGGCTTCGTCGGGCTCAATGCGGAAGCCGCGAATCTTCACCTGATGGTCGCTGCGGCCAACAAAGTCGAGCGCGCCATCGGCACGCCAGCGCACCAGATCGCCGGTGCGATACAAGCGGCCACCCACGCTGAAAGGATCCGCCACAAAACGTTCCGCCGTGTGAGCCGGGCGGCGCAGATAACCACGCGCCAGACCTTCGCCGGCGAGATAAAGCTCGCCGGCAACACCTACCGGTACCGGCTGCAAGGCTTGATCCAGTACGTAGGCGCGGCGGTTGTCCATCGGCATGCCGATCGGCGTGCCAAGCTCGGCGCGATAAGGCGCCTGCATGGCGAAGGCGGTGGCGAAGGTGGTGCTTTCCGTGGGGCCGTACACATGCATCAGCGTGAGGCCGGTCTGGCTGGCCATCAATTTCTGGAACGCCGAGGGGTCGGCGGCTTCGCCGCCGGTCCAGACTTCACGCACCCGTTCAAAACAGCTCGGCCGCTCCTGCACCAGCAGACCAAACAGCGCGGTGGTCAAAAACAGGGCGGAGACCTGGTGCCGCACCATGGCCTGGGTCAGCGCGTCCAGGTCCAGCTCACCGGGTGGCGCGATGGCAATGCGGCCGCCGCCCAGAAGAGGCACCCACACCTCGTAAGTCGAGGCATCGAAGGCCTGCGCCGAATGCATCAGCACACACTGCTGCCCTGCCCCCTGGAAGCGCCGATCGAATGCCAACGCCACGACATCCTGCTGGCTTACCGCCACCCCTTTGGGCGTGCCGGTCGAACCGGAGGTGTACATCACATAAGCCAGTTGCTGCGGATGCGCTGCCGGCGAACTGAAGGCCGCGGATCGCTCTAAGCGGCTAGCGGACGCATCGAGTTCGAGCTGGTCTATATCGAGCTGATCCACGCGGATCAGCATCGCTTGATGCTCGATCTGCCTAGCCTCGATGCTGTGGTCCGCCAGCAGTACCACGGCGCCGGTTTCCTGTAGCACCTGGGCGAGTCGATGGTCGGGGTACTGGGCATGCAACGGCACATAAAAGCCGCCGGCCTTGATCACGGCGACCAACGAAATCACCAGCTGCGGCGAGCGCAGTTGCAACAAACCGACGCCACGCTCGGGCCCAACGCCATGCTCGAGCAACTGCCTGGCGAGCCATCCGGCCTGGTGATCAAGCTGGCCGTAAGTAAGGCTGTGTTCCCCGCAGACCACGGCGATGGCATCGGGATGACGCGCGGCCCGCTGACCGAACAAGTGGGCCAGATCAGGCTGGGGCAGCGGACGTGCCGTGTCGTTCCAATCCAGCAGCAGTTGCCGGCGCTCATCGCCATCGAGCAAATCGATCGCGCCGATCGGTTGCCGGGCATCCTGCGCCACCGCTTCCAGCAAGCCGAGCAGACGCTGGACCAGTCGCTGCACCGTCTCGCGTTCGAATAGATCGGAGGCGTACTCGACCTCGCCTTCCAGGCCTTGCGCCACACCCTGCTCGGCCGGCTTTTCGGCCAGCGCAAAGAACAAATCGAACTTGGCGGCGCGCGTGCCGGTGGGCTCGGCGGTGACCTGCAATCCCGAGAACGCAAAATCGGCCCGGCTCAGGTTTTGCAGCGCCAACGCCACCTGGAACAAAGGATGATGCGCGGTCGAGCGCACCGGGTTGATCAACTCCACCAGCCGCTCGAACGGCGCGTCCTGGTGTGCATAGGCGGCCAAGGCGCGCTCGCGCACCCGCGCCAGCAAGGTGACGAAATCCGGATTGCCCGAGGTATCGGCGCGCAGCACCCAGGTGTTGACGAAAAAACCCACCAGATCAGTCAGTGCATCGTCCATCCGTCCGGCCAGCGGACTGCCCAGCGGGATGTCGGTGCCGGCGCCCAGCCGCGTCAGCAGGGCGGCAAGCGCAGCCTGCAACAGCATCGACAAGGTCGCGCCGTTGGCCTGTGCCAACGCCAGCAGCCGCCGGTGCAGCTCAGCATCGATATCGAAACTCAAAACATCGCCGCGATAACTGGCCACCACCGGGCGCGGGCGATCGCTGGGCAGCGGCAACTGCTCCGGCAGATCGGCCAGCGCGGTCTTCCAGTAATCGAACTGGCCGGCGATGACGCTACGCGGATCGTTTTCGTCGCCAAGCAACTCACGCTGCCACAGCGCGTAGTCCGCATACTGCACCGGCAACGCGGTCCAGTCCGGCGCAAGGCCAGCCAGACGGGCAGCGTAAGCACTAGCCAGGTCGCGGGCCAGCGGCGTCATCGACGCGCCATCGCCGGCGATGTGATGCAGCAAGAACAAGCAGACATGCCGCTGCGCGTCGACGCGGAACAGGCTGACACGCAACGGCAGTTCCGTGGTCAGGTCGAAGCGGTGACCCGCGGCTTCTTGCAACGCGGCAGCCAGCGCAGCCTCGCCGTCCACATGATGGACGGTGAGTCGTGAAAGTGCGGTTTCTGCCGCCAGAATGCGTTGCGACGGCTCACCCTCACCATCGACGATCAGGGTGCGCAGGCTTTCGTGGCGCTCGATCAGGTCTGCCAGTGCCAGCTGCAAGGCGCCTACGTCCAGGCTGCCGTTCAAACGCAGGGCCAAAGGAATGTTGTAGGTCGCGCTGGGCCCCTCGAAGCGATGGATAAACCAAAGCCGGCGTTGCGCATACGACAACGGAATGCGCGACGGTCGCGGCATCGGCCGTAGCGCCTGGCGAAGCGCGCCCTGGCCGCGCAAACGCCGAGCAAGCGCGAGCACCGTCGGCGCCTCGAATAGCACCCGTATCGGCATTTCCACTTGCATGACCGAACGAATCCGGCTGACCAGCCGGGTCGCCAGCAAGGAGTGCCCGCCCAGATCGAAAAAGTTGTCGTCGATGCCTAGCTGCTCCAGCCCAAGCACTTCGGCAAACAGTTCGGCCAGGGTGGCCTCCTGCGGATTGCTTGGCAGCCGCAGATCGGTTGCCGCATAAGCGGGGGCTGGCAACAGCGCCCGATCGAGCTTGCCGTTCGCGGTCAATGGCAAGGCATCCAGCTCGACCACTGCCGCGGGCAGCATGTACTCAGGCAGCTTCTCGGCCAGTTGCCGGCGCCAGCTATCGGCCTCCCCTTCACCGCTGCGGTGCGTCGTGTCGGCAATCACCACATAGCCGACTAATTGGCGCTGGCCGGGGCGGTCTTCACGCATCACTACCGCGGCCTGCGCCACCCCCGGCAAATGCCGCAGAGCCGCTTCGACTTCACCCGGCTCGATGCGGAAGCCACGGATTTTCACCTGTCGATCGGTGCGATCGAGATAGTCCAATTGACCATCGCCGCACCAGCGCACGCGGTCACCGGATCGGTACATGCGCTCGCCGGCGACGAATGGGTCGGCCACGAAGCGCTGCGCGGTCAAGCCGGGGCGATGCAAATAACCTTGCGCCAGACCTTTGCCGGCGATGTAGAGCTCACCGGCCGCCCCAACGGGTACCGGCTGCAAGGTTTGATCGAGCACATAGAGTCGAGTGCCGCCGATGGGGCGCCCGATCGGCGCGCGGGCACCGGACAACCGATCGCTGATACTCGCGCACACCGTCGATTCGGTCGGACCATAGGCATTGAGCATGATGCGTCCGTCGGCCCAACGCTCGACCAAGGCCGGCGAACAGGCCTCGCCACCTACCGCCAGCATCAGCGAAGTCGGCAGCGTTGCGGGGTCGAGGGTTTCCAGTAGTGCCGGCGGAATCACGATATGGTCGATGGCGTGCTGACGCAGAACCTCGGCAAGTTCATCGCCGGCCAGCGGACCAGGGCGTGGCAGCACCAGACAGCCGCCGCCGGCAAAGGCAGCCATCAGCTCCCACACCGAGGCATCGAAACTGGCCGAGGCAAGTTGCAACACCCGTGCCGGGGCAGCGCCAAGATGCTGGCGCTGACTGGCGGCCAGACTGGCAAGGCCCTGGTGGGTGACCACGACGCCCTTGGGGCGTCCGCTGGAGCCGGAGGTATAGATGACGTAAGCCGGCCCAGCCAGGTGTCGCCGGCCGACACGCTCGGTTTCGTCCAGGTCGCGCTCACTGGCGGTTGCCAGCGCCGCTGCCGTGGCTTCCTCATCGAGCCGCATCGTCGGCACGAGGCTGCCATCCAGGCCGGCGATGGCATTCCCCGCGTAAAGCAATTTGGCCGGATAGGCGTCCATCAACATATGGCTGAGCCGGTCCAGCGGATAATTCATATCCAACGGCAAATAAGCGGCGCCGCATTTAAGCGTTGCCAGCAAGGCCACGATCAGCTCGATCGAGCGAGGCAAGGCCAGCGCGACGATCTGTCCGGGACGCACGCCTTCGGCAAGCAGCACCCGGGCCAGGCGGTTCGCCCTGGCGTTCAAGGCCCGGTAACTGAGCGTGCTGCCAGCGCAGGCGACGGCATCGGCTTCGGGCGTCTGCCTCGCCTGTCGTTCGAACAGCTCGGCGAAATGCTCGGGCGGCGCGCCGCCATCGGCGCCAGCCGTGGCATGGCCGTTTTGCAGTAGCCGCAGCCGCTCGCCCTCACCCAGCGCACTCATCCGACGAATGGGTTGCTCGGCTTGCCCGGCCATGGCTTGCAAGACCCGTTCGTAGCAGTCGGCGTAACGCTGCAGCGTCGGCATGTCGTAGCTGGTGCGATGGCCACTGATCCACGCCGCCAGGCCCGTCTCGCTAAGCTGAAAATTGACCTGCAGAGCAAAGCTGTTGTCACCGCCGGCGCCGCCCTGCGCGCTCAGGTGCCGGCCCAGCTCGCCAAGCTTGTCGTAGGCGTGGAAATTGGTGTAGTTGAAGGCCACGCAGAGCAGCCCACGCTGCCCGATGTCCGCCATGATCCTGGCCAGCGGATAGCGGCGATGCGGCAGCAGGTTGCGCTCTGCCTCCATCGCTCGCCGAACCAGCCCACTCCAGCTGTCACCCTCCACCCGCAAACGAAACGGCACCGAATTGAGGAAGAGTCCGATCAGCTTTTCGCCATCCGCTACCTCGGGCCGGCCATGGATCACCATGCCGGTGAGGACATCGCAATGCCCGGTCAGCATGCTTAAGGCCGCCATATGCGCGGCCAGCAGTACCGACTTCAGTGGCGCCTTCAGTCGCTGACCCAAGGCCAGCAGATCCGCTGTCGTCTCGCTGCTGATGTGCAGCGGCACGGTCAGGTTGAGACGAATGGCAAGGTCGGCAAGCGAATCCTCGGGCGGCAGGCATAGGGGCTTTCTTGGCTCGACCCCTTGCAGCCATGTGCTCCAGAAGTCGCGGCTTTCCTGCGAAACCATCGCCGCACGCTCCAGCGCGATGTAGTCGCGGTAATGCGCCGACAGCGGCGGTGCCGGTAACGCCGCACCTTGCAAGTGCGCCTGATAGCGTTGCATCAATTCGGCGATCAGGCAGCTGTCGCTCCAGCCATCGACGATGGCATGGTGGCAACTGACCGAGAGATGAAAAGCGCCTTCGCCAAGCCGATGCACGCAGGCACGGAACAGCGGCACGGCTTGCTTATCGAACGCATGCACCTCATCGCATGCACCAGCTGCAAGGGCTCGCTGAAACCATCAAGCGCAAAGCTGGTGCGTAGCATTTCATGACGGCTGCTTAGCTCGTCCAGCGTATGGCGCAGCGCATCCCGATCGAAAGGCAGCTCGATCGCGAAACCCAGGCAGGCGTGATAAAGCGTGGAATGGCTGTCGTAGTCGCTGTGAAAAAACATGCCGAGCTGCAGCTGGCTGAGCGGATAGGCGTCCAACACATCGTCAGGCAGGCGTTGCCGGTCGGCCGTCGATATCATGGCGAACGCTGCGGTGGCGCCGACTGCCTCGATAGAATCGAAACTGGCCATGCCGGCCAAGGCGGCGACACTTTGGTGATCAAACAGCGTGGCCAACTCGAAACCAATGCCCTGCTGCTGGGCTTGCGCCTTCAGCTGCAAGGCCAGAATCGAATCGCCGCCGAGGTCGAAAAAGCTGTCCTCGATAGCCACCGTTTCGCGCCCCAGCACAGCGGCAAACAAGCCAGCCAGCATGCGCTCCTGTGGGTTGCGCGGCTCCGTGCCGGCTTTATCGCTGGCGAAGGTAGGCGCCGGCAGGGCCTTGCGGTCGAGTTTGCCATTGGGTGTGGTGGGCAAGGCCTGCAATGAAAGAATCGCCGCGGGCACCATATAGTCGGGCAGTTGCGACGCCAGCGCGGCGCGCAAGACGGCGACATCCACGCCATGGGCAGAGGGCACCACATAGGCCAGCAACTGCTGATGGCCTGGACGGTCCTCGCGCATGACCGCCACCGCCTGCGCCACGCCCTGGTGCTTCATGAGTTGCGCTTCGACTTCGCCCAGCTCGATGCGAAAGCCGCGCAATTTCACCTGCTGATCAACGCGTCCGATGTAATCGAGTTGTCCATCGCTGCGCCAGCGCGCGAGATCGCCGGTGCGATACATGCGACTGCCCGGCTCGCCAAACGGGTTGGCCACGAACCGCCCCGCCGTCAGCGAAAAACGATTGAGATAGCCACGCGCCAGTCCGATGCCGGCGAGATACACCTCACCGGTGACCCCTTGCGGGGTCGGACGCAGGCCGGCGTCGAGTACGTAGATCTGGGTGTTGTAGATAGGCCGGCCAATCGGCGGCGTTTCATCGCCCTGCAAGGCCTCGCTCAAGGTCGCGCAGACGGTGGCCTCGGTAGGGCCATAGGAGTTGAATATCGATAGCCGTCGAGACCAACGCTGGACCAATGCCTGGGAACTCGCCTCGCCCGCCACCACCAGCGAGACCGTTGCGGGCAGCCCATGCTCCGGCAGCAGGCTAAGTACCGCCGGGGTCAATGCAAGGTGGGTAATCCCCTCGCGCGCAATCAGCTCAGTCAACGCCGGGCCGGGTTGCAACTGGGTCGACGAAGCCAGCACCAGGCGTCCACCCGAGAGCACCCCCATGCACAATTCCCAGAACGCCGCGTCGAAACTGGTCGAGGCAAATTGCAGTACGCGCGCCTGCCGGCCCGCCCCCAACACATCGACCTGGCATGCCAGCAAATTGGGAATGCCGAGATGCGTCACCGCCACGCCCTTGGGCTGCCCGGTCGAGCCGGAGGTGTAAATCACATAGGCCAAATGGGCGGGCTGCAGGCCGGTATCCGGCGCGCTCGTGGGCTGCATGGCGATCTCGGCGCCGTCGGCATCGATACGCAACCACAAGCCCCAGTGTGCCGGCAGTTGCTCAACCAGGGCGTCCTCGGTCAACAGCACCGGCACCATGGCATCGTTAATCATGTAGGCCAGTCGTTCGGTGGGATATTCCGCGTCCAGCGGCAGATAGGCGCCGCCCGCCTTGAGCACCCCAAGCAAGCCCACCAGCAGATCCAGCGATCGTCGCAGGCAGACCCCGACCACGACGTCAGGCCCCACGCCCAGGCTGCGTAGCTGATGGGCCAGCTGGTTGGCCCTTGCCTCCAGCTCGGCGTAGCTGAGGCTGGCGCCGTCGCATACCGCCGCGACGGCGTCGGGGGCTTCCAGCACGCGCTGCGCAAACAGCTGTGGCAGGGTTTGCACTGTCGACGGGTGTGCGGTGTCATTCCATTCGCGCAGCACCTGCCGACGCAAATCGCTGTCATCCACTTCGATCGCGCCGATGCTCAGGTCCGGGTCGTGAGCAACCACCTCCAGCAGACGCAACATGCGTCGGCCATGCCGCGCCACGCTATCTTTTTCAAACAAATCGCAAGCGAATTCGATGATGCATTCGAGCCCGCCCGGCGTGCCATCCGGCAGAAAGTTCTCCAGAAAATTAAAGCCCAGGTCACAGCGCGCGGTATCGCTGTCCAGATGCTGTTGACGCACCGTCAAACCCGGCAATTGCCAGGTCGAACGGGTATTGTTTTCCAGCATCAGTTTGGTCTGGAACAACGGGTGGTGCGAGGACGAGCGTGTCGGATTGACGATTTCGACCAGCCGCTCGAAGGGCAGGTTTTGATGTGTGTACGCTTCCAGGTCGGTATCGCGTGCGCGGGCGATCAGCGTGCGGAAGCTCGGCTCACCCGAGGTATCCAGGCGCAGCACCAGGATGTTGACGAAAAAGCCGATGAGCTCTTCCAGGGCCTCGTCGTTGCGACCGGAAACCGGCGAGCCCAGGACGATATCGTTGCCTACGCCCAACGAAGACAGCAGCGCTGCCACCGCGGCGTGCAACACCATGAACAGGCTGGCATGGCTTTCACGCGCCAGCGCCAGCAGGCGGCGATGAATGTCGGCGCTGATCGAGAAACCGAGGTGAGCTCCCACGTGACTCGGCAGCGGCGGCCTGGGCCGATCCGTCGGCAGGTTCGACAGCTCCGGCAGGTCAGCCAGGGCAGAGGTCCAATAGGCCACGTCTTGGGCGGTCTCGCTATCCGCTTCGGTCTCCTGCGCCATCCATTCGCGCTGCCATAAACTGTAATCGGCATACTGCACCGGCAGCGGCGTCCAGTCCGCTAGCTTGCCGTCGCGACGAGCCGCATAGGCAGCGGCCAGGTCCCGACCCAACGGCCCCCAGGACCAGCCATCACTGGCGATATGGTGGGTCAGCAGGCAAAGCACATGCTGCTCCGAGCCAAGCTCGAACAGACTTGCCCGCATCGGCAGCTCGCGACGCAGATCGAAGCGATAACTCACCGCATCGCGCAGGGCCTGGTCGAGCGCCTCGGCCGGCACGATGGCGCGTTCGAGCATGAGCCGCGCCGCGGCCCCTTCGCGTATCAGCTGCTGCGCAATGCCATCTGTCTCGGTAAATACCGTGCGCAGGCTCTCATGCCTGGCGACCACATCGGCCAGCGCAGCGTCCAGGGCCGGCACATCCAAAGGGCCGTCCAGATGCAAGATCAGTGGAATGTTGTAGATGGCGCTTGGCCCCTCCAACCGATGCAGAAACCACAGACGTTGTTGCGCAAACGACAAGGGAATCATCGTCATTACTCCTTGATCCGCATCGGACGCAGCGGCTTGCGCGTCACCGGCTTTGCCTGCTGCAGGCGCAGTGCCAGCTCGGCCACCGTCGGCGCCTCGAACAAGCTGCGGATCGGCAGCTCCACGCCTAGCCTGGAGCGGATACGGCTGATCAGCTGGGTGGCCAGTAGCGAGTGGCCGCCCAAGTCAAAGAAACTGTCTTCCGCCCCGACTCGTTCGAGCCCGAGCACCTCGGCGAACAATGGCGCCAAGGCGATTTCTTCCGCCGTCTGCGGATCCCTGCCGCTGCTTATCTGGAAATCCGGCGCGGGTAGCGCACGGCGATCGAGCTTGCCGTTGACAGTCAAGGGCAGGCTTTCCAGCGACACGATCGCCGCCGGCACCATGTACTCCGGCATCTTGCTGGCCAGAGCACGGCGCAAGGCGGCCGGGTCGATGACCGCGTCGGGTGCCGCCACGACGTAAGCCACCAATTGCCGCTGGCCGGGCTGGTCTTCGCGCACGATGGCTAGCGCCTGGCGCACGGCGGAGTGTTCGCTCAACGCCGCCTCGATTTCGCCCAATTCGACCCGGAAGCCACGAATTTTTACCTGCTGGTCGGTACGGCCGACGTAGAGCAATTGGCCGTCTATTCGCCATCGCACCAGATCGCCGCTGCGATACATGCGCTCGCCAGGCTTGCCAAAAGGACACGCGACGAAGCGTTGCGCGGTCAGCATCGGGTGGCCCAGATAGCCTCGCGCCAGCCCCTCACCGGCCAGATACAGCTCGCCCGCCACGCCCATCGGCACCGGCTTGAGGGCGGCATCGAGCACATAAACCCGCGTGTTATCCATCGGTGCGCCAATCGGCACCGGCCCGGCAGCTACCCGATCGGCGGCCCGCATGCTGAAACTGGTGACGAAGGTGGTGGTTTCGGTGGGGCCGTATACGTTCACCGCCTCGATCTGTGGACAATGCTGCAGCAACCGCTGGAACACCTGCGGTACCGCCGCCTCGCCGCCGCTCCACACGGTACGCAGCCCGGCCAGGCATGCCAGGTGATCCTCCACCAATAGCCGGAACAGTGCCGTGGTCAGAAACAACGCGGTGACTCGCTGCTGCTCGATCAGCCGAGCCAGCACCGCGACATCGGTCCGGCCGGGCGGCGCCAGCACGATTTGCCGGCCCGCCAGCAATGGCACCCACATTTCATAGGTATGCGCATCGAACACCTGCGCAGAGTGCATCAGCACCCGCTGCTGGCTGTCGCCGCGCCAGCGTCGATCCTGCGCCAGTTCGATCACATTGCGGTGATTGACCGCGATCCCCTTGGGCATGCCGGTAGAGCCGGAGGTATACATCACGTACGCCAAATGCTCTGGCTGCAAACCCTGCGTCGATGGCGCGCTATCCGGCTGCCGCTCGATATCCTGACAATGACTATCGAGCAGCACCTGCTCAATCCCCTGGAAAGACAATCGCCCGGCAACATCGGCACGTGTCACCAGCACCGATGCCCTCGCCTGATTAAGCATATGCAGCAGGCGCTCGCTGGGATAATCCGGATCGAGGGGAAGATAGGCGCCGCCCGCCTTGAGAATGCCTAAGGTCGCTACCAGCGATTCGAGCGAGCGCGGCAGACACAGACCGACCAGCACGTCGGGGCCCACGCCGCGCTGGCGCAGATGATGCGCCAACCGGTTAGCGCCGGCATCGAGTTCGCGATAACTCAGCGCATGGGAACCCTCGCTGGCCGCGATGGCGTCCGGTGTGCGCGCCACTTGTGCCTCGAACCACTCGGGCAAGGTGCCGGAGGGAACGGCATGGCTGGTATCGTTCCAATCGTGCAGCAGCTGGCGGCGTTCCTGCGCGTCGAGCAGATCGATTTCGCCAATCGCTCGATCCGGATGATCGATGACTTGTGCCAGCACGCGCAGCAAGCCATTGGCGAAACGCTGCACCGTAGCGGGGTCGAAAAGCTCGCTGGCGTACTCAAGCTGAAAATCCAGACCGGCCGCGCGACCATCCCGGTCATACAGCTCGCTGAAGTCGAAGGTCAGATCGTACTTGGCGGTATCCGTCACCAGGAACTTCGGCTGTACCGACAGGCCGGGTATGTCGCACACCGCGTCCCGATTATTCTGCAATACGACCGCCACCTGGAATAGCGGATGCTGCGATGAGTGGCGTGCCGGGTTGACGATATCGACCACGCGTTCGAAGGGCAGATCCTGATGTGCATAAGCATCCAGATCGGCATCGCGGATGCGCGCAAGCAGCTCGCGAAAGCTCGGGTTGCCGGAAGTGTCCGTTCGCAATACCAGCAGGTTGACAAAAAAGCCGACCAAATCATTCAAGGCTTCGTCGCCGCGCCCGGCGACCGGGGTGCCGATCGGCAGGTCGTAGCCGGCACCCAGTTTGGAAAGCAGCGCCGCTACCGATGCGTGCAGGGTCATGAACAAGCTGCCACGCGCGCTTCTCGACAAATCGTGCAGGCGTCTTGTAGTGGCTTCATCGATATGCACGCGGATCGCGTCGCCGTGTTGGCAGGCACGTGCCGGGCGTGGCCGGTCGAAAGGCAGATTCAATTGCTCGGGCAGCTCGGCCAGCGTCTTTTTCCAGTAGGCAAGATGCCTGGCGATATCGTTGTCCGGGTCGGACTCCTCCAGCATCCATTCGCGCTGCCACAAGCTGTAGTCGGCATATTGCACCGGCAGCGGCTGCCAGCCCGGCGCCTGCTGACTTCGTCGCGCCGTATAAGCCTGGGCGATATCGCGCACCATCGGCGCCCACGACCAGCCGTCGCTGGCGATGTGATAAACCAGCAGCAACAGCACGTGCCGTTCGGCCGCCAGCCGGAACAAGCCGGTGCGCAGCGGAATGTCGCGCTCCAAGTCGAAACAATATGCGTTGAAGCGCCGCATCGCGTCATCCAGCGCATCTTCGGGCACATCGAGCTGTTCGAAAACCAGATCGACTTCTTCTGCTCGAAGAATGATCTGCCGCCCGATGCCATCGTCATCGGCAAAGCAGGTACGCAGGCTTTCGTGTCGTTCGATCAGGTCCAGCATCGCGGCCTTTAACGCCGCCGCGTCCAACGGGCCATCCAGGTAGAGCGCCATCGGCACGTTGAAGGTGGCGCTAGGCCCATCGAGTTTGCTGAGAAACCACAAGCGCTGTTGCGCAAAAGACATCGGGATCATGGTGGGCTCCTGCCCTTAGGTTCGCATGGGGCGTAGCGGGGTGCGGGTCGAGCGTCGAGCCCGTTCGAGTTGCGGCGCAAGCGTGGCCACGGTGGCGGCCTCGAACAGTGCGCGAATCGGTAAGTCGATACCTAACGCCTGACGAATCAGGCTGACCAGGCGGGTAGCCAGTAGCGAATGGCCACCCAGATCGAAGAAGTTGTCATCGATGCCTACACGCGCCAGGCCCAGAACCTCGGCAAACAGCGTCGCCAGGGTTTGTTCCTGCGGCGTGCGGGGAGCGCGACTATCGTGCCGCCCGGTTTCAGGTGCCGGCAGCGCGGCGCGGTCGAGCTTGCCGTTCGCCGTCAACGGCAAGCTTGGCAACACCACTATCGTCGCGGGCACCATATGGTCGGGCAGCCGCTCGGCAAGCTTGCGCCGCAGCATGGCGACCCAGGCGCGAGCATCTCGCCCGGTATCGGGCCGGTTGGCATAAGCGCTTAGCGATGCAGCAGCATGCCGCGGGCTGCGATAAATATCGGTGAGCGGCCGCCATCGCTGCGTGTCCTGCGCGAAAAACACCGCCTCGAAGCGATCCCCTGCCCCGTCGCCGGTCCAGGTGATCGCGACGCGGTAACCGACGCTTTCGCCAAGCGCACACACGTCTTCCGGATCCAGCGCTGCGGCGACCCGATCGTTGTTGGCCAGCTGCTGTGCCAGATCCTCGCCGTCGATGGCCGTCCAAACCGCATGCATGGTAGCGATCTCGTCAGCCAGGCGGGCATTGGAAATGCCAGTTAAGCGCATAAGCGCCGGCCGCACGCGGACGAGATAGTCCCGCAGGCCATCCAGCGAATGCACCTCCTTCAGCCAAGTCAGTTCGGTGCCACCGGCCAAGGACATCGCTGCGGCGCCTTGCTTGTGCAGCACTACCTCATAGCGGTGTCTGGTCAGTTCATTGTGGAAACGACCGCGCTTGAGCTGGATGTCGACGCCGGCGATGCCTTCGATGTGCTCGGTCAACGCAGTGAAGAAAGCCGGGTCAAGCAGTAGTTCGGTTTCGAGCAGTACATCCTGATCGATGGCGCGCCGGGTTTCGCTCAGGCTGCTTGGCGCGTGCATCGCGCGCGGCCAGGCAGTCGCGGTGGCGAAACAACGCAGCAGGCGCAAGTTGCGGATGTCCCCCAGATAGATGCGCCCTGCTGGGGCGAGCAGCGCCATGCATTGGCGCAACACCCGCAGCAGATAATCCACACTGGGGAAATACATGATCACCGAGTTGATCACGATGGTGTCGAAATAATCGCGTGGCAGGCCGCTGAGGTCATCCGCCGGTTGATGCCGCAGTTGTACCCGCCCGCGCAGCGGCGGGTCACGCTCAACCCGTTCGCGCAGCGAATCGATCACCGGCGAGGAAAAATCCGTGCCCCAATAGCTGCGGCAATGCGGCGCCAGCTGCCACAGGATCAGCCCTGAGCCCACGCCGATTTCCAGCACATGGCCCGGCTGCAGTGCCAGCATTCGATCGACCGTGGCTTGTCGCCATTCGCGCATGTGCTGCAAAGCAATCGGTGCGCCGTCGTAGCTGCTATCCCAGCCGGTAAAATCTTCCGCGCCGGCCAGTTCGGCCTGCTCGGCGTAGAAGCTGTCATGCAAGGCCTGCCACTCGCTGAGCTTGGCCGATTCGGCGAGCTCGCTAGCTGGCGCGGGATCATGCTCCCGCGCTGCGCGTACCACATAGCCGACCAGTTGCCTGTGGCCTGGGCGATCTTCGCGCAGCACGACCGCCGCCTGGGTGACGTCCGGCTCGCGCAACAGGCCGGCCTCGATCTCACCCGGCTCAATGCGCAAGCCGTGCCATTTGATCTGCTGGTCCGCGCGGCCGACAAAGCTCAGCTGGCCATCCTGCAACCGAACCCGATCGCCGCTTCGATACATGCGCGTACCCGGCGGCCCATATGGGTCGGCGACAAAGCGTTCGCTGCTCAGCGCCGCGCGATGCAGGTAACCGCGCGCGAGTCCCGGGCCGGCCAGGTACAGCTCGCCCTCCTGACCGTCAGTCACCGCTTGCAAGGCTTGGTCTAACACATAGGCGCGAGCCAGCTGTACCGGCTCGCCGAGTGGCACCGGCGTGGCCGATCCATGTTCAACCGCTGCCGCGTATTGGATCGGCGCGGAGATCAACGCATCCACGGTGACTTCGGTGGGACCGTAGCAATTGATCAGGCGCCGACCGGCCGACCATG
>NZ_JAPDPE010000234.1 GCF_026283955.1 Dyella silvatica | reverse complement strand
AGGAAGAGTTCATGCGATTCTCAAAACTTGCGTTCTGTTTGGCTGCTGTGCTGGCCATTCCGGGACTATCAGCTGCAGCCGATTCCAAATCTACGTACGCTGAGGTATCCACCGATATCAGCATTGGCGCCTCGGATGCCATCGCGTTGACGAGCACGTTTTCTCTCACCACGCCTTCATGGGTTTATCTTCAATCGGACGGTCGTGCATTTCCAAATGCCGGTCCCGCAATAGCCGACATCTGGATGACCGCCGATGGCAACACCGTCAGCAACGGAAGTGTCATCGACTGGTCCACCTCGCTAAGCCCACAACAACATAGCTTCAACACTATCGGCGCGGTCTTTCTGCAAGCTGGAACACATACCGTTGCATTGCATGCGCGGTCGCTCAATTCGAGCGGCTATACGCTCGGCGCAAACAGTAACCTCTCCGTCTTGGTGAATCCTGCAACAGCTGTTGGCGTGGCGAGCCTTGCTGCCGATACCGGCGTCCTGTCGTACAACGTGAACGGACTAAATAGCCAGTCGTCGGTCATACCGATACAGGCGCAGGCAACTGCAAATATCAATGGCAGCGATGGATCTACCCTGGTGGCCCTTGCTTCTTCCCGCATCTTTAGATGGGGAAATG
>NZ_JAPDPE010000233.1 GCF_026283955.1 Dyella silvatica | reverse complement strand
TGGTCAGCATGCGGTCGTTGAATAGCAGCCACGAGCCGTAGGTTTGTTCGTACAGGGTAAAGAACAGCAGGCAAATGCCGACGAAAAACACGCAGGCCAGCATCTGTTGGCGTTGCACCGGAGTGCAGCGCGCGGTGACATACCAGCTCAGCCAGCCCAGCCACGCAGCCATGGTCAGCACCTGCAGCCATAGCACGGCGTGACCCAGTTGCATCAAGGCCCAGAAAACCGGCAGCGCAAGCGCGGCCCCGAGGTAAATCGCCCATTCCACGCTTAGTGGGCCAAGCAGGCGGCGACGCAAGGCGGCTGGATTCGGTGGCTCGGCATGACCTTGCAGGTACTTCTGGCCGGTAATGAACACGGCCAGGCCGGCCAGCATGCCGACGCCCGCTGCGCCAAAACCGTAGCCCCAGCCGTAGGTATCGCCGAGGTAGCCGCAGATCAGGCTGGAAAACAGCGCGCCGATATTGATGCCGGCATAGAACAGCGTGAAACCGGAGTCGAGTCGTGGATCGCCCTCGGGATACAGTTTGCCGACCACGGTGGATATGTTTGGCTTGAGAAAGCCGACGCCGCTGATGATCAACGATAGCGACAGGTAGAAAATGCTTAGCGCAAATAGGTCACGATGCACGACACCATCGGCGCCGACCGTGGCCGCATGGCCTTCGAC
>NZ_JAPDPE010000232.1 GCF_026283955.1 Dyella silvatica | reverse complement strand
GCATGTGGTCGAAGTCTGCTGCGAAGAGTGCGCCGAGAAACTGCGCGAGGCCAACCGGAAGACGTCGTCATGAACGGCAAGGATTTCTTTGCCGGCCAGCGCAAGGTGCAGACACCTTCCGGGATGATCAGCTATGTCGAGCACGGCAGTGGCCCGGTGGCGTTATTTGTCCACGGCGTGCTGCTTAATGGTTATCTGTGGCGGCACCAGCTGGCACAGCTAGCCGATGTCCGACGCTGCATTGCGGTGGATTTGCTGGCGCACGGCCATACCGAGATATCCGACACTCAAGATGTCTCCGTCACCGCCAATGCCCACATGCTGGCGCAATTCCTGGATGCACTGAAGATCGACCAGGTCGATCTGGTGGGCAATGACAGTGGCGGCGGTATCTGCCAGATCTTTGCGGCGTTGTATCCCGAGCGCATCCGCAGTCTGGCCTTGACCAATTGCGATACGCACGACAATTGGCCGCCGGAAGCTTTCAAGCCTTTTGTCGCGATGGTCGCCGATGGCGGTTTGCCGGAAACCTTGAACGCCATGCTGGCCGACAAATCCATTTATCGCTCGCCCCAGGCGTTAGGCCCGGCTTACGAGCAGCCGGAGGCCGTGGCCGACGATACGATCGAAACCTATCTACGGCCATTTGTCAGCTCGGCGCAGCGCACCCGTAGCGTCGAGCGCTTCGTCAATGCTTTTGATTGCCGTCACACGGTGCAGATCGAAAATCAGCTGAGACGTTTGCAGGCGCCTACGCTGATTGCATGGGGAACCGACGATATCTACTTCGACGTGAAGTGGTCGCATTGGCTTGAACA
>NZ_JAPDPE010000231.1 GCF_026283955.1 Dyella silvatica | reverse complement strand
GCATTTTCTCAGCCGCGATGCCGCGACATTCTGGCTTAGCGGCCAATGGATGACCGAAACCCCCGGCGGCTCCGATGTCGGCCGCACCGAAACCGTGGCGCGCCAGGACAGCGACGGTCAATGGCGCTTGTACGGGCGCAAGTGGTTTAGCTCAGCGGTGATCGGCGAAGCCGCGCTGGCACTGGCTCGCCCAGAGGGTGCCGCCGGCGGCACCGCTGCGCTGGCGCTGTTCTTCGTCGAGACCATGCATGGCGAGCGGCGCAAGCCGGAGCTGCAAATCGACCGGCTCAAGGACAAGCTCGGCACGCACGAACTGCCCACCGCCGAAATCCACCTCAACGGCTTGCCGGCATGGCCCTTGGGCGAGCTGGCTCATGGCGTGCGTCAGGTCGCGCCGATGCTTAATATCACCCGCAGCTGGAATGCCATTTGCGCCATCGCCAGCATGGCCCGCGCGATCAGCCTGGCCCGCGACTACGCCACCCGACGCCAGGCCTTTGGACGTCCATTGGCCGAACAACCGCTGCACGCACAGACCCTGGCCGATATGCAGGCCGAGTTCGAAGGCGCGTTCGCCTTGTCGTTTGAGGTAACGCAGCTGCTGGGCCGCGTCGAACAAGGCCTCCCGGCACCGCACGAAGCGGCCTTGCTGCGCCTGCTCACCCCGTTGGCCAAGCTATGGACCGGCAAGCTGGCCATCAAGCTCTGCTCCGAAGCCCTGGAATGTTTTGGCGGCGCCGGCTATATCGAAGATACCGGCCTGCCGCAATTGCTGCGCGACGCTCAGGTCTACGCGATCTGGGAGGGCACGACCAATGTCTTGTCGCTGGACAGCCTGCGCGCACTCAATGGCGATGGCCCCGATGCGCTGCGCCAGGCGGTGACCGCATGGCTGAGCA
>NZ_JAPDPE010000230.1 GCF_026283955.1 Dyella silvatica | reverse complement strand
GCATTACGTGGATTTCCAGGCTGAGCTTTCGCTGCT
This sequence comes from Dyella silvatica, assembly GCF_026283955.1. Classification (GTDB taxonomy): domain Bacteria; phylum Pseudomonadota; class Gammaproteobacteria; order Xanthomonadales; family Rhodanobacteraceae; genus Dyella_C; species Dyella_C silvatica. The sequence goes on along the minus strand of NZ_JAPDPE010000230.1, from coordinate 928 downwards.
GCGCACCTTGAGCGCACAACACGTCCGCACGACCCATGCCGCCGCGACGGAATCCGCCGCGACACCGAGCAGCGCCAGCACGGCGCCACTTGCCGATCACGCCTTCGAACCACGTATCTCGGCGGAGGTGCAGTCATGACGCCGAGCTACAACTTTGCTTTTCTGGATGAAAACACCAAGCGCAGGCTACGCCGCGCTTTGCTGAAGGCGGTCGCCATTCCCGGCTACCAGGTGCCGTTCGGCAGCCGGGAAATGCCGCTGCCTTATGGCTGGGGCACCGGCGGCATCCAGGTCACCGCCGCCCTGCTGGGCCCGGACGATGTGCTGAAAGTGATCGACCAGGGTGCCGACGACACGACCAATGCGGTCAATATCCGCCGCTTTTTCTCCCGCGTGGCCGGGGTGGCCACCACCGAGCGCACCACCGAAGCCAGCGTCATTCAGACTCGTCATCGCAGTCCCGAAACATCGCTGCGCGAAGATCAGATCCTGGTGTTCCAGGTGCCGGAACCCGAGCCGCTACGCACGCTGGAGCCGCGCGAGGCCGAAACCCGCACCCTGCATGCGCTGGCCGACTACGGATTGATGCATGTGAAGCTGTACGAAGACATCGCCCAGTACGGGCATATCGCCACCAGTTACGACTATCCGGTGTTAGTGGACGGCCGTTTCCTCACTTCGCCATCACCGATTCCGAAGTTTGATAACCCCAAGCTGGATAACTCGCCTGCCTTGATGTTGTTTGGCGCGGGCCGTGAAAAACGCCTTTACGCGATCCCGCCTTACACCAAGGTCGAAAGCCTGGCTTTTGACGACCACCCGTTCGAGATCCAGTCGTGGAATGAAACCTGCGCGCTGTGCGGCTCGGGCGAAAGCTACCTCGACGAAGTCGTCGTGGATGACCAGGGCTCGCGCATGTTCGTCTGCT
>NZ_JAPDPE010000022.1 GCF_026283955.1 Dyella silvatica | reverse complement strand
CATGGCATTGGGCGAATTCCGGTTGGGTAACCAGCAACTCCAGCATCGAGGGCACGAAGAATGCGAAGCTCACCCGTTCGCTGGCCATCAGCCGGGCCAGATATTGCGGGTCTTGATGTTGCCCCGGTGCGACCACGACCATGCGTGCGCCTATCGTTGGCGATACGCACATCTCCAGGATCGAGACGTCGAAGGTGAACGCGCAGTTGAGCAAGACGACATCGCTGGCACTCATGCCATAGACGCCTGGGGCCCAGGCGGTGAGGTTGGCCAGGCCGCCATGCGTGCATTCGACACCCTTGGGCTTGCCGGTGGAGCCGGAGGTAAACAGCACGTAGGCGAGTTGCTGCGGGGTCACCTCGACCGGCTCGAAAACGGCGCTGGGTTCGCAGGCGAGAATTTCGGTCGAATCGATGGCCAGTACGGCGCAGTCCACATGTAGCGATTTCGCCAGCTCGGCACTGGTGATCACCGCGACGGGGTTGGCGGCGGCAAAAATTTCCGCGCGGCGTGCCTCGGGTTCGTCGGGACTGACCGGCATATAGGCGGCCCCGGCATACAAGACGCCGAGCAGCGCGGTTTCCAGTTCGATCGAGCGCGGCAACATCACCGCGACAATGCGTTCGGCCTTGGCACTGACATGGACTAGGGACTGCGCCAGCGCGCGGGCGGCGAGATCCAGGGTGCGATAGTCGATCTGCCGGTCTTGGTCGCTGATGGCGATGGCGCTCGGGGTCAGCGCGGCCTGACGCTTGAACAACTCCGGCATCGAGGCAGTTATTTCGACATCGCGCGGCCCGCGCGCAAAGGTTTCGAGCAGTTGTTCGCGCTCATCCGCCGGTGGCGCTATCGCCGTGGCCAGATTCAGCGACGGATCGATGCTGACGCGGTAGGCCCAGTCGATCCAGCGCTGGCCGAAGCGCTCGATTTGCGCGCGCGGGTAGCGTCCGCTGCGGTAGTCCAGGTCGAGCAGCCAGCCGTGCCGGGTGTGGATCAGATTGATGGCGAGATCGAACTTAGCGCCGAAGATCGGCGTTTCCAGCAGGGTGGCCGGTCGCTCGGCGAAATCGGCGCGGCGTGCATAGTCCATGTTAAAGGTGATGCCGAGCGAGCCGGCATGCTTGTCGCTGCCCAGCACTGGCTCCAGCAGGGTTGCCAGTGGATAGGCCTGGTACTGGCTTGCCTGCTGCCATTGCGCGGCGACTTCGCGCAGCAGCGCATCGAATGGCACATCGCCGACGCGGCGCGAACGCCATGGCATCACCTGCACCGCCTGGCCGACCATGTGTTCGTGACCGGGCTGGCGTCCATGGGTGGGCACGCCGATCAACACGTCGTCGCGGTCGTACAAAACGTGCAGCAAGCTGAGCGTTGCCGCCAGCGCGGTAGTGAATAAGGTGGCGCCTTTCTGGCCGGCGAGCTTGCTCAATGCGTGGCTGAGTTCGGTCGGTACCGGCAGCCGTACGCGCTGGCCTTGCCAGTGATTGGGTTCGGCTGCGCTCAGCGCCGACAGCGGCAACGGCGGCGGTGCGTCGGCAATGCATTGCTGCCAGAAGGCGTGCGCGGCCGGATCGTCGGCATGGGCCAACCATTGCAGGTGATCGCGATACGGTTGCGCGGGCGGCAATGGCGCTTGCGGGTCGTTCAGCAGCGCAGATAGTTCATCGACGATAAGGCTGAGCGAGGCACCGTCGATCAGCGCGTGATGCGCGCGCATCGCCAGCACGCAGTGTTGGTTCGGCAGCTGCAATAAGCCGACCCGCAGCGGCCCGTGGTCGAGCAGTTCGAACGGCTCGGCGTAGAAGCCGGCCAGCCAGGTGTCGCGCTGGTTGCCGATGGCGGATTGCAGCGGGATCGGCAGGATGGGATGCACGGTTTGCGTGCCATTTTCGCCGTCGATGGTAGTGCGCAGGGCTTCGTGACGAGCGGCAAGCAGGGTCAGCGCGTCTTCCAGCGCGCTTGCGCTGAGTACGCCATCGATTTGCAGGGCCAGCGGCTCGACATAGGCTTGGGCCCCGGCGGCATCCAGTTGCGCGGCCACCCACATTTGTTTTTGCATTGCCGACAGCGGCAGGCTCAGCGGCGGCGCGGCGAGCCGCTTGACGGCGTCGCCGGGGCGGCTTGGGCCGGGCGGTAAATAGCCGCCGTCGCGCAGGGCCTGCACGGCATCGACGGTGCGTTCGACGATGTCGTCGATCTCGGCTTCGCCGTGCGCATCGCTGAGGAAGCAGTTACGTCCCTCCCATACAAACAGGCCGCGATGCAGCAGGTGGTAGTACAGCAGATCCAGATTGCCGCTGTGCTTGAAGCGGAACACGGAGCCGAAGCGGGTCATCGACAATGGCGCGTCCATCGCCGCGAAGCGGCTGTTCAGGCGATCGGTAAGCAGGGTGGTGCGGTCGTTGAGGCTTTGCTGGAATGCAGGGCCGCGGCGCTTTAATTCACTCAATACGGCGTGACACAGCGCCAGGCCCAGCGGGTGGTTGTTGAAGGTGCCGGCGAAAAAAGTGGTGTATGGATTCGGCGCGGAGTCGTCGCCGAACTGCCAGCTGCCGCCATCGATGCCATCGAGCAGGTTGCCACGCGCGGCGAGTGCGGCCATCGGCACGCCGCCACCGATGGTCTTGCCATAGGTGACCAGGTCGGCTTCGACACCGAACAGCGCCTGCGCACCACCCGGCGCGGTGCGGAAGCCGGTGATCATTTCATCGAAGATCAGCAGGATGCCGAGCCGCGAAGTGAGCTCGCGCAGCCGTTGCAAAAATTCGCGCGGCTGCACATGCAATGCACGGCTTTGCACGGGTTCGACGATGACTGCGGCCAGGCTGTCGGCATGCCGGGCGATGGCCTGCAGGGCTTCGTCGGAGTCGTAGTCGAGCATCAGCAGATCGCTGACGAAGTTTTGCGCGATACCCGGCGCCGCCGGCTCGGTATGTTCGCCCTGCGCGCTGCGCTCGCCGAGGAAGCCGTCGAAATGGCCGTGGTATGACTTGCGGAACATGGCGATCTTGTCGCGTCCGCGCAGCAGTCGGGCCAGCCGCACCGCGGTCATCACCGACTCCGTGCCTGACTGGCAGAACAGCACGCGGTCCATGCCGGTGAGTTCGCAAATCATCTGCGCGCAGTCCCCGGTGAGCGACGAGCGCGGCCCCAACGCGATGCCCTGGGCGATGCGCTTATTCAATGCCTCTTGCATGAACGGTGCGCCGTGGCCGAACAGGTTGACGCCGAAATCCATCGAGATATCGATGTATTCGTTGCCGTCGACATCCCACAGGCGACAGCCTTGCGAACGTTCGCCGGTGATCGGGTAAATCAGCTCTTTCATCGAGGGACGAAAACCCGCCGCCGCACGTACGTCAGCCAGGTGCCGGCGACGGGCGCTGGCCATGCGCTTGGACTCCGCCGTGCGCGCGATATAGCTCTTGGAGAACGTGGCGAAGTGCGCGCTCTGGCGCAGATCGATGACCCCGCTGTGACTACTGACGACGCGCGGCGACGGCGTCATGACCAGGCCAGCAGGCCGCGCCGGTACTGCCACTGTGGCAGTGGGCTGTGCTGCGATCGTCGCGGCCGGTGCGCTGCTGCCTAGTGCGGCGAGCTGTGCACTGATCACGTTTTGCAGCAGGTTCAATTGTTGCTGGAACAGACCTTCCAGCCCGGGCGCCGCGGATGCCTGGGCTGGATTGATCGCCGTCGTGGCCGCCATCGCGTGCTGTGGCGGGGAGGTCGAGGTCAGTGTGGCGCCGGCGCGGTGTGCGGCGAGAAACGCGCCGAGGCGATCGACCGTATTCAACTCGCCCAGCAATTGGCGGATGTCGATCTTGACCCCGTACTGGGCCTGGATCGCTCGCATGGCTTCGGCCAGCATAATCGAGTCGGCACCCATTTCCACAAACGGCCGGTCACCGGCGATGGCGTGTTCGGGTTCGCCCAGTGCCTGGGCCATCCGTGTACGCAGTTGCGCTTGGATCGCGCTGACCTGTGCGTGCTCGCCGTCCGTGGCGGTGGGCAAGGGCATAGCCGGCGAGGTGGCATCGGTGGCGTAGGCGATGGGCTGCATGGATGCGGACATCGAGCGCTCCTGGGGATGGGGGCGGTGCTCAGTAGGGGACGGAGCCAGCGGGGCAGGCGTGTGCGTGATACGGCGACGGCGATAGGGGCGGTCGAACGCGGCCCAATCCAGATCGATGCCGGCGCTATACATCGCGGCGGCACTGTCGAGCAGGCCATGCCAGTCGTCGTCGCCGTCCAGGCTGCTGCACCAAAGCGTTAGCGCGGGGGCGGTGCCGCGCTGGCCAAGCAGCGAAAGCACCGGGCGCGGTCCCAGTTCCAGAAAAATGTGATGACCCTGGGCGAGTAGTTCTTCGAGACCTTTGCGGAACTGCACCGGCTCGCGCGCATGGCGGGCCCAATAGGCCCCGTCGGGGGCGCTCTCGTGCAGCTTTCCGCTGAGATTGGAGATCACCGGCAGCTTGGCGGTGCGCCAGGGAATCTGTTCGGCCAGGGCGCTTAACGGGCCGAGCACGTCGTCCATCAGCGGTGAGTGGAAGGCGGCGTTGGTTTCCAGCGCGCGGTAACGAATGCTGCGCTCGGCCAGGGCGCGCTGGATGCGTGCGACCGCCTCGGTGGTGCCGGAGATCACGCAGCTGCGCGCGCCATTGTCGGCCGCGAGCGCCAGCTGTCGCGATTCGTTTTTTACCAGCGCGGCGATGTCGTCCGCGGTCGCGGCCACGGCCAGCATGCTGCCGGGCCGGGCATGCTCTTGCATCAGAGCGCCACGGGCGGCGACCAGTGGCAGGATCTGTTCGATCGATGCCATGCCTGACAACGCCGCCGCGGTGTATTCGCCCAGGCTATGGCCGAGCAGGGCGGTGGGCCGCACGCCCCAGTCGGCCCATAGCTGGGCCAACGACCAGCTCAAGGCTACGGTGGCCGGTTGCGCGTAACGCGTCTGACCCAGCAGCGGAGCTGACTCAAGATCGAACAGCAGGCGTGGCAATGGTTGTTCGAGCACCGGCAATAACAGTTCGGCGCAGCGGTCGATCGCATCGCGGAATACCGGCTGCGTGCGATACAGCCCAGCGCCCGCGCCCGGTGCCGGATTGCCTTGCCCGGTCAGCAGAAAGGTCACGCCGTGCGGTTGTTGCGCGCTGGCGGCGGGGGGCGAGTGCGCGAGTTGGCGCAGAGCGTCGCTCAGTTGTTCGCGCGTTTGTGCATGGACCGCCGCGCGTACCGGGTGCCGGTGGTGATCGGCGTTGGCGGTGTAGCAAAAATCACCCAGCGTGGCATGTGGCTGACGCGCCAGATGCTCCAGCGCCGATTGCGCCATGCTGGCCAATGCTTCGCTGCTTGGCGCCGCGAGCGCGTAGAGATGGCGTGGCCGTTCGTCGCTCAGGTTGGCATACCAGCAGCGGTGGCGCTGCCACGGATAGCTGGGCAACGCACACAGCTGGCCGTGCGGGTGAATCCGCTGCCACGGTAGTTGGTGTCCATGCGTGTACAGCAGCGCCAACGCATGCGCGGTGCTGGATGCGCGCAAGGGCCGAATGCTGTCGGGCAAGCCTGCGGGTGTCTTGCATGCCAGTAGCAGTAGATCCCAGCGGCCGCTCAGCTGGCGTGCGGTTTGTTTGCCGGGGTTGCCGTTGAGTAACCGATCGGGAGTGATGCCGCTGGCGTTCAATGATTGATCGGCGGCAAACCAGGCCAAGCGGCGATGCCCGGCCACCGGTCGCTGGCCTTGCCATAGCGCGGGATGCAAGCTGCCACTGGCGCCGGCATGCAGCGCGGCGATCAACTCGTCGCGGTTGCCATGCACCGCCAGCCGGTAGTCCAGGTGATCGCGACGGCTTGCCGCGCTATAGATGATGTCGCCCAATTCATGCGCGGCAGCCGTAGCGATGCGGTCGGCATAGCGGCCTGCCAACGCCTTCAGTGCGGCGGGGTGCGCTGCCGAGATCGGCAGCAACCAGGTCGGTGTCTGGCTGGAGTTGTCGGCTTGGGCGCGCGTTTCCATGCCGGCGTCGCGGCGCAAAACCTCAGCGGATTCCAGAATGACGTGCGCATTGCTGCCGCCGAATCCGAAGCTGCTCACGCCGATGCGTACCGGGCGCTGGTCGATGGGCAGCGCTACGGCCTGGGTGGCGACGGATAAGCCCAGCGCATCGAGATCGATATTCGGATTGGCGCGTCGAAAATTCAGCGATGGCGGCAACAGCCCCTGGTTCAACGCCAGCGCCGCCTTGAGCAAGCCGGCGACACCTGCCGCCGCTTCGAGGTGGCCGATATTGGTTTTGACCGAGCCGACCCATAGCGGCTTCGTGCGCTCGGCGTTCAGGGCTTGTCCCAGCGCTTGCGCCTCGATCGGATCGCCGAGCGGCGTGCCGGTGCCATGCAATTCGATCGCATCGATATCGGCGGCTGTAAGACCGGCATCGGCGAGCGCGGCCTGGATCACCGCTACTTGGGCAGGGCCGCTGGGCGCGGTCAGCCCGTTGCTGCGGCCGTCTTGATTGGCCGCGCTGCCGGCGATCAGCGCCAGCACCTGATCGTCATGCGCCAGCGCATCGTCGGCGCGACGAAGAATCAGTACCGCGCTGCCTTCGCCGCGCACATAGCCGTCGGCGTCGGCGTCGAAGGTCTTGCAGCGACCATCGGGCGAGAGCATGCGTGCATTGGCGAAGATCTGCATCAAGTCGCCGGCCATCAACAAGCTGACGCCACCGACGATGGCCAGATCGATCTCGCCGCTGCGCAGCGCGCGCAAGGCCAGGTGGGTGGCGTTGAGTGACGATGAGCAGGCGGTATCCAGCGCAAAACTCGGGCCGCTGAGATTGAGTACATACGAGATGCGATTGGCGGCGATGCTGAGTGCGTTGCCGGTACCCGCATAAAGGTCGAGCGGTTGATCCTGGCCCAGTTGCAGGCGGCTGTAATCGGAGGTGGAAATGCCGATGTACACGCCGGTACGACTGCCGCTGAGGCGGCTGCGCACGATGCCTGCCGCTTCCAGCGCTTCGATGCTCAGCTCTAGCAGCAGCCGTTGCTGTGGGTCCATCTGATCGGCTTCGCGCTGCGCGATGCCGAAAAATTCCGGATCGAAGCGCTCGATATCGGCCAACAACCCAGCACGGCCCACGCCCTGTGCCAGTGAGCGGCGATGGGGCGGTATATCGATGACGGCTTCGCGTCCTTCGAGCAACAACGAACGGAAAGACTGCAGATTCTCTGCGCCGGGAAAACGGCATGCGGCACCGATGATGGCGATACGCCCGCTGGCCAGGGGGCGCGCTGGCGATGCTTGCTTAGTCATCGGTGCGGCCCACGGCGGGGCAGCCCGCTGGCTGATGAAGTCGGCTCGGGCAGAACAGCCGCGGGGGGCAAGGCATATTGCATTGATGCGCAGGCGGCAACGCCTCGCCGACCGATATCCGCGTGCGTTCGCTGCGCGATGGCGCAGTGTGGCCATAGCCTTCGAATCGAAGGCTGGCGGTAAACATCCGCATAAGAACCCTCTCAGTAGGACGCTGCCGGCCTGCTGATGGCTGACGTCCAAGCACGAATTGAAGTCACGAAAAATCAATGAGCAGCCGAGCCCGCGCCATCGGTTAAAGGATGGTTTTGGCTAATTGAAAACCTCTCATTGATTGCGCTTTGTGGGTTAGCGCATTTCGCTGGCGGGTGCCCTCAAGGGATGCCATTGAAAATAGTTTTTTTCCAACATGTATTCACCTTATTTATTGCCTGCGTCAAGGTGATCTGGCGCTATTGACGCATCAGTAAGTGACACTCGAATGACTGGATGTCGCGTGAGAAATTCAAGATGAGTTTCACCACATGCAGGGAATTAATACACGCGCACTCGCGAATTGTTCGTGAAAGCAATTCGCTTCGCCGAGCTGTCGATGTCGACGCAGCAGGAGTGATGGTGAGGTGAATCGACGCATCGGTTGAAGATGATCACGCGCGTATCACATTCGAATAAATGTGCGATGGATGAAGCGACGTTTTTGGCTTGTTTTTGGCCGTTTTTTGATCTTTGTCATGAGCTATTGCGCACGCTTGATGAAGATCATGTGATGCGCACGTGCTTGATGCGGACGCGATCGTTGACGAGGCAGGTTGTCGGCAATGAACCTGTGGCGTGGTGTCTTGGCAGATCCATGTGGCGATGTTTTCACGTAATGTGGACGCATATATTTATGCGTGAATAAAACGTGTGAGTAATCGTTGAATAAATGATTATGTATTGATGGTGTGAGTGCTTATATGTGGCCATGTTGGCTTGCCATGAGTATTGGCATTTGGCAAGCACCAATGGTGCTACAGGATCATTCGATGATTAATCTGTGCGCGTCGGTCGAGCATTGGCCCGTCGATAGAGGCGGGCAGCGCAGACTGCGGTGTCGAGTGATGTGGCTTGTGGGTACATCGCTGGCATGGCCACGCTGACGATTGGCGCTGGCTTGACGCGGCCTTGTCGGCTATCGACATCATGGAAAGTGCGATCTGCATCGGCGCGGCGATCGCCGATGCTTGAAATCGTCAGAGCTACTCACTCATTTAAGTGGGCCTGATTTATTGCGTCTGGCAACGCCAAGTTTTTGACGGTGGGTGTTGCATCGAGTCGTGAGACGGCGGCCTTGGTTGCCTGGAAGGGTCGCTGCCTTGCGGCGAGGTGATAGTCAGGGCCCATGGGTTTGGCCGCGCTTGATCCATATTTCGTCACATCCGAGCGACGCGCCGCTGCGTAATGTGACGTGGGTCAGCCTGACTACATTGGACATTGGCGCCCGATGCGTCAGACTTTCTGTCAAAATTTCACGCTTATTTCATGCCCAATAAGCTTTGATGATAGGAATGCCTACCAAGGCAGGGGCAGGTAATGACCGGGCATTGGGGGCAGGGGACTATGGAGAGGGAGAGTATGGGTAAGAGTGGGGGTTGGCTGCGCCAGGTGGCCGTGGTTGCCGTCTATGCGTTGAGCTACGGGCTTTTGCGTCAGGTCTCGTTCGTACATTGGTTTCTTCCCGCCGGTTTGCGGCTGCTCTGCCTGTTGTTTGTGCCCTACCGGTACTGGCCGGCGATGATCGTCGGCGAAATGCTGCCGCTGGCGAAAATCAGCTACGACTGCCTCGATCAATTCGGGCCGGTGTATGCGTTGATCAAGCTGTTTCCGCCGATTGTCCTGGCGATGCCGATCGTCCGCTGGTGCCGTTCACGGCTGTCGCTGTTCGATGCGCAACACTCCGTGCGCATGAGCACGCTGCTGTTCTGCACGCTGCTGGTGTCGATGGTTACGGCGGTGCGCGACATCAGCTTTTTGTACACGCTGCGCGAGCAGCCGCCCGGCGAAAATCCGATGTTCTGGGATTGGGGTAGCCAGTATTTTCTGGGTAACTACCTGGGCATCTTGACGGTGGTGCCGCTGGCCTTGCTTATTCGAGATATCTGGCGCGAGGGCACGCCGAATACCTTGTGGAAGCGCTTGTCTCGTAATCGCCTGGTATTCGATGGCGTGGGCTTGCTGCTGCCTGCACTGGTCTTGCTGACCTGGCTGGCCGCCAATGTGAGCGGGGATTTCAGCCTGGTGGCGCGCATGGCGATGTTTATGCCGGTGGCCTGGATGGCCTTGCGGCACGGCTGGAGCGGCGTTGCGCTGGCTGGCTCGGCGGCCAGCTTGTGCGTGGCGCTGATTACCCCTGACGAATCCGATGCGATTACCTTGCAGGCGCAGGTGTTCATTTCCTTCGCCATCACCACGCTGCTTATGCTGGGCGCGCGCATTGCCACCTTGCGTGTGCATGAAGAAAAAGAACGCATGGACGGGCAACTGGCGTTGCAACTGGCCCAGCAAGGCTTGTACCTGGGCGAGCTGCGCATGTGCCAGACCGCCGATGCGCTGGAGCAGGTCGGTAGTGCGATTCAGCAATCGCATAACCGTTTTCTGGAACGCCTGCGCAACATGCTGTCGACCACCGAAGAGCGGGTTTACTACCGCCAGGCCATCGCGACCCAGCAGCAGGTGTTCCGTCTGGCCGACAGCATTTATCCGCGTACCTTGCAAAGCCGGGGCTTCCCTTCGACCTTGAACAATGGCCCGATCGCCAAGGCCATGGACGATATGGGCATCGCCTACGACTCCAATCTCTCCGGGCGCGGCTGGAGCCGCTTGGATCCCGGGGTGCAAATTGCGCTGTACCGGCTCGCCTGCGAAGCCGTGGTGCATTTGTTCGAGCAGTCGCAATCCATCGATCAGCTGCGCCTGGTGTTGCGCGCTGGCGAAACGCATGGCCGGCGTTGGGCAGTGTTGAAGATCGATGCCGTGTTCGATCGTTCCAAGGCCAGCAGGGAGCCGAAGCAGAACGAATGGGAAGAATTGTCTTACCGCCTCGGTGTTGGCGGTCTGGGGCTGGATGCGATTCGCGACCGCGCACGCATCTATGGTGGCGCAATACATACGCGCTCGACGTCGAAGGGCGCGCGTCTGTCATTGTTGTTGCACGACACGACTAAACCCGACACATTGAGCTGATATGTTGCCAAGAAAAATGAGGGCTGCACGATGATCCGTTTTACTTCAACACTCCGCACTATCATCTCGATCGGTGTATTTATTGCTGTATTCAATGTCTACGCGGCGACACCGCGGGCGGGCGCCAGCGACTTGGGCAAGACGAATCCTCAAGCCGAGGATCTCAGCATCAGTCCGAACTGGCACGTCTATGTGTTCCATCGCGATGGCATCAAATACATCCAGGTCAACGACCAGCAGGACCAGGTCCGCGTTGCGTTCGCTACCGGCAATGGCTCGTATCTGGTGCTGCCGATAGGCTCCGACGCGCATCAGGTTTCTACCCCGCAACGACGCCTGCCGTTCCACGGTGCTGCCACGCTTAGCGAAACGGTTTACACCGACAATGCCGTGCAGGTAGTCATGGCCCCGCAGAGCGGTGGCGTGCAATGGCAAGTACAGCCGGTTGCCGCGCCGATCAATGCAAGAATCAGCAGCACGCAGGGGTCAGCGCAGGTAACGGCCAGTACCTGCAAAGTGCTTAGCTGCGGCGGCGACTTCTTGCCGTATTGATGGTTAAGCCCAAGGCCATTCCGCAAGGGATGGCCTGAGCTTGTAGAGAAGCCGCCCTGGGGCGGCTTTTTTGTGCTCGGCGTGGGAGGGCTTGGGGCGAGTTCGTGCTAATTTAATATTTTTTTCTCTGGCTTTGTCGGAACAGGTTGCATCGGTGGAGTGATGGGTCGTATGCCAACTCAACTCATACGATGACTTGCACGACGCGATGCTGCGTGCCGTATCAACGACAGCAAAAGTAGTCGGGCAATGAGGTATGCGCGTTCGCCGACAAGAAAACCATGTGGGTGTTGTGACAGCGTTTCATGCCCACAACAATTTCAGAAAAACCCTACATCGAAATGTCTTGCTTCTACTGGATACTGCGCCATCGCAAGTATCTGCGCACCCTGATGCGGGGTGCGGAAAATAGGGGTAGTCCTAAGCAAGATCGGTTTGGATCTTGCGTAGTTTGTGGATGGTCAAACGCTCTCAGTGTGGGCGCGTCAGCCATGTAAGGCGCGTTTGCTTGCCTCTCTAAGGCCTAGAAACAGCATGTCAGGGATGAACATTTCCTCAGGGCCTTGTCTCCACCGTTTCGCACGGTATCGCCGGTCTGTGACCTGGATCAGCACTCCGATATCTATCGTTGCAGGCTTGGCAGGATCTGCGCTGTCATGGTGGCCAGTCCTGCGCGCTTATCAAGAACCGAATTTATCTCAAGCTAGGGAAGGGCTATGAGAGCCTCATTGCTTACCGTTTTCGCGCTCGTCGGCAGCTTGGCTAGTTCAGATGAGGAACAGAAGCCAGCACCTTCCGGAGCGCCTGCTGTGTTGAACAGCAGCAGCCACGACACATCATCTCGATATCACCGCCGCAAGGCGATCAAGGAAGCAGGTATGCCGAGGAAAAACATGGGCTTTGGGCGGCGTGTCGTAGGGGTGGGTTATGTATTTTCTTTGTGGCTGGGCATGCTGGCGCTATGGATTGGCGCTGCTTTGCCTGCTTACGCGCAAGTCACCTATGGCGCACCCTACACCTTGAGTTACAGGGGTACCCCCAGTAGTTCGGCTCCACCACTGACCCCTGCGCCGACGTTGAATGCCGCGATCCAAACGTCCTATAACGCGCTGACCGCAAAATTCGGATCCAATGTGACCGACACGGAGTGGGTCGTGCAAAACGGGCGCAACGTTCAAGTCACCGTCACTTGCTATCTGCGCGTCGAATACTACGAACCTGCTTCAACAAATTATATCGCGAGGGTGAGTTATAACGAGGCCGGTAAGGGTACAAACTGCTTTTACGATCACGATACTGTTGTTATTTATCCTGCCTACTCTAGCTCTGATATGGGCAAAAATGCGGGTGGTTGCGACTGTGACGGCGGTAACGGCCACACGGGAGGCAATCAACCAGGCTCGGCGGTCAAGGGCGACCCCATCAATACGGCCACTGGCAACAAGTTCGAGCAAGAAACCGACTATGTTGCCCCCAGCGATGGGCTAACCTTCCGCCGTTTCTATAACAGCCTCGCCGTGGTCAATCCGACAACGCTGGGGACTATTTGGCGCCACAGTTTCGACCGCTCGTTGCAGTTCATTTCCCCGTATAAAGTCATTCATTATCGGCCTGACGGCCGTTTCGAGACATTCAATAAGGCTAATGGCATCTGGGCCGGCGATGCCAGTGTGGCCGATACCCTGAGTCAGCAGAACAATGCTAGCGGTAGCCCGATCGGATATACCGTGGTTATCGCCGCTACGCATCAGACGGAGCGGTATTCCCCGGCGGGCCTGCTGCTTTCGATCACCGATTTATCCGGTGCGGTAACCATGCTGACCTATAGCACCAGCAGCACGCCGGTGACGGTGGCACCCAAGCCCAACCTGCTGATCGCCGTCACTGATCCTGCTCTTCGTACGCTCAACCTGGCTTACAACAGCAGTAGCCAATTGCAAACCGTGACCTTGCCGGATGGCGGTGTGCTGATCTATGGGTATGACACCAGCGGTGCGCTGACGTCAGTGCAGTATCCCGACGGCAAGACCCGTCAATATGTTTACAACGAGTCGACACTGACTGGCGGCGCCAATCTCCCCGGTAATTTGACCGGGGTCATCGATGAAGCTGCCGCACGATATGCCAATACCACCTACAACAGCCAGGGCCAGGCCACCTCAGCTAGCTTGGCCGGAGGCGCCGATGCCATGACGGTCACCTATGGCGCGACGGACGGATCAACCCCGAGCAAGCTCACGACGGCCTTGGGGGTGACGACCAGTCTAGGCTTCCAAAACATCCGCGGTGCCCTCAAGGTCAATGGCAACACGCAGGCCTGTGGGGCAGATTGCAATCAGCCATGGTCTGCTCAGACCTACGATGGAAGTGGCTATCCCCTGTCGGTCACTGACTTCAATGGCAACGTCACGCAGACCACATACGATGCCAACGGTCTGCTCAAGCAGCAAATCGATGCCTCCGGTACGCCCAACCAACGCACTACCACAACCACCTGGAACACCGCACTGCGTGTCCCGTTGACCCGCATTGTCAGCGGTATCAATAACAACGTCGCGAGTAGCGAGCAATGGGTCTACAACAATAGTGGGCAGGCGTTGGCGTATTGTTCGGTCGATACCACCCAGGTCAGCAGTTATGCCTGTGCCGTCACGGGCACGCCACCAGCCGGCGTACGTCGCTGGACGTACACCTACTGCAACGCTGTGGATACGGTGCAGTGCCCCATCGTGGGCCTACTGCTGAGTGCCACCGGGCCGCGTACCGACCTGGCCCAGACCACTAGCCGTAGATACTACCTGAGCAGCAGTGCGATCAGCTGCGGCACGCCAGGCTCAGCCTGTCACCAGGCCGGCGATCTCTATCAAGTCATCGACGCCTTGGGCCATACGACGACCTACGCCTCCTACGATGGCGCGGGGCGGGTGACACGCATCATCGACGCCAATGGAATCAATACCGATTTGGGGTATACACCGCGCGGCTGGCTCGCTTCACGCGCCATCAATGGCACATTGACGACGTTTACCTATACACCTTACGGTGCCATCAAGTCGGTTACTGATCCCGACGGCGTCGCCATTACCTTCACCTATGACGCCGCGCATCGCCTGACCGACATCACCGATGCGTTGGGCAATCGCATGCACTACGCCCTGGATGCCTCCGGTCATCGCACCGCGGAAAACGTATACCCCGTTGGCAGTACCTTCGCCAGTCGCAGCCTTACCCGCCAGTTCAACACCCTGGGCCAGCTGACCACCGTGATCGACGGCCTCAATCATGCGGTGTTCAACGCGAGCTATAGCGACAGCTATGACGGCAATGGCAACCTGGTGCACAGCGTCGATGGCCTGAACGTTCAACGCAAGCAAAGCTACGATCAGCTGGATCGTGTCATTGGCAGCATCGACAACTACAACGGCATCGACACCGCGACGCAGAATACTCAGACGGCCTTTGGGTTTGACTCACGTGGCAACTTGGCAGGCGTCACCGACCCGAGTGGTCTGGTCACTACCTATTATTACGACGGGTTGCACCAGCCCAGGAGCATGATCAGCCCGGACACCGGCGCTAGCTTGGATACCTACGATGCCGCGGGTAACGTGCTGACTCATACAGATGCCAAGGGTGTGGTCAGCACATCGACCTACGATGCACTTAATCGGTTGATCGGCACGACGTACGTGGATCCCACGCTCAACGTCATCTACACCTATGACGAGAGTCCGACCGTCACCGGCTGTCTTTCTGGGATGCCGATCGGACGCTTGTCGCGTATGGTGGAAAACGGTGTCACGACCGTGTTCTGCTACGACAGCCACGGCAACCTGATGCAGAAGCAACAGGTCACGGCTGGCCAGACCGACACGACGCAGATGACTTACACCGCTGGTGATCGTCTCAACACGGTACTCACCCCTACAGGCAGCGCTATCCAGTACCTGCGTGATGCTGACGGTCGCATTCAGAATGTGATTCTGACGCCTCCAGGTGGCGTTACCAGCAATGCCGTAAGCAGCATCACCTACCTGCCGTTTGGCCCGGTGAGCAGTTACACCTTGGGTAACGGCCAGCTCATTACGCGCAGCTACGACGCCAACTATGCATTGACCGATCTGACCAGCACTGCGCTAAACCTGCACTTTGCTCGTGATGTGATGGGCAACATCAACGCCGAAGGCAATGCCGCGGGTGCCAACCCCGCGACTGAGACCTACGGCTACGATCCGCTGTATCGACTCACCGGCGTCGCACAGGGTGGCAGCAACATTTTGAGCCTGACCTATAACCCGGCCGGGGATCGCACCAGCAAGACCGGCGGCGGCCTGGCAACGGGTGTCTACGGCTACACGACAGGTACCCATCAGCTCAGCACCATCGGCAGTTCGGCGCGCACCAGCGACCTCAACGGCAACATGACGGGCAACAGTAGCGGAGGGCAGAGCTGGGGCTATGGCTATAACGGGCGTAACCGACTGGTTGTGGTGCAGGCCAATGGGGCCACGGTGGGCACCTACACCTACAACGCACTAGGTCAGCGCATCCAGAAGGTGGCGACGATGCCGACAGCGATCACGTCGCGGTTCGTCTACGATGCCGCCAGCCATTTGATCGGTGAATATACCAATAGCAGCGGCCGCGACTATATCTGGATGGATGATATTCCCGTTGCCACCGTGGATACGGTAAACAGCGTAAGTATGGTGAGCTACATCACCGCCGATCATCTCGGCACGCCGCGAGTGGTAAGTAACAATGTCGGCACGACCATTTGGCAGTGGGCGTATACAGGTAATACGTTTGGGGAGTTGGCGCCGGTATCAGCCAATGGTTATACGCTTAATCTGCGTTATCCAGGGCAGTATTTTGATGGCGAGTCAGGACTAAGTAATAATACTAATCGTGACTATGAGACGACGACGGGTCGTTACATCCAAAGCGATCCATTAGGTCTTAGCGGTGGCCTAAATACCTACACTTACGGCGGAAATAGCCCATTAACAGTTGTTGACCCACTGGGGTTGTACTGCTTGCAAGAATGGCAAATTCGAGGAATCGCCGCAGCTGCTGCGGGGGCAGGAGGCGGGGCATTTTACGGTCGAGCGGCTGGCGGATATGGCGCGCTCGGAGGAGCGTTGGTAGGTGCCATGCTCAATGGGGGGGCGGGTGTAGCTGATGGGTTAACAAACACAACTCAGCTCAACGGTGGCATGACAGGAGCAATGAGCTCTATGGTGACCAGCGATAATAAATTTGAGCTAGGCGCCGGCCTCCTGGGAGGTTTTGTTGGTGGCGCGATCGCAAACGAAATGGCTCACGAGAGATACTCAAGGTCTGTGTCTAACGCAACAGGTGCAGCAGTGGGTGGCACTATAGGTGGCACAGCCTACTTTTGGTTCTCAGGAGCTTCACTTTTGGGATCTCTTAAGAATGGGTTTAGGAGTGGTGTCGTTGGCCTCACAATGAGTGTGAGTCAGTCTGTGCTTGAATCTTCGCTAAGAAAAGGGAATGACTGCTCATGCAAGCAGTAAATAAAATAGGGCTTATTGCGTTATCAAAGATAGTTTTTGCCTTCACGCCCATAGTCGCGGCAGTCTATTGTGGGTGCTATTTCATAATGAAGTTAATGATTTCGCATGATATGGGGAGGTTTGCTTATGCTCCATGGGTGCTTTCATTGATTTTGCTTTGTTACATTGCAAAGGCTTTGATTGGAGATGATTTTAAAAAGTTGGTTGAGTTGCGAAAACTTGATGTTGATAAAGAACATTGAATGTTAAGGGTGATGTCCAGGATTGAGTTTGCTCGTTATTGATTTTATTGATTTATTTTCATAAGTGGACTTTCGCTGGAAGAAGCGATGGGCTAAGTAATCTAAGGCGGTTCTGGCCATGGGAACATCCCGGTATTAATCAGTTCCGGGTCTACAAGGGTCCACGGCCAGCAAGCGGCTTCAGTCGGTGGCACTATAGGTGGCGCCACTTATTTTTGATATTCGTGAGCTTCGCTCATGGGATCTATTGAAGATGGGTTAAAGAGTGATGTTGTCCGCCTCGCAATGAGTGTAAGTGGATATCTTCTAAATAGAGCCGAAGCATTGGGATTTGCTTGGTAGGTGGCACCAAGGCGAGTTCACTTGATAGGCTTGTCATGTCGCGCTGACAAGACACGCTTGAAATTAACCGCCTGCAACGGGTGGGTAAAAAAACGCTTGACTCTGGACCTATGTCCAAGACTTAGCATGCGTTGTGTCTCAAGAAAATCATTTCTCTTCGATGTTGGATACGGCAGCCGTGTCGCCGTCAACAAGCACTCATTTCCCGGTGCAGGGCATGACGTGTGCGGCCTGTGCGGCGAGTATCGAGCGCGTGCTCAATCGGCTTCCCAGTGTGCGGGCGCGGGTGAATTTTGCCGGCGAGCAGGTGCATGTGATGTATGACCCGCGGCAGATAGCCGTGGGTGCCTTGATCGATGGCGTTCGCGCGGCGGGTTTTGCGGTGCCGACGGCATCGGTGACCTTGGATATCGCGGGGATGAGTTGCGCCTCTTGCGCGGTGGCGGTCGAGGCTGCGCTGCATGCATTGCCTGGGGTGAGCGTGGCGCTGAATTTGGCTACGGCGAAGGCGCGGGTGGATTACCCGACGGGCCTGCTTGACCCGTCAGCCCTGATCGAACGCGTTCGTTACGCTGGCTACGACGCGGCGGTGTCGGTGGAGGTGGATGATGCCGAAATGGCTGCGCGCGAGTTGCGTGAGAAGCGCGTGTGGCGGGAGGAGTTGGCTAGGTTTGCGCTGGCGCTTGCGTTGACCTTGCCGTTGTTGGCGCAGATGTTTTTTATGTGGGGTGACGCGCGGCATGGCGAGATGTCGATGGATCTGTTGCCGCGATGGCTGCAATGGCTGTTGGCCACTCCGGTGCAGTGCTGGATCGGTGCGCGCTTTTATCGGGCGGCATTCAAATCGCTGCGCGCGGGCCGCGCCAATATGGATGTGCTGGTCGTGCTGGGCACCAGTGCGGCTTATATCTATAGCGCGGTGCTCACTGCATTTTCGCTGCCCGGCCATGTGTACTTTGAAGCTAGCGCGGCGATTATCACGCTGATCTTGCTGGGGCGATGGCTGGAGGCACGAGCGAAGCGCAAGACCTCCTCGGCCATTCGCGCGCTGCTGCAATTGCGTCCCAAGCGGGCCAAGCTTGAGCGTGATGGCCAGCTGCTCGAAGTGGATGCCGGCAGCTTGCGTGTCGGCGATATTTTCGTGGTCGCGGCCGGCGAGAGTGTGCCGGTGGATGGCGAAGTGCTTGGCGGCGACTCGCGGGTGGATGAGGCGATGCTGTCGGGCGAGAGCATGCCGGTAAGCAAGACGGTGGGTAGCCGCATTTATGCGGCGACGGTAAACCAATTGGGCATGTTGCGCGCCAGGGCTACCGGTGTGGGCGCGCATACGATGTTGGCGCAAATCATCCGCAGGGTGGATGAGGCGCAGGGCTCCAAGGCGCCGATCCAGCATCTGGTCGACAAGATCGCGTCGGTTTTTGTGCCTGTGGTGATGGTTGTCGCGCTGCTGACCTTTGCGGTTACCTGGTGGGTGGGTGGCGTTTTCGCCCCGGCCTTGGTTAACGCGGTTGCCGTGCTGGTTATCGCTTGCCCGTGTGCGCTGGGCCTGGCGACGCCGACGGCGATCATGGTCGGTACCGGGCTGGGTGCGCGTCACGGCATCTTGATTCGCAACGCGGAGGTGCTTGAGCGGGCGCGCTCGCTGCGCAGCCTGGTGCTGGATAAAACCGGTACCTTGACGCGCGGACGCCCGCAGTTGACCGATGTGTTGGTAAGCGCCGGCACGTCGACAGCTTATGCGCTGCAAGTGGCGGCCAGCGTGGAGAGCGGTTCTGACCATCCGCTGGCGCGTGCCATCAGCCAGCGGGCACGGCAGGAGTCGGTTGCATTACGTGCGGTTGAAGCTTTGCAGACGGTGCCAGGCAAGGGTATGCGTGGTCGCATCGATGCCGGCGATGTGATGCTGGGGTCGCCGCGTTGGCTGGCCGAGTGCGATGTCATCGTGGATGCCACGCTGAGCGCGATGCTGGATGCGCTATGGGCCCAAGCCAAGACGGTAGTGGGCCTGGCAGTGGATGGTCATCTGCTGGCATGGCTGGCGGTGGCCGACCCGCTGCGCGAGACCTCACGAGCGGCAGTGGCGCGATTCAAGGCCAACGGTTTAGCGGTGCTGATGTTGACCGGCGACAACCGCCACACCGCCGAGGCGTTGGCCGGGCAGGTTGGCATTAGCCAGTTTCGCGCGGAGGTCTTGCCGCAGCACAAGGCGGATGAGGTACGTCAGCTGCAGGCTGCGCTGGGTGGTCATGTCGGCATGGTCGGCGATGGTATTAACGATGCGCCGGCGTTGGCCGCCGCGGATGTCAGTTTTGCGATGGGTGCCGGTTCGGATATCGCGGTAGAGGCGGCCGACGTCGTGCTGCTCGGTGGCGATCTCAATGGTGTGGCAACGGCGATCGAGCTTTCGGCGGCCACGGTGCGCAAGATTCGGCAGAATTTATTCTTCGCGTTTTTCTACAACGTGCTGGGCATACCGCTGGCCGCGTTTGGTTTGCTCAATCCGGTGATTGCCGGTGCGGCGATGGCATTGAGTTCGGTCTCGGTGCTGAGCAACTCGCTTTTACTCAATCGCTGGCGGCCGCGTGGCGGCGAGCCTGCAGCGCCGCAGCAGGTTTTTTCATCGAAGAGGGTACCGCTATGAATCGGCTTGAATGGACTATCGACGGTATGACCTGCGGCGGTTGCTGCGGCCGCTTAAAGCGCGTGCTGGAACAAACCGATGGGGTGGCATCGGCCGAGATCACGCTGGAAACCGGGCAGGCGACGATTCGCTTCGACCCGGCCCGGGTGAATGCGGCGGTGTTGCAAGAGCGAGTGGAGGGTGCCGGTTTTGCCGTGCGGGGCTGAGCTGCCTCAGACAGGTCAGCTGGGCGTCGCTGCCTTGTCGGCACCGGCGCGGCGCAACATCCACGCCAATACCGGCGGCGTCACCATCGCCGTGAGCAAGGACATCGCCACGATGATGGCGTAGATGCGGTCGTTGAAGACGCCGGCCGCCAGGCCGAGGCTGGCAATGACCACGCCGACCTCGCCACGCGGCACCATGCCGAAACCGACGATGGTCGCGCTGTGTTTGCCCAGCGGCAAGGCGCCGAGGAAGCCGCCCAGCAGTTTAGAGATGATGGCAATGACGGTGACCACGGCCAGCATGATCAAGGCATCGGCGTTGGCCAGCTGTTGCAAATCGATCTTGCTGCCGGTGATGACGAAGAAGAACGGCGTGAGCAAGGCCAGCAAGGGCATGGTCTGTTTTTCCAGCGTGTGCTGCTGGCGTGTTTCCGAAGCGATCATGCCGGCGAGGAAGGCGCCGATGATGGCTGCCAGGCCAAACAGGGTGGAGACATAGGCCAGGCCCAGGCATAGCGCCAGCACGATAAGCAGCGGCGACTGCGGATTGCTCGGGCGATCGAGCCAGGTGGAGTTCCAGCGCATGACCCGCGCACCGCCGAGGCCAATCACCGCGATGAAACCAATGGCGCCGCCAAGCACCATCACCAGGTTCAGCGGATTGAAGCCTTCGCCGCCTTGTACCGCAACGACGACACCGAGCAGCAGCATGGCCAGAATATCGTCGATCACCGCGGCGCCAAGAATGACCTTGCTCTCGGTGCGTTGCAGTGCACCCAGCTCTTGCAGCACGCGTGCCGTAATACCGGCGGAGGTCGCGACGAAAGCCGCTGCGATGAACAGCGATTTGCTCCAGTCGAAGCCGGCGCTATGCGCCCATAGCGTGCCCATGCCGAAGGGGATTACCACGCCGAGCACGCCGACCAGAAACGCCGTTTTGCCGACGCGCTTGAGATCTTCCAGGCGGGTTTCCAGGCCGACCGAGAACAACAGCAATACCACGCCGATCTCGGCGAGCACATCCAGCGGGGTGCCGGTGGCGACTTGTTCTGGAGTGATCCAGCCCAGTACCGAGGGACCGATGATGCAACCGGCGGCAATCTCACCGACCACGCTGGGCAACTTCAGGCGTTGGGCTATCTCGCCGCCGATCTGCGCGGCGACGAAGACAATAAAAAGGGTGAGCAGGATGTCGCTGGCGTGATGCATGCGTAAAGTCTTTGGAAGCGAGCCAATGGCAGGAATCCTACATGCTCAAGCTCGTTTCTGCCCCGAACGGACAAGCGGCGCGCCTGCTAGCCGGCTGCATCTGATTAGGCAGCGATGCTGCTGCCGCCTCAATACAGTCGTTTTAGCCCGATCGTGGTGGACGATCCGGCTGCAATTGGGCAAACACCCGGCTTGCCGCCAAGGTGGCGACAGCCAGCAGCAACACGGTCCAGCGGAAGGCGACGACGTAGTCCTCGTGCGCGTGCCCATGCAGCAACGCACCCATCAATAGCGAAGCGAGGGCGATGCCGAAGCTCATCGATAAATACTGTGCCGTCGATGACATGGAGGAGGCCATTGAGGCGTGCTTGATATCGAGGTCGTGATAAATCAGCGTGTTCATGGCGGTGTATTGCAGGCCCATGAAGCTGCCATAGATAAACATCATCAGCGAGATCAGCCACATCGGCGAGCTTTTGCCGAGCAGGGCAAAGGAGGCCAATATCAGCGCGACAATAATCGTGTTGCCGAGCAGCAGGCGACGGTAGCCGTAGCGACCGAGCAACAGGTTGATCGCCCACTTGGCGCTGATCGAACCCAGCGCCTGCGGCACCATCATCAAGCCGGCCATCAATGGCGACCAGCCGCAGCCGACCTGTAGAAACAGCACCAGCAACAGAAACATGCCGGAGACGCCGAGCCGGGTAAACAAGTTGCCGGCCAGGGCGACCCAGACATTGCGAATGCGCAGCAGGCTGAGATCGGCCACCGGAAACGGCGTGCGCCGGCTGTGCCATACATAGACACCGCCAATCAGCAGGGCGAGCAGGGTGCTGACGCCGATTTGCAGCCACTGGCCACCGGCATCGCTGGCCAATTCGGCGGCGGTGAGCAGCATGGCCGAGGCCGCGGCAAATAGCAGGAACCCGCCCAGGTCGAAACGATTGGCGCGCTCCAGCCGGTAATCGGGCATGTGCCGCTGATTAAGCCAGATGCCGACAAGGCCGAACGGCACATTGATGAGAAAGATCAGCCGCCACGAAGTGAACTGGGTCAGCGCGCCACCGAGCAAAGGGCCAAGCACGGAGCCGAGCAGCCCCACCGTGGCCACCGTACTCATCGAATGGACAAAGTCGCGTTTGTCGATGCTACGTACCAAGACATAGCGCCCCACCGGCATCAGTACCGAGCCGCCGAGGCCTTGTAGTACGCGTGCGGCCACCAGTTGCGGCAGGGTCTGCGCAATGCCGCAGAGCAGTGAGCCGACCGTAAACACGGCGATGGCGCTGGCGAACACGCGGCGGGTGCCAAAACGGTCACATAACCAGGGGCTGGCCGGGATGAAAATCGCCAGCGTAAGCACGTAGCTGGTGAGTGCGGTGCGCATGCCTAGCGGGGTGACGCCAAGTGCCTCGGCCATCGCCGGTACGGCGGTATTGACGATGGTGGAGTCCAGCGCCTGCATGAAAAATGCCGCGGCAACCAGCCAGATCAAGCCGCGATAGCGCTCAAGCGATGGAGGTGTGGATGGCGGCGTAGCGGGCGAGCCTGGCGGGGCATCGAGAGAAGCGGAGGTGGGGA
Source organism: Dyella silvatica (assembly GCF_026283955.1). Classification (GTDB taxonomy): domain Bacteria; phylum Pseudomonadota; class Gammaproteobacteria; order Xanthomonadales; family Rhodanobacteraceae; genus Dyella_C; species Dyella_C silvatica. The sequence continues at coordinate 27,392 of NZ_JAPDPE010000022.1, read as the reverse complement.
CCTCCATAGCGGCGGTGTCTTGGGGCATGGCCCGCCTATGATACGCCTTAACATCAGTTTTACGACCCTGGCGAAGCCACCGACGCCGTTTTTTTGCGACCGCTGTACTCGTTTGCGTTGCCTGCCGCTGCTTAATTCCAGCGGGTGTGCAGGTAGGCATCCAGCTGAAATATTTGCACGCCGATCGCAAGCAGCAGGCAGGCCAGGCTGGATCCTCGGTGCGAGTTTAACTTCAAGCTACGTATCAAGCCCATCAGCGTGATCACGATGGCGGCAGGCGAAAGCGTAAGGCCCGGAATAATCCACGGGGTAAGCACGAAGGAGCTGACAGCCAAGGCCAAACCCAAGACGCTACGTTGATCCAAGCCGCTGACCTCCTGTGGTTGAGGTCGGCATCATCGCTGATTCAGGTCATCCATGCCGCTGAGACGTTTTGGTCTTTGGGTATTCGTCCTAAGGATCGGTTCGCTCGCGCCGTGGGAAAACGATGGGGTTCGATGCGCATGTGGCGTTTTTACCGATGCCGATGAATTCACCTGGATCGTGCATTAATGAAATGTTGCCTTCAGGTCGAGCGCCGTTAGTGCGAGGTGCTACGGGTCTAGTCGAAGGTCGTGAGCGGGTGCGGCCATTTTGCAGCGGCGACGAGCGGGCCGCCATTCGCTGCTTGGCTAGCTTGCTTTTCGGGGGCGGCGACCCCAAAGTCTGTATTGTTTCGATTTGGTTTCAACTCTTATCCGCGCGCCGAGGCAGTTGTCTCGGCGCGCACTTTTTTGCAGCAAGCGCGTCCGCGCATCGAAGGGACAGGATTCGTCATGAGCATCAAGCCAACCATCGTTGTTTCCAGCGTTGATATGGACAGTATCGAAGCCTTGCTGGAGCGCATGCCGCCGGCGCAGGCCGAGGGTTATGCTGCGCTGCGGGCGGAACTGGATCGGGCCGATGTGGTTGAACCTGCGGCGATGCCACGCAACGTGGTGACGATGAACTCTACGGTGACGTTCGAGGACGAAAGCAACAAGGAAAAGCTCACCCTGACCCTGGTCTACCCTGCCAATGCGGGCAAGCCTGGAACAGTGTCCATTCTTGCGCCGGTCGGCAGCGCCTTGCTGGGGCTGCGCAAAGGTAAACATATCGATTGGCCGACGCCGGATGGCAAGCACCGCCGTTTGCACGTATTGGCGATTGGCCTGCCGGCGGAGACGCCGGGGCATTCGCAGCGCTAAGGCGCTTGCAGGTCTTTGCCGAAAGGGGCGCTTTGCCCCCGCTGTTAAGCGGCGATGTTGCTAACCACGGATGCTCTCGCTAGTCCGCCGCGTGACCGTGCCGTTATGAGGTGCTGAAGTGCTCGCGGCAGGCTTCGAGCAAGGCGGCCAGGGCGGGTGTAGGCATGCCGGCGAAGGCGGGCAGCAGGTAGCCGCCGGGAATCCGCCGGCGGCCGCTGGATGGGGTGATTTGATAGGTGACGTAGGGGCGCCCCACGTTGACTACGCCAAATTGTTCGACATGCCGCCACGCCGTGGTCACCGCTTTGTTTTTGCGCAAGGGCGAGGTCAGCGTGAAGCCGGTTTCGTCGATACGCAGGGTGGCCCGATAGCGCGCGGTCAGCGCAAAAAGTAACGCCAGCAGCGCAAACAGCAGGGTGCAGGCCAGTGCGGGCCAGTCTTTGCCGTCGAGGTAGATCCATAACGACAGGCCGGCGAGCAGAGTGAATATCGCGATGCCGATGATCGGCGCGCCACGGCCGGTGCTAAGGGTCAGCGGGAGTTCGATGCCCAGGTCGCCCTGATCGGCGCGGGCGGTGTCGAGCAGGGGGTAGGTTTCCATCCGCGCAGTCTAGTCAACGACGACAGTTGCTTGGGGCGGGTGGGGCGTCTTGGTCCGTCAGCGCGGCACGCCAGGGTTTAATCGATGTGATGAATGAAGCCGACCTTGAAGCCGCCGGGCAGCACGCTGAGAACCAGGGGTGATTGGCGGTGCTCCGCCCAGATACCTACCCCGACCCCGATGGCGGCGCCAACCAGTACATCGCTTTGCCAATGACCGCGGGTTTTTACGCGGGCCACGGCATCGTAGGCAGGCAGCAGGGCCAGGGCATAAACCGCTGGGTGATCCTCGCCGTAGGCAAGCATGATCGGGGTGACCGCGGCGGAGATGGTGGTGACTTCGCCGCTGGGAAAGCTTTGTGAATGCCAGCCTTTGAAGAACTGATTCGGGTTGTCTGTCTGCGATGGACGCTGGCGCTGAAAGGTCCATTTCAACGCCTGGGCGCCGACGCTGGCGACCAGCATCGAGTCCACCGAGCGCCACAGGGTATCGCCGAGCTTGTCGTTATCGCCCAAGGCGATGGCGCCGCCGGTCACCGACAGGATGGTGCCGTACAACACGATCTGCTGGTCGCTGCGTTTCCAGATACCGCTGTTGTCGTAGTGAAGGCGGTGGTCGATGCCAAATGGGCCACCCCCAGCATGGGCCAGGCCAGCGCTCAGAGTGAGAAGCATCAACACGGCGAATCGTCGCTTGCGCATGACTTATCCTCCCTAGGTCGGAGGATTTTGCGCCGATGCGTTTGGCGATACCACCGCGATCCGGCAACGTTTGTATTCACCGTTCACAGATTCGCACACCGTAAGGTGATGTGCGTTGTATACGCCTAAAAGCAGCGCGTGAAGCAGCCCCATGTCCAAGGCTTCGGTTCATGCGGTCGTTCACGGCGGCGGCTGAATCGCTAAACTTCACGTAGACAAGGAGATCGCATGAGCCAACGCCCCACCGATGCCGATCGCCAGCACGCCGCCGAGCTGCGTGTGAGCATCGAGCACGCCAATTACCGCTATCACGTACTCGACGATCCGGAAATCACCGACGCTGAATATGATCGTTTGCTGCGAGAGCTGGAAGCGCTGGAACAGGCGCAGCCCGAGCTGGCGACGGCCGACTCGCCGACCCGGCGCGTTGGCGCGCGAGCGCAAGGCGGTTTTGCCGAAGTGCGGCACGCACGACCGATGCTGTCGCTGGGCAACGCCTTTGAGCAAGAGGGCGACAACGACCGCGAACGCTTTCGCGAGGTCGCCGAGTTTGAACGGCGTGTCGAGCAGACCCTGGACCTGCGCGAGCCGGTGTTCTCGGTAGAGCCCAAGCTCGATGGCCTGGCGATCAGCCTGCGTTATGAAGATGGTGTGTTTGTGCAGGGCGCGACGCGTGGCGATGGCGAAACCGGCGAAGACGTGACGGCCAACCTGCGCACGGTGCGGGCGATTCCGCTGCGGCTGCGTGGCGAAGGCTGGCCGCGCGTGCTCGAGGTGCGTGGCGAGGTGATCATGCTGCGCAAGGATTTCGAGGCGTTCAATGCGCGGGCGCGGGCGGCCGACGAAAAGACCCTGGCGAATCCGCGCAATGGCGCCGCCGGTTCGTTGCGTCAGCTGGACCCGGCGATAACCGCCAAGCGCAAGCTGAGCTTTTTTGCCTATGCGGTCGGGGTGGTAGAGGGTGGTGAATTACCTGTCACTCATTCGCAAACGCTGCAAAAATTGCGCGACTGGGGTTTTCCGGTATCGCCCGAAGCGGGTACGGCCAGCGGCTTCGACGGCTTGATTGCGTATTACCGGCGTATTGGCGATAAGCGCGACACGCTGCCGTATGACATCGACGGCGTGGTCTACAAGCTGGATGACTATGCCGGGCAACGCGAGCTGGGTTTTGTCTCGCGCGCACCGCGCTGGGCCATTGCGCATAAGTTTCCGGCGCAGGAGCAAACCACCACGGTGGAAGCGATCGAAATTCAAATCGGCCGTACCGGTGCGGCCACCCCGGTAGCACGGCTGGCGCCGGTGCAGGTGGCTGGCGTCATCGTCACCAATGCCACCTTGCACAATGCCGATCAGGTGGCGCGACTGGACGTGCGTATCGGCGATACCGTCATCGTGCGTCGCGCCGGCGATGTGATCCCCGAAGTGGTACGGGTCATAGCTGAGCAGCGCCCCGCGCACGCCACGCCGTGGAGCATGCCCACGCATTGTCCGGTGTGCGGCTCGGCCTTGTTGCGCGAAGAGGGGGCGGCGGCCTGGCGCTGTTCCGGTGGCCTGGTGTGCGCAGCGCAACGCAAAGAAGCCTTGATTCACTTTGCCGCGCGGCGTGCGATGGATATCGATGGCCTCGGCGAGCGTTTCGTCGACGCCTTGGTGGATTTCGGCTACGTGCACACGCCGGCCGATTTGTACCGGTTGAGCCTGGACGATTTTCTGGAGATGAAGCGCCGTGCCGACGAGCACGACGGCAGCACGCCGGAAACCGTGAAGGCCGGCAAGATCGCCACCAAATGGGCGGAAAACCTGCTTGAGGCGATTGCGGCGAGCAAGCACACCACCCTGCCGCGCTTTTTGTTTGGGCTGGGCATCATGCATATCGGCGAGAGCACCGCCAAGACGCTGGCGGCATGGCTGGGCAGCCTGGATGTGGTGCGCAGTACGCCAGAGCCGATATTGCGCGTGTTGCCGGATATCGGTGGCGAAGTGGCCAGCTCGATTGCCGGCTTTTTTGCGCAACCGGGCAATCAACAGGTGGTCGATGCCTTGTTGGCTGCGGGGGTGAGCTTTAGCGATGAGGGCACGCCATCGGCCAAGCTGCGTGGAAAGCTGGACCTGGCCGTGCTGTTGGACATGGTCAAGGTCAGCAAGCTGGGGCCCAAGAGCACGCAATTGCTGGCGCAGTACTACCCGACCTTGCAGCAGTTGATCGATGCCGGCGCGGCGCAGTGGGTGGTGGCCGGTTTGCCGCAGGCGGCGGTGCTTCATTTGCAGAATTATCTTGCGGATGCTTCGACCCTGACGCCATTGCGTGAAGCAGAGGCCGCCATGCACCGGCTGTTGGCGGCGATTCCGCAAACGGCCGCTGCGGTGGGGGCTCCCTTGGAGGGCCAAACCGTGGTGCTTACCGGTAGCTTGCCCACGCTAAGCCGTGATGAAGCCAAGCAACGCTTGGAGGCACTGGGCGCGAAAGTGTCGGGATCGGTGTCGAAGAAGACCCGTTTCGTGGTTGCCGGTGAAGCGGCCGGGTCCAAGCTGGATAAAGCGCAAGAGCTTGGCGTCGAAGTATGGGACGAGGCTCGTTTACTTGCGCTGCTGGCCGAGCATGAAAATTAAGTCGTGAACCTGGCTTGCCTGCTTCTACTGCCCCTACTTCTGGCGTAGCTTGGGCAGACAGATAGTCGGCGCCAGCGAGCCACTGAATACAGCTGTGATGCACAACAAACAGGTTTCCTTTGTGATCCAACCACCCGTATCGCTGCCGCAACAACTGCAACTGCGCGCGCGCCTGTATGCGCTGCTGCGCGCGTTTTTTGCCGAGCGTCAGGTGCTGGAGGTGGAGACGCCGATCTTGTCGGCGGCGGGTAATACCGATCCGAATATCGAAAGCTTCAGCACGCTGTTCAGTGGTCACGTGGATGCTGGCGCGCGCCAGCGCTGGCTGCGTACATCGCCGGAATATCCACTCAAGCGGCTGTTAGCCGCCGGTGTGGGCGATTGCTACGAATTGGGGCGCGTGTTTCGCAATGGTGAAGCGGGTGGGCGGCATAATCCCGAATTCAGCATGTTGGAGTGGTATCGCGTCGGCTGGGACCATCGCCGGTTGATGGAGGAAACCATTCGTCTGGTCGAGGCTGCGTTGGGCATGGTGGGGCGGCGTGCCGAGGTGGTCATCGAAAGCTATCGGCAGATGTTTCTGGACGAACTGGGCATCGACCCGTTGCATGCCAGCATCGACGCATTACGGGCGCCGTTGGCGGAGTATGCGATCGAGGCCAGTGATCTGGGCCGTGACGATTGGCTGGATTTGTTGATCACGCACAAGCTGCAACCGGCGTTTCCGCGCGACCGCATCACGGTGATTCACGACTATCCCGCCAGCCAATGTGCGCTGGCGCGAATCCGTGCGGGAGATCCGCCGCTGGCCGAACGCTTCGAGTTGTACCTGGGGCCTTACGAGTTGGCCAATGGCTATCACGAGCTCAACAATGCCGCCGAGCAGCGGCTGCGCTTTGAACGTGATAATGCGGTTCGGCGTGCGCGTGGCCTGGCTGAGATTCCATTGGATACGTCACTGCTTGAGGTGCTCGATGCCATGCCTGATTGCGCCGGGGTGGCGCTGGGCGTGGAGCGTTTGTTGATGTGCCTGGCCGGTACCGATGCGATTGCCGACGTGCTGGCGTTTCCCTTTTCAGCCGCCTGACTTAGCTGGGTGAATCGGTGGCAGGAGGACGATTAGGGGCGGGCCGTCCATGGCCCGTCCGTCAGCTCACTTACAGGGCGAAGCGAAGTGCCAGGGCGCGCCGTTCGACCAGGCCCATGGCGGGCTGATCTTGCAGGCGCAGGTCGCGTAGCTCGTAGGGCGGGGCCAGATGACGCGTGCTGTTGGCGTCGAAATGCAAGTGCAATTGACTATTGCCCGGCGCTAACCAAGCTGCCGATTGCGCATAGGCGCCGGGATGCATCTGGCCATCGGTGCCGCGGCCATACAGCACACCCGATACGGCGTAGCGGCTGGCATTTTTCGCATCCACAGCCAGCGCAATATCGATGCCGCCGTCGCTGGCTTTCTTTGGCTCGACGCCGCCGCTAAAGCGCACATCCGCAGCCGCTACGGCGAAGGTGCTGGTGACATCGCGACGTACATCCTGGCCGTTGGCATCGGTGCCGAGGGTAAAGCTTTGCACTTGCCACAAGCCCGGGCTGCTGGCTTCCTTGGTGGGCGTGGCGGTGGCGACGAAGCGACCGTCAGCCTGTTGCTGAAAGTGCAGCAGGGTGGTGTCGCCATTGGGCGCGCGCAGATAGCCGCCGGCAGTCTGCAGGTGGTTCAATGAGCTGCCATCTTGCAGGCTTAAGGTGACTTGCACGCTGTCGCCCAGCAATACTTCGGCGCGATTGGCATTTGCCGCTTTAAGGGTGGCGTGACCCGAGCCTAGTTCCGGGCGCAATTGCATCGCCAGCGACGCCTCGGCGACATCCATGCCGGCGGCTTTGAGTGCGCTGGCGTCGGCGATATGGCTGGCGGCGGCATTGCCGTCGACGTTTTGGTTGCCCAGTTGCAGATGCACGTCGGCGGGGCTGATCTTGCCACTGCCCTGGCCGGGGCTGAGGCGGATGATGGCGCCGGGTGCGCTCAACGGCAGTTCGACACCGCGTTGCAGGTCACCGCTGCTGACATCGGTCCAGTATTCGCGGCTGCGCTGGCTGATCGGCTGCGGCGTGGTGTCGAGCGGTGCGGCTGGATCGAGTGCCCAGCTGACCTGGATCGGCTGATGCTCTAGGTGAATCTGCGGCGCTGGGGCAAAGCGTGCGGTGCTGGCGTCGCTGGTGGCGCCGACGGTGGTCGCACGTGCGTGGATCAGGGTAGGGACCAAGTCATCCGATTGCGGCGGCAGCAGGCTTTCGCTGGCGGCCAGGGCAGACATCGACGCGGTGCCAGCAAGCAGTGCCAGGGTGAGAATACGTATGCGCATGGCGCTTACCCCTTCTTGATGTCGTTGCTGAGGATGGTCTGCAGTCCGAAGCAGGCGCGGCGGCTCTGGTTGTGATTCAACACAGCGCCATGGTCGGTGACCTGGGTGTCTTTGAACCACACGCTGCCGGCAGCCTGGGCGCTGGTGCAGTTGATGAAGCCGTCCGAGCAGCTATCGAGCCAGTTCTGGGTAATCGCCAGGCCCACGCTTTGGGCGTAGCCACCGCAATAGGCGTCGCTATTCCACACGGCGGCGGCGACATCGCTGCCGTAGGCATCGCGAAATGGTGTGGGCAGTGCCGGGCGGCCAGCGGTGCCGAGCAGGTTTTGCTGGTTGTAAGTGGCCATCCAGCCGGTTTGCTGCTGGCGCACGGCATCGTTCTGATAGCCGAGCAACCAGCCCAGCGCACTTTCAAATATATTGCCGTTGATGACGGCATCGGCCAGCGGCGTACCGGCGCTGGATGGTGCGATCGCGTCGACCCTGACGATACGGCTGATGATGTTGGGATAGCGGGCATCATAGGTAGGATTGGAAAGAATCCAGCGCATGACATTGCCGCCGTTGGAATGGGTAATGACAATCAGCTTGTCGATATTGCGCGCGCTGATGAAATCGGTCAGTTGCTGGGCGAGACAGCCGGCGGCGCGGTTGTCCCACATGTATTGGGTGAAATCGCAATTGACTACGAGCAGATTGTTGCTGTCGCTGAGACCGCTGCTTACGCCGGCAATCATGTCGGCTTGCCAGTAATTGGTCGCTGCGTCGGTTTGATTGCCGGTGCCATGCACCAGCGCAACCCCTGTTGCCGCTTGGGCCACGCCGGCGACCACACTTAATGCCAACATTAAAAGAAAACGTTGCATGCTGTAGTCCTCCATGTATGTGCATGGCCGGGTGCCCATGCACCTGCAGATAGCGCCGCCGATGGCGACACCGATGATGCCGACAGTCCGTGTATCCCCCTGGCGGACGCTGTGGCCGCCGGACACTAGCAAGCCGGTTGAGCAGGCGATGTGAATGCTCAAGCCAGGCATATCGATTCGTTGCATGCCATGCGGTTATGCTGCAACGCCTTGATGTGCAAAGCCTGAGACGTTCATGAGCGAACCGCTGCTGTGCGCCATTCATCACGTGGCACTGATTTGTTCGGATTATCCGCGCTCGAAAGCTTTCTACAGCGAAACGCTGGGCTTGCGGATTGTGCGAGAGGTTTACCGTGACACGCGCGCGTCATGGAAGTGTGATCTGGAGGTCAGCCCGGGGGTGCAACTGGAGCTGTTCTCGTTTCCGGATCCGCCACCGCGGCCGTCACGGCCGGAGGCGCAGGGGCTTCGGCATCTGGCCTTTGCCGTACCCAATGTCGAGGCGGTGGTGAAGATCTTGCAGCAACGCGGCGTGGCGTGCGAGCCGATACGCGTCGATGAATACACGGATCGACGCTTTACTTTTTTTGCCGACCCCGATGGTCTGCCGATCGAATTGTATGAAAGCTGACGATACGGCCCCTGTCGAGGGACAGGGGCCGTAGCTTCAAGCGTCAGTCGTTGCTGGCGAGCAGGTGGCGGTAAATCAGGCCGCCGACGATGCCGCCGATCAGCGGGATCAGCCAGAACAACCACAACTGTTCCAGCGCCCAGCTACCCTGGAAGATCGCCACACCGGTGCTGCGTGCCGGATTGACCGAGGTGTTGGTGATCGGGATGCTGATCAGGTGGATCAAGGTCAGTGCCAGGCCGATGGCCAGCGGGCCGAAGCCCGACGGCGCGCGTTTGTCGGTGGCGCCATGGATGACGATCAGGAAGAACGCGGTCAATACCAGTTCGGCGGCGATCGCTGCCTGCATCGAGTAGCCGCCGATGCCATTGACTGCGCTCGGCGAGTGCGCGCCATAGCCGTTGGAGGCGAAACCGGCACTGGCATCGAAGCCCGGTTTGCCGCTGGCGATTAGGTACAGCACGGCACCAGCCGCGATGCCGCCGATGACCTGGGCAATGATGTAAGGCAGTACGTCCTTGGCCGGAAAGCGGCCGCCCGCGCACAGACCCACCGTGACGGCTGGATTGAAGTGTCCTCCGGATATGTGGCCTACGGCGTAGGCCATGGTGACGACGGTAAGGCCGAAGGCGAGTGCAACGCCCGCAAAGCCGATGCCCAGGTCAGGATAGCCAGCAGCGATAACCGCACTGCCGCAACCACCGAAGACTAGCCAGAACGTGCCGAAGAATTCGGCCGTAAAACGCTTGCCCATGCTCATCAGAAGTCTCCTTTGGACGGATGAAATGGAATGCCGGAAAAAAATGTCGTACCCCCGGCGTATGGGCATCCAGTCCCAAGCGCGTCGCTAGGCTAACAAAACCATGGCACTTTGAAACGCCCTGTGGTGTGAGAGCTGCATTCACGGGTTTTCCCGCTGCGGCTATCCGGGCAGAGCTGTAGGTTCGATGGAATGTCTTGGTGTATGTTCTGGGGCCCATCCCGCTGATGCTCCAGGCTCCACGTATGACGCAAGCCGCAACGCTGACCACGTCACCTGCAGGTGCTGTCCGATCACTCTCGCGTCATGATGTCAAAACCCTGTCGTTGGCGGCCTTGGGCGGTGCGCTGGAGTTTTACGATTTCGTGGTGTTTGTGTTCTTCGCGATTCCGCTGAGTACGTTGTTCTTTCCGCACAGCACGGCGCCATGGCTGGCCCAGTTGCAGACCTATGGCATTTTTGCCGCCGGTTATCTGGCGCGCCCGCTGGGCGGCATCGTGATGGCGCATTTCGGCGATCGCCTGGGGCGCAAGCGGATGTTTACGCTTAGTGTGTTTCTGATGGCGTTGCCAACGCTGGCAATTGGCTTTTTGCCCGTCTACGAACAGGTCGGCCTGCTGGCGCCTTTGTTGTTGCTGATGATGCGCGTGGTGCAGGGCATTGCCATTGGCGGTGAAGTGCCCGGCGCCTGGGTGTTCGTGGCCGAGCATGCGCCTGCAGGCCGGGTCGGTTTTGCCTGTGCCAGCTTGACCAGTGGGCTGACCGTGGGCATTTTGATTGGCTCGTTGACGGCCTCATGGATCAATCACCATTTAGCGCCTGCCGATCTGCTGCGCTGGGGCTGGCGTGTGCCGTTTCTACTCGGTGGTGTCTTTGGTTTCGTGGCCGTGTGGCTACGCCGCTGGCTGAGTGAAACGCCGGTGTTTACCGCCATGCGCGAGCGCAAAGAGCTTAGCCGCGAGCTACCGCTGCGCACGGTATTGAATAACCACGGCAAAGGCGTGCTGTTGTCGATGTTGGTGACCTGGGTGCTGACGGCGGCCATCCTGGTGTTGATTCTGATGCTGCCGAACCTGGTGCAGAAACAGTTTCATATCGACGCGGACACGGCCTTTCTCGGCAACAGTTTCGCGGCTTTTTCTCTCTGCCTGGGTTGTCTTGCTTACGGCTGGCTGGTCGACCGCGCGGGCGAGCGGTGGGCGTTGCTAATGGGCTCGCTGGCCTTGATTGCCGGCACGTATGCGCTGTTTGGCGATCTCGCCCATGGTGGCGGCTACTTTTTGTGGCTGTACCCGGTGCTGGGTTTTCTGGTCGGCGTGGTGGGGGTGATCCCTACCGTGATGGTCACGGCATTCCCTGCACCGATCCGTTATTCCGGTTTGTCGTTTGCCTATAACGTGGCCTACGCCGTGTTCGGCGCCAGCACGGCGACCCTGATCGACTATATGGCCGAGCGAGTCGGCCGTATGGCTCCTGCGCACTATGTGGCACTGACGGCCTTGGTCAGTGCACTGGTTGCGGTTTATTTGTTGATCGAAGGACGTGATAGCCGTGCCGCGCCTTCAGAACTCTAGCTCTTGCGCGGCGCATAGGTAATCGACCAACGGCGACACTCGCTTAAAGGTGGCCACGATCCACGGCAGCAATTCGGTCGAGCAGGCGAGGGCCTCGTCAAAGCCTTCGCCCACGGCGAAATCCTTGCGCTTGATGTCTTCGATCAGCTCATGCCCGTTTCCATGCGGCGGGGTTATCGGCAAGAAAGGCCCGGATGCGCTTGAGCGCGTCGGATTCGGGATGCCACATGCCGCCACCGGCAAAGCAATCGCCGGGCTGAATATGCACGTAGAACGACGGCGCAGGAATTTCATGGCGCCGTTCGTGAAAGAAACGTGAGCCTTGCCAGGGTTTGTAAGGCTGCTTGTCGTTGGAGAAGCGGGTGTCGCGATAAATGCGAAAAAGCGAGCCGCCGTTTTTACGTGGATCGGCACGATAGTGCGGGCTGATCTTTTCCAGCGGCGCTTTGATGTCGGTAATCAGTGCCAGAAAAGGCTCGCGCACATGACGCTCGTAATCGTCCTTGTGCTCTTGAAACCATTCGCGGCTGTTGTTGCGATCGAGCGCGCGTAGAAAGCGGAAAGTCGCTGGAGTGAAGTAGCTGTTCGGCATAGTGGCGAGATGTCAGGCGGTAAGAGGAGCGACCTCGGCAGCGAGTTGCTCGCCCCAGGCCTGTAGTTGATCAAGCAGGGCAAGCTTAGCTTGCCCTGCGGGGTCGGCGCGCAACTCGGCGATGCGGGCGAAATACTGCTCCAGGGTCAGCCCGGTCAAGGCGCCGGGTTTGCACAGGCGGTCGCGGCGGAAGGCCTCCCAGCGAAGACGCTCGTCGGCATTGAGGGTTTCAGGCCAATTGCGCGCGCGATAGCGAAACAGTAATTCGGGATAACGCGGATCGCGAAAGGGAAAGCTGCGTTGACCCAGTTGGGCCGCAGGGGTGGCGCGAACCTCGGCCAGCAGGCGCTTGTCGGCATCGGGCAGGAAGGCGCCGTACAAGGCCAGTTCGGGATCCTCTGCCGGAGGGAACTCGGTGGCACGCTGAAAGACCCGCCGCAGCTTTTCGGCCAGGCCCTCGGTGGCAGCGAGTACATCGCGATGCGCCATGCAGCGATCCAGGTCGATCTGCAAGCGTGCCATATCGACGCCCTTCAGCACGGATAGCGGTGCCAAGGCCGGTGCGCGGTTGGTCCGCACCGTGCGCAACGGGATACGTTCGACCCCTTCGGGCAAGTCGACGCGGGCGGTGAATACGCGGTCGGCGATTTCATCTTCGTCAAGCGCCAGTAGCTCGCTCGGATCGGTGGCCAGGTCGTAGACGATGATTTCGCCGGGCCGGTTCGGATGCGGCGCCAGTGGCGCGATCACCGCCAGGCAATGACGGTTGGCGGGATAGCGTGAGGACACGTGCACCAGTGGCGTCATGCCGACCACGTCCAGCAGCTCGAAGACTTTTTGCTTGCGGCGCAGGCTGAAGTACCAATCCCATAGGCGCGGCTGGCGCACCCGAATAAGCCGGGCTAGATCGATCAGCGCATGCACGTCGGAGAGCGCGTCATGGGCACGCTCTTGCTGCAGATGGTTGGCGCTGGCCAGATGCTCCAGTTTGAAGCTGGGCGAGCCATCCTCGCGGGTCGGCCAGACGATGCCTTCGGGGCGCAGGGCCTGGCACATGCGGACCAGGTCGATCAGATCCCAGCGCGAATTGCCGTTCTCCCATTCGCGGCCGTAAGGCTCGTAGAAATTGCGGTAAAGCATTTGACGGGTTACTTCGTCGTCAAAGCGCAGGGAGTTATAGCCGACGCCGCAGGTGCCCGGCATGGCCAATTGCTCGTGAATCAGCGCGGCAAACTCGGCCTCGATAACGCCTTCACGTTCGGCCTGTTGCGGGGTGATGCCGGTAATCATGCAGGCATCGGGGTGCGGTGGCATGTCATGCGGCGGTTTGCCGAAGAACATCACCGGCTCACCGATAATCTCCAGTTCCATGCTGGTGCGGATACCGGCGAACTGGATCGGTCGGTCGCGGCGCGAGTCGGCGCCAAAGGTTTCGTAGTCGTGCCAGAAGAAAGTCTGCATGACCGAATCATCGCATGACCGCGTCTGGGCCTGGTGGTGTGCGGCCGGGGCTTGAATCGCCCGCTTCAACGGGGCTTGCATGCCAGCGATATCGGTTTAGGTCACGAAAAGCTACATAGAGAACAGGCTATGGGGCACCAACTGCTAGACTTGCACGTCAGGAGGGCGCATGAGCCAATCGCACGACGACAATTTGATCTGGATTGACCTGGAAATGACCGGCCTCGATACCGATGCCGATTCGATTCTGGAGATCGCCACGATCGTTACCGATAAAGACTTGCTGATATTGGCCGAAGGGCCGGTATTTGCCATACGCCATCCGCTTGAACGGTTAGAGGGGATGGATTCCTGGAACCGCAATCAACATCGTAAATCCGGCTTGTGGGATCAGGTGCTGACGTCGGTGGATGACCACGCCAAGGCCGAGCAGGCCACGGTGGATTTTCTCAGGCGCTGGGTGCCGGCCGGAAAATCGCCGATGTGCGGTAATTCGATTTGTCAGGACCGCCGGTTTTTGCATCGGCAAATGCCGCGTCTCGAGCGTTACTTCCATTACCGCAACCTGGATGTGTCGACGCTTAAAGAGCTGGCCCGGCGTTGGTCGCCAGTGATTGGCAAGGGCTTTAATAAGGATTCCGCGCATACCGCGCTGTCGGATATTCGCGACTCGGTGGAAGAGCTGCGTTATTACCGCGAGCATATGGGTGAGCTAGGCGGTTTATGAGCCGCTTTGGGGCCGCGCTGCTGGGCCTGTTGTGGCTGCTGCCAGCGCTGGCGTCATGCGCGGAACCTGTTCAGTGGCACGATGGCGACTTGATCTTCCAGACCTCGTCGTCGGCGCAGAGCGCCGCGGTGCAGGCGGCTACCGGCTCGCGCTGGAGCCATATGGGCGTGATCGTTTATCGCCATGGCAAGCCCGATGTGCTGGAGGCTGAGGCACAGGTCCGCTTTACCCCGTTGGCCTCATGGATAGCTCGCGGCGAGGGCGGTCACTATGCGGTGCGCCGATTGCGCGATCACGCGCCGATCGACACCGATGCGGCGCATGCCAGGCTGCGCGAGACGGCGGGCGCTATGCTTGGGCGGCCTTACGACACCAGGTTTGAATGGTCCGACCGGCGGCTGTATTGCTCGGAGCTGGCCTGGAAACTTTATCAGCGCAGCTACGGCATCATCTTGGCGCCGCTGTCGCATTTGCGCGATTTCAAGCTGGACAGCACCGTGGTGCGGGCTAAGCTGCAGCAGCGCTATCACGGCAAGCCGCCCTTGGATGAGCCGGTGATTGCCCCGGATGCGATCTTTCGTTCAACCTTGCTGAGTACGGTGGTTGAGCAGTAATTCTTGTCTAGAGATGAGGCATGCCTATGGATTTGTTCGCTCCCGTGCTTGATTGCGCTGGCCGCCAGCTGGTGCTGGACCGTCCTCGTGTGGTTGGCATTCTCAATGTCACGCCCGATTCGTTTTCCGATGGCGGCCATCATGCGAGCGTGGACGCCGCCGTGGCGTATGCGTTGCGCATGGTGGAGGAGGGGGCCGATATGCTCGATGTCGGTGGCGAGTCGACCCGCCCTGGTGCCGACGAGGTGCCGCTTGAGGAAGAGCTGCGCCGCGTGGTGCCGGTGATCGAGCAACTGGTGGCACGCACCAGCTTGCCCATCGCCATCGATACCTCAAAGCCTGAGGTCATGCGCGCTGCTGTCGCGGCGGGCGCCGGCATGATTAACGATGTTTACGCCTTGCGCCGTGATGGCGCCATGGATGCCGCGGCGGCACTCGGCGTTCCGGTTTGCCTGATGCATATGCAAGGTGTGCCGGGCAGCATGCAAAGCGATCCGCAGTACGACGATGTCGTCGGCGAGGTGCATCGCTTTCTGACCGATCGTTTGTTCGCCTGCGAGCTGTCTGGCATCGATAAACGCAAAGTGATGGTTGACCCCGGCTTTGGTTTCGGCAAAAACCTCGAACACAGTCTGGCCTTGCTACGTGCCCTGGAGCGTTTCGGCAATTTGGGCAGTGGCGTTTATGCCGGGCTTTCCCGCAAGGGGATGATTGGCCAGATGACTGGCCGCAGCGAACCCACGGCTCGCCTGGCCGGTTCTATGGCGGGCGCGCTGATTGCCGTGCAGCGCGGGGCGCGCATGGTCCGCGTTCACGATGTTGCCGCCACGGTGGATGCGCTTGCCGTGTGGCATGCCGTGCAGGCGGGCGATACGCCGGTGCGGCGCGATGAGCGCCCGGCCGCACCGCGTTGGCCCGACGACGAATAAACCATGCCCAGCAGGTCGCTGACCCGAGCTGGGGTCTGGCGCTATGCTCGCGGCGCTAAGCTCTTCTCGCCAGGATTCTTTGATGACACAACGCAAATATTTCGGCACCGATGGCATTCGCGGCCTGGTCGGACAGTGGCCGATCAGTGCTGATTTCATGTTACGCCTGGGCCGTGCCGTCGGTGCCGTGCTTGGGCAGCAAGCCAGCGTCAAGGGGCGCCCGCTGGTATTGATTGGCAAGGACACGCGTGTGTCCGGCTATATGTTTGAATCGGCGCTGGAGGCTGGGCTGGTCGCCGCCGGGGTCGATGTGGGCTTGCTGGGGCCGATGCCTACACCCGCCGTGGCCTTGTTGACGCGCTCGCTGCGCGCGCAGGCCGGCATTGTCATCAGTGCTTCGCATAATCCTCATCACGACAACGGCATCAAGTTTTTCTCGGCCCACGGCGAGAAGCTTTCCGATGCGATCGAGCAGGCCATTGAGCAAGAGCTCGATGCGGACTTTGTCACCGTCTCGTCAGAACAGCTGGGCAAGGCGACCCGTATCAGTGACGCCGCCACCCGTTATGTCGAATTCTGCAAGTCGACGGTGGCCGAGGATTTCAGCCTGCACGGGGTCAAGCTGGTGCTGGACTGTGCCCATGGCGCGACCTATCAAGTTGCCCCTCAGGTGTTTACCGAACTGGGCGCCGAGGTGTCGGTCATCGGCAATCGGCCTGACGGTTTCAATATCAATCGCGAGGTGGGTTCGACGCATCCTCAGGCTCTACAAAAAGCCGTGCTGGAGCAGCAGGCCGATCTGGGCATTGCCTTCGATGGCGACGGTGACCGCGTATTGCTGGTCGACCGCCATGGCGTGCTGGCCGACGGCGACGACATTCTTTATGTACTGGCGCATAGCTGGCATGCGCAGGGGCTGTTGAAGGGGCCGGTGGTCGGTACCTTGATGAGCAATTACGGTTTGCAACTGGCGCTGGATGAGCTGCAGGTGTCGCTGATTCGCGCCAACGTGGGTGACCGCTATGTGCTGCAGCAATTGCGTCAGCACGGCGGTGTGCTGGGTGGGGAAACCTCGGGGCATATCCTGTGCCTGGACCGCGCTACCACTGGCGACGGCATTGTTTCCGCGCTGGCGGTGTTGGAGGCCTTGCTGCTGGCCGGGCAGGATCTCGCCACCGCAAGGCAGGGGCTGCATAAATTGCCGCAGATCATGCTTAACGTGCGTGCCGAAGGCGCGCGCGAGGCACTCGGCAGCGAGCCGGTGCATGCGGCGCTGGCCGAGGTCGAGCGCGAGCTGCATGGCCGTGGCCGGGTGGTGCTGCGTGCGTCGGGTACCGAGCCGCTGGTGAGGGTCACGGTGGAAGCCGCCGACGCGGCCGAAGTACGGCAGTTGGCAGAGAGGCTGGCTGGCGTCGTAAAATCCGTCGCCGAACGCTCGTGAACCTGCTGTAACGCGAACTCTCGCTCAGGTCGCCAAGGATTGGCCCGACGTGCTCCACCCCTGCGGTGGTGGACTTTCATTGACCGCACGCCTACCTATGGACACGTTATGAAGAAGGTTCCTACTCTCGATATTCGTCGTTACGACAGCGACCGCGCCGCCTTTGTGGCCGAGCTGGGTGCGGCGTACCGTGAATACGGTTTTTGCGGCATCAGCGGTCACGGTATTCCACGTGAGCTGATCGATGGCGCTTATGATGTCTTTCAGCGCTTTTTTGCCCTGCCGACCGAAACCAAGATGAAGTACCACCTCGCTGGCAGCGGTGGTGCGCGTGGCTATACGCCGTTCAAGGTCGAGACCGCGAAAGACAGCAAGTACGCCGACCTGAAAGAGTTTTGGCATGTGGGTCGGGAAATTCCCCGTGATTCGACATTCGCCGATGTCATGCCGCCGAATTTATGGCCGACCGAGATCGCTGATTTCAAGTCGTATGGCTATGGATTGTTCGATGCGCTGGATCAACTAGGCTCCCGTGTACTGCGTGCCCTGGCGTTGCACATCGACTTGCCCGAGCACTATTTCGAGGACAAGACCGACCTGGGTAACTCGATCTTGCGGCCGATCCACTATCCACCGATCACCGAAGACAATATTCCCAATGTGCGGGCGGGCGCGCACGAGGACATCAACTTCATCACCTTGCTGGTCGGTGCCAGCGCCGAAGGTTTGGAAGTGCTGACCCGCGACGGCGAGTGGCTGCCAATCACCACCGAAGGCGACGCCATCGTGGTGAACATCGGCGACATGCTGCAACGCCTGACCAACCATGTGTATCCGTCCACGACGCATCGGGTGGTGAATCCGCAAAACGACAATGCGCGTAAGCCGCGTTATTCGGTGCCGTACTTCCTGCATCCTAATCCCGATGTGATGCTGGCGCCGCTGTCGCAATGCATCACGGCGGAAAACCCCAGCCGCTATGACACCACGATCAGTTCGCATGAGTACCTCATGCAGCGTTTGCGCGAAATCAAATTGATCTGAGTGCTGAGGCATGACTTCCGGTCGGTGCCCGCCGGCCGGAAGTCCGATAGCGTTGACGCTTTCGTCGCGGAGTGAGGCTGATGCGTGTCGCGCTAACCTTGTTGCTGGGTGTCATGACGACGTGCAACGGCCTGGCCATGGCCGCCGATTTGGCGCCATCGCCGATGCGTTCGCTGGATTATTTTGTCGGTGACTGGGCCTGCGCCGGGGTGTTTCCCGCCAGCGGCAAAAGCATTGCTGCGCAGATGCGTTATCAGCATGATTTGCAGGGTGCGGCATTGCTTAAACATCATGACGACACCTCGCCACCAGCCCTTTATCACGCGGTTGAGGCGTGGGGCTATGACAGCAAGGCGCAGCGCTTCAACGCCACGGTGCTGGATAACTTTGGCGGCGCACGGCGCTTTTATTCCAGCGGCTGGGTTAATAATCAGTGGGTCTGGACAGCGGAGGCGGAGCTGCAGCCGGCGCAGCGTTTTGTCTATGTCCGACTCGATCAGCAGCGTTATCGGGTGGACTGGCAAGTGGCCCGCAACGGTGCCGATTTTGTAGTGGGCGATACGCTGACATGTAAACGGCAATGATTCGGCTTTGCGCTCGCAGCATGGCGGGCGCCACGCATTACAGTGGCGGCTGAATCATGGAGCATAGCGATGCCTGTCACGCCGCATACCGAAAAGCATTTCACGGCTTCTGACACCGTACGGGATCTGGTGATCGGCATGGCCGATGGCCTGACCGTGCCGTTTGCGCTGGCGGCGGGCTTGTCCGGAGCGGTGGCGGCCAGCCATGTCGTGGTGGTGGCCGGGGTGGCCGAAATCGCCGCGGGTGCGATAGCCATGGGCCTGGGTGGTTATCTCGCCGCCAGGGGCGATGCCGACCACTATGCAGCGGAGCGCCATCGCGAGCTGTACGAAGTAAGCGAGCTGGCCGGTGAGGAGGAGCGTGAGGTGGTGCAGATCTTTGCCCGCTATGGCCTGGATCGCGCCGCCTGCGCGCCGATACTGGCTCATTTTCACAACGACCATGAGGCCTGGGTCGATTTCATGATGCGCTATGAACTTGGGCTGGACCCGCCTCAGCCCGGCCGTGCCTCGCGCAGTGCGCTGACCATTGGCGGCGCTTATGTGCTGGGCGGTTTGGTGCCGCTGGCGCCGTATATGTTGATTGACGATTTGCCCTCGGCGCTGCGCGTCTCGGTCGTGTGTACCTTGCTCGCGCTTGGCTTGTTTGGCGCAGCGAAAAGCCACTTCACTGGTATCGGCATTCTCCGTGGCGCCGCGCAAACCATGCTGGTCGGCGGCTTGGCTTCGGCGGCGGCTTTTGTGCTGGCGCGCTGGATCGGCGGTTAGTGCATGTCGCCCAGGTCGCGATAGCGGCGGGATTCCCGCGCCGACAAGCCGAGTGCGAGGCGGTCGGGCATGAGTTTGACGATGGTCTTGATCAGCCGGTTGACCTTGCCGGTGACGTATACCGCTTCGCCACGATCCACCGCATCGATGCCTTGGCGCACCACTTCCTCGGCGCTCAGCCACATAAAACCCGGCATTTTGTTCATCATCTCGCGGGTGCCGGTGACATCGTGAAACTCCGAGCGGGTGAAGCCGGGGCACAGCGCGCATACGTTGACGCCGAGCTGGCGGTTCTCCAGCGCCAATGATTGCGAGAACTTCACCAGGTACGCCTTCGAGGCGCTGTACAAGGTATGCCCGACGGAGCCGGGTACGTGGGCGGCCAGTGACGCGACATTGATGATGCGTCCGTAACCTTGTTTACGCATGGCGGGCAACAGGCGCCAGGCCAGTTCGGTAGGCGCGGTCATCAGTACCTGGATGAAATCGGCATGCTTGCTCCAGTCGCTGGCCTCAAAGGTGCCGGGCACGCCGTAACCGGCATTGTTGATAAGCCAGTCCACCCGCAGGTTGCGCTGCGCCAGGGCCTCGCATAGTTGCTGCGGCGCGGACGCTTCGGCCAGATCGTTTGGCAGCACGGTAACCGTGGCGTGGTATTGGCGGCGCAGTGCGTCAGCCAGCGCTTCCAGTCGATCGACTCGCCGCGCCGTCAGCACCAAATCATGGTCTTTGGCGGCCAGCGCCCGCGCAAAGGCCGCACCGATGCCTGCCGATGCCCCGGTAATCAGGCTGAGCGGACGAGCAGGAGGGGTCATGGGAGGCTCTGAGTGGTGGTCATGGGCCCCGATCTTTACAGGCTGCCGCGCTCAGCGCTAGCACACCAACATTGCCGCTATGGGCTTGCCTGGTTAAGCTGACGCGCTTTGATGCAATAGGTGTTTGGCATGCGTAAGAAGCTCGTCGCCGGTAACTGGAAAATGCACGGTAGCCAATCCATGGCTGCGGCGCTGGTCGGCGATATCGTGGCCAAGCTGCCTACGGCGGTCGATGTGGTGGTCTGTCCGCCATTGCCGTATGCCGCTGCCTTGGCAGCGCAACACGGGGGATCCGGGCTTGGCTTCGGTGCGCAAGACCTTAGCGAGCACGACGGGCAGGGCGCCTATACCGGTGAGGTTTCCGCCGCGATGCTGGCTGATGTGGGCATGCACTGGGTTTTGGTCGGCCACTCGGAGCGCCGCCAGTATCACGGCGAGAGCGACGCCTTGGTCGCGCGCAAATTCGCCGCCGCCCGGGCTGGGGGGCTTACGCCCATTCTCTGCGTAGGCGAGACGCTGGCCGAGCGCGACGCCGGCGAGACCGAAGCGGTTATTGCGCGGCAACTCCGGGCCGTACTCGATGCCCATGGTGTTGCCAGCTTTGATACCGCGGTGATCGCCTACGAACCGGTATGGGCCATCGGCACCGGGCGAACGGCGACCCCTGAGCAGGCACAGCAGGTGCATGCCTTTATCCGTAGCCAACTCGAAAAAGAAGATGCTATGATTGCCCGTCTGACCCGGCTGCTTTACGGCGGCAGCGTCAAACCGGCGAACGCTGCAGAATTGTTCGCGCAGCCGGACGTAGACGGGGGCTTGATCGGAGGCGCCTCACTGGTATCCGACGATTTCCTCGGCATCTGCGCAGCGGCGCAATAAGCGCAACAGACCCTTAGAGAACCCATGTTCGTCATCTTCAGCGTCTTTTACATCTTGATCGCGGCATCGATGATCGTGCTGATCTTGATGCAGCGTGGTGCAGGTGCCGATGCAGGTTCCGGCTTCGGCGGCGGTGCATCCGCCACCGTGTTCGGTGCCCGCGGCTCGTCCACTTTCATGACCCGTGCCACGGGCGTGCTCGCCGCACTGTTTTTCCTGCTCAGCCTCGGTATGGGTATGTACCTCAGCCGGCATGGTGCGCCGGATGCCGGCAGCGACCTGGGTGTGATGTCCGGTCTTGCCAATCCGCCCGCGGCGACTCAAAATGCGCCGCCTGCAGCCACCGGTAAGGCGCCTGCTCCGGTCAATCCGGAAGTGCCGCAAGCCACGACGACCCCGGCAGCGACCACACCGGCAGCAACACAAAGTGAAGTACCGGCCGCTCAAACACCAGCACCGGCACCCGCCAAGAAAAATTGATCAAGCAAGCCGATCTCAAACAAGCCGATTTTAAGCAAGCTGATCAAAAAAGTATTTAGTAAGACACCTGCCCAGGTGGCGGAATTGGTAGACGCACTACCTTGAGGTGGTAGCGACGTAAGTCGTGGGGGTTCGAGTCCCCCCTTGGGCACCAATCGAAGTTTCAGGAAGTCTCAGCGAGTTCCATGAAACACATTAAACCCCGCACTTGGCGGGTTTTTTTGTGTCTGACGTTCTCAGGGTGTCTCGGCAGATCTCAGAATGCTGTGTATGCTCTTGTGTATGAATATGGATTTCATGCACATGATGGTCCCCGTTGATGCCCAAGCATGCAAAGCCCCTTATCCGAGCTATTTGGGGGCACGCGTTAAAAGCTGAAGGCTACTGCGAAAAAGGTCAATGCTAAGAAAGGTTCTCTAAGGTAAGTTGCGGTTTTTTTATGGCGTTACTGGCGGTGACTGGGGCTGTTTCGCATAAGTTCTAGGTTTTAAGTAATACTCGCTGTTGCCGAGCTTTTGGCGAGATAATTTGAGATGATTCGCTTCATTCAATGGAATTGACCTATGCATAGGGGGCATGGGATATGGCAGAAAGCCAAAACATCGCAACAATGGCAGAGAGGCTCTCCAAGGAGTTATTTGCCGAGTTTCTCTGGACTCGAGTTGGTCCGGCCAACGTAAATTGGCCGTGTCCCGACAACTCTGTTCACCAGATGGCGACTCACCCCAGTGATGTCGTTTTTTACTACGACGAGCCGTACTTTCAGACACGCACTTACGTGACCTGTGATCTGAAGAGTTATGCCAAAGGCACCATCGGTGCTGCGACGATTCGCAATTCGATCGAGCGCTTATCGGCGGCGCACGCGTGCGCTGACAAGAGTGACGACTTCCGCAGCAAGTTTGTACATAACCACACATCTTTCGAGATCTGTAGCCTGCTATTCGTATACAACCACGATGGTGCATACGATAGCGATTTTTCGAAGATCATTGATGATGTCAATTTGGACAAGTTGGAAGTTCCGAAAGACTCGAAGTTGGTCGTCTTAGGTCCGAAGGATATCCACTGGCTAAACAATGTCAGACTCGACATACAGACCCTTCGCGGTCAGGGTTCGCTCCCTAGTCGAGATAAGTGCCGCTTCTTCTATCCGCATCTAGTTCGTAGAAAGAATGTACAGCCAGAGAAGGCTAGGGCGGCAACCTTGGAGATGCTGACGGCGCCGTGGATCATCTTCACTTATGAGCATCCCGACGACGAGTCTAGAAGGGGCTACCTTGTCTACTATCGTCGCCCTGGGGAGACCGTCGAAGAGTTTCTTTATCTCATAGATTACTTGTTGCATTACCAGGCGGTCTTCAAGAATACGGATGTTCGGGTTCGTATGCTCTCGCCACACGTGAACGCTCCTGCGCACTTCGCAAAAGCGATCGATGAGTACATCGAATCGTGCGGTGGGGGGGAGGAAGTCCGCATACTTCTGAAGTCAGTGGCGTGCACCACGATGACCAACATCGCAACCGTCTTTTCAGAAATCGAAATCGGGATGGACGTACGATGACTACAAGACCTCCCCTGTATTGTGCATCGGACAAGGAAGTCTTCGATGTCTTAATGGCGTCGAAGCAACGAGTGAGCGAGCAAGTTCTTCACAGCCTTTCTAGGGATCGGGGTATCTTTTATGGTCAAGGGGCTTCCCGTGACTGGCTAGCGGATCGAATTTCTTTGCTCCCCCATGATGCATTGGATCTCGATAGCATCATGGATCGCCGCTCGCCAAAGCCGCGTGCGGAGAAGCTTACTTGCGTCACCCTGTCGGCAGCTCTGTCTGTCGAGGAAATCAAAAATGCGGTAAAGCAGTATGCGGAGAGCGATACGAAGGACGAAACTGTCCGATCTTCACAGAGTGGTACAGATCGACTGGTCATGGATGTCGACTACACCGAGATTGACTACGGTAAAACGCGACTCATTCAGCGTCGCAGCAAGACGGCGGCTATTGAATTTATTGTTGATGGCGACACAACGGTCATTCGTTTTCCGGCTAACGACAAGGCTAGATCAATCACCAATGCGATAAAAGACCGAATTGAAGCAAACAAAAAGCAGACCATTCAAGCCGATGAGATCACCTTGGATGGTCTCAATACTGCGGAGATGAGGACACAATTTTTCATCGAGTTGATTACGAAGCTTAAGGGCTACAAGCTCGAAAATGTCACTTCCATTCGTGTCGATTCTGTTTTACCTGAGCTACTAGACGCAGGTAAAGCCGATGAAGACGCCGCTGAAGATGGCGCGCTCAATCTTGAAGATGACCAGTCGGTAGAACTTGCCAAAGAGAAGATGCTTCATCTGGTCAGGAATATTGCTATGAAAGGCAATTCCCTGCTTTCGTCCTCTGAGTATCAAGACTTACGCGACAAGGGTTTCTACTTGTCTGCGGTGATTTGGCGTTCCAAGATGGACGGTGCACAGACCATTGTTGAGTTTGAGGCAGCCTTTGAAGATCCGGAGGCGGGGAGGGGATTCAAATACGCTGCTCGCGGCGCGTTCTATGCTGGTAAACAGGGATTGACTAAAACTTTGCGACCCATCCCTGAGTCACAGAAGCAAGAGTTGCTGACTTTGATTGAGGGGGCTGCCCAAGCGGCGCTTCAGAAGCTCAGGCCGGTGGCTTCCGTGATAACAAATGGCAGTGACCCCCAATGAAACGTATCCGTTGGCACGAGGCGAAGTGGAAGGCCTCGCTTCGCTCGGTGGCGAACGCTTTGCGCCAAAATGCGTTTGGCCCAAGTTCGGATGACGGATTTTTGGTGCAGCGAGTTCGAGAGGACTACATCGAAGCTACACATATTGAGCGGATCGTGTTGCAGGAGACGGAGTTCGATCCGTTTGATAACGAAAGTACGTTTGTGCGCACCTCCTATCGAAAGACAAATTTTCGCCTAAGTCCTTCATTTCCACAGCTTGAGATACGCGATCCCCCTCGATCGCTCAGTTTGTTTTTTACTCGCCTCTCTGAGGCGATGTCTTTTGACTTGTCAATCAAGCCCCTAGTCGTAGACCTTTCAAGTTGGCTTGCAAGACTGGAAGAGGTCGTAGTCGAGCCTTTGGTAATCGATGCTCTTCATGCAGGAAACCTGCAAGTCGAGCGTGGTGTCAATGCTAGCGTGCTGCTACGTGGTGATCACGACGTTCGCTCGGCGATGGCAAAGCTCACTAAGCAGAAGCCCTGCGTAATTGACCGCATGCAGCTGCGATTGCCAGTTGCGAGCGGAGGAGCGGTTTCCGCATTGATCCATCGCTCCGGGGGCGTCACGTTTGGTGTAGGCGTGGCGGAAGATGCTCTGAAGTTACTCAGAGTCAGCTTTGCCAAAGCACTTGACTGAGGCTGACTGTCTAACGATTCAAAAGTATACCTTTAGATAGCTATGCAAAGGCTCTATCAAATCTTGTACGAGCAATACCAGCGCATCAGGACGCTTCGACAGGAAGATCAGTTCTCCGTGCGGCAATTGGCAAAGCGATTCAATGTGGGTCCAGCAACGATCTATCGAGCATTTTCGGGGACAGAGTGACTGATCTTTGGGAGGGGCTATGGCTGTCGATTGGAGTGAAGACGAACTTGCCGCATCGGTTCAGGCGTATAGGAAAATGCAACAGTGTGAGGCCGAATCTCGGCCTTATTCCAAACGAGAAATCTATCGTGACCTTGCGCAACGTTTTGGTCGGACGGAGAAGGCGTTTGAGTACAGAATGCAGAATATTTCTGCCATATTGGCGGAAAGCAATGAGCAGTGGCTCGCTGGCTTAAAGCCAGCGAACAACGTCGGTGCCAATGTCAAAGGTCGACTCACCGACCTACTCGCCGAGCAAGTAAGATCAAATCGAAGCTTGTCAAACCGGCTGCTTGCACATGCGTATAAGTTGCCAGCCATTCGAGACTGGCTTATCGAGATTGCCCGACACAGAGGGAAAGTGGCCTATAGCGAGGTGATGGCTGCTTTTGGAATTGATCGAGGTAGCATCGGTCGCGTCCTGGGAAAACTCGGTAACGAAGCCAAGGAACTGCAGGAACCCATTATCACGGCACTCGTAGTGAAGAAGGCAACGGGCTGCTGTTCGAGCGGTCTCGCGGAAGAGTTTGGTATTGATGACGATGAAGCAGAGCGTCAGCGTTTGTACGCATACTGGGCAAGCAAGACTGATGAAGCTCGGCCCCCAGTGCCATCCGCCGACTTGCTGACACGAGCGGCTAGGTTCGCTAGCGTAGAAATCAGACCTGCTCAGGCCGCGTTTCGCCGTTTGGTCCATTTGGAATGCGGAGGCCGATGTGTGATCAGTGGCTGCGATGTTGATGTAACCCTAGACGCGGCGCACAAAAAGGGACGCAGCTGGCGTGATGGACACAATCGCGCAGAAGACGGTTACCTTCTTCGGAAAGACCTCCACGCGCTGTATGACCGAGGCATTTTACATATATCGGACGAAGGCGTAGTCGAGCTGGATGAACCTATCGCCAATCACGAACACTATCGACAATTCGCTGGTGCAAGACTGGTCTAAGTGGTTAAGCCTGTCGTTTCAATGCAGGAAGGCAAGTACTTTTATCGAGCTTCTGTAGTGCCTTAGTTTTTCCAAGTCATCCTGAAATGGATGTTGGTGATGAAGTGGCCCAGTGTCAGCTTTAAGTACTTCGGAAACCGTGGCGACCTTAGTGGCACTGTAAATACATCGCCTTCTTTGCAATGGATTTTTTATTTGGTCGCAAGAACAGGCCCAGGCTTTGAGGTATTCCCACGGAATGCTCAGTGGCGAATCGTTGGGCGCTCGCTCGCGCTCGACCCGGCCTACGACGTTTTTACTCGGGTATCGGTAGCGACCCAGTTAACCTCCCACGTTTTGCCGCCATCATCTGAAAACGCCTGCTCGAAGTGGCACGAGTCCGCGGTGATATCCGAAATAACGAATCGAACAAGAATGGTTCGGTCGTTAAAGGTTTCCTGGTCGATAAACTCACCGCGTCCGTTCTTGAACTCGCCGATCGTCGGTGAGCCCAGGCTGCCACCTTTGCTGCTGGCAACGTTGAGGCTCCATTGGTGGGCTTGCGGGTTGTACAGGCGCAGGGATAGGAGTTCGAGGTGGCCGTTTGGGCCGTCGGCTTCGAGTTCCACCAGATTGGCGCGGCCGTCCCATATCTTGCGCACAACGGTAGTGCCTTCGTAGGCGGCCCAGGTATGCGAGCCGCTCAGGGGGTGAGTGAGCCGTTTAAGCTGCGTTTTCCAGCTGCCAAGGTGAAAGTCGAAATCGTGTTGCCCATCGCTGTGCTCGGGTGCGGTGGCTTGAATCTGCGTGGGCTGGGCAGGGCGCGTCTGTGCGAATAGGTGGCTGGCGAAGAGGGACAAACTCACGGCGCACCATGCACCCAGGAGACTGATGCTCTTGTAAGTCGTCATAACGTCACTCTCTGCGCGACAAGCTCCGGTGCAGGGCAAGCTAGGGTATGCGTGGGGCCTGCACAAGAACCATTTTGGCATCGCGTGGCAAGCCACTTTAGAAGAGAGCGATTCGCCAGCGCGCTTTCCAGTAGCCATTGAATGAGTCGTCTGCGGCGTGGCTTGCCGCTATCGGTGGGTTACCCACAGTCGGCAGCTGCAGGCCGCGCTTGGGTTGCCAGGTAGTCTGAGAGATGGCGAGCCGATCGAGCCCGCATTAGCAAAACC
>NZ_JAPDPE010000229.1 GCF_026283955.1 Dyella silvatica | reverse complement strand
ATCACCGACCTGACCTATCACCCGCGCGGCTGGTTGCTTACCCGCACCGTGCGTGCCAACGCCGATGGCTCGGCCTCGGCCGGCGATGCGTTGACCCAGATCGCCTACGACGCCACCGGCAATGTCACCCAGGTCACCGACCCCGATGGTGTCGCTGTCACTTACACCTACGATCCGGCCCACCGCCTGACCGACATCACCGATGTGCTCGGCAATCGCATCCACTACACGCTGGATGCGGCGGGTAATAAGACCAAGGAAGAGACCTTCGATGTCGGCGCGGTCGTGCGTCGTTCGCTGACGCGCAACTTCAATACCCTGGGCCAGTTGACCACGGTCACCGATGCCCTCAGCCACACCGTCTTCAACGCCAGCTACAGCGACAGCTACGACGCCAATGGCAACCTGGTGCACACCGCCGATGCCCTGGGCACGCAGCGCAAGCAAAGCTACGACGGCCTCAACCGCCTGGTCAGTACGCTGGACAACTACAACGGCACCGACACGGCGACCCGGAACAGCAGCAGCGTGTTCGCCTACGACGCACTGGACCGGCTCGAAGGCGTCAGCGATCCCGATGGCCTCAACACTACCTACGGCTATGACGGCCTGAACAACCCCACCAGCCTGCAAAGCCCGGATACCGGCAATGCCAGCGCCAGCTACGATGCCGCCGGCAACCGCCTGAGCCAGACCGATGCCCGCGGCGTCACCACCAGCTTTAGTTACGACGCGCTAGGTCGCCGCACCACCCAGACCTACACCGACACCAGCCAGAACATCACGTATGCCTATGACGAGGTCGACAGCGTCACCGGCTGCAGCGGTGCGGTGTCCCTGGGCCGGCTTACCCGGATCATCGAAAGTACGACCACCACGGTGTACTGCTACGACCGTCTCGGCCGTCGCTCCAGCAAACAGCTGACCGTGGCTGGAAACACCGCCACCACCCGCTACGGCTATACCGCCGGTAGCCGCCTC
>NZ_JAPDPE010000228.1 GCF_026283955.1 Dyella silvatica | reverse complement strand
CATAGGCGGCAATGCGCTGCGACTGGAACAGCGGCGGTGCGTCGGCGAGCAGGCCAAAAGCAGTCAACGTGGCGAGAATGCTGGCGGCCGAGCCGGGCTGTTCGCGCGGCGGGTCGATGTCTTCTACCCGGATCAGCCATTGGCCGCCGGCGTGCCGCGCGCACAGCCAGCTGCCCACCGCGGCTACCAGGGAACCGAAATGCAGATGGCCGGTCGGAGAGGGGGCGAAACGTCCGCGGTAGTTCATCCGGGCATTTTACGGATAGACGCCGGGTTTTCCGTAGCGGTCGTTGCGCAAGTGGGTTGAGATCGCGGCAGCCCGGCCGGCCGGTTTTGCGCCCTGAAGGCGGGCGTTCAATAAGTAAACCAGCCCTTGAAACTGCGGTCGGCAACCACGATTCTCCTACAGCGGCTATGGCCGCATCCCTTTTCGTGACTGCCCGAGAGACAGCCATGCGCCGCATCGCATTATTTCTGCTTACCAATATTGCCGTCCTGTTTTTGCTGAGCATCGTCTGCCATTTGTTTGGCATCGATCAAATGGCCGCTGCGCGCGGCTATGGCGGCATGACGGGGTTGCTTCTTTACGCCGCTGTCTTCGGCATGGGGGGCGCGTTTATCTCGCTGGCCATGTCCAAGTGGATGGCCAAGATGTCCACTGGCGCCAAGGTCATCGATCAGCCGCAAAACGAGGGCGAGCGCTGGTTGCTGGAAACCGTACAGCGGCATGCCCAGAACGCCGGCATCGGCATGCCGGAGGTGGCGATCTACGATGCCCCCGAAATGAATGCCTTCGCTACCGGCATGAGCAAGAACAGTTCCCTGGTCGCGGTCAGCACCGGTTTGCTGCAACAAATGGATCGGGAGCAGGTTTCCGCCGTGCTCGGTCATGAGATCGGCCATGTCGCCAATGGCGACATGGTGACGCTGACCTTGATCCAGGGCGTGGTCAATACGCTGGTCATCGTTGCCGCACGCGTGGTTGGCCGGCTGGTCGATAGCTGGCTTTCCGGCGGTCGCGACAGCAATCGCGGTGGCGGTATCGGTTATTTCATCTCGGTGATGGTGTTGCAGCTGATATTCGGCTTGTTCGCCTCGATGATCGTGATGGCGTTTTCACGCTGGCGCGAGTTTCACGCCGATGCTGCCGGCGCCAAGCTGGCGGGTCGTGGCGCGATGATCTCGGCATTGCAGCGGCTGCAGGCCAATCACGGCGAAAGCACCTTGCCGCAGACCATGGCTGCGTTCGGTATTTCCGGCCATCTGGCGACAGGCTTCAAGCGCTTGTTCATGAGCCATCCGCCGCTGGAAGAGCGCATCGCCGCGCTGCAAAACGCATCACCGCATGTCTAAGTTTT
>NZ_JAPDPE010000227.1 GCF_026283955.1 Dyella silvatica | reverse complement strand
TCGATGGCGGCATGCGCATCGCGATAGCGCAGGCAAGGGATGATGGTGCTGCCGGAAGGGTTGCTTGAGCTCATGGTCGAAACTCCGTCGGGTGGAATAGGGCCAAGCCTAGCGGCTGCTTTATTCCTGTCTTGTAGATTTTCGAAGTCGCTGCAATCGGTTTGCTAAAGCCCGCCGAGGAAATCTGCGCTCAGTCGAGCGCAATGTGATTGGCATAAACCCGCTGCGATGCCACGTATGCCGTTGGGGTCATTCCCGAAAACGCGCGGAACTCATGCGTCAGATGCGCTTGATCGCCATAGCCACCATCCGCGGCGACACGGCTCCAGTCCACCGATTGCTGCCGTTGTACTTGATCCACCACGGCACGAAAGCGCGTCAGCCGAGCAAATTGCTTGGGCCCCATGCCCACTTGCTGGCGAAACAGCCGGCCAAAGCGATATTCGGATAATCCGCTGTCACGGACCAAGGGGGCGATCCGCGTCCACTGCGGTTCGCGCTGCAAGACCGCCAGGGCATGGTTGACGACCGGATTCAGCGCAGGCAGCCGCAGTTGCCGATGCAGCCATTGTTCCAGCAGGTCGAGTCGTCGCTCCGGTGCTGCCGTATCCAGCAAGCGTTGCCGCAGGTCGTACGCGCTGGCACCGAACATATCGTCAAGATGGATATCGCCGGCAACCAGTACGCGGTGATCTTCACCGCACAGCGCATGGGCGCCGCCTGGGCGAAACACCACGCCCATGACGCGGATCTGCTCGGCGGTATCGATGATCTGGCTGCGCAGGGCAGGGCCGCCGATCACCGCGCCGCGCATTCTCACGCAGCTGCGCTTAGCGTCGTCGCTGTAAACGCGCGTCTCATCCTCGTGCAGGTTGATGATCAAGCCCGCGCCCAGGCTGGGCAGGATGCGTTCGTAATGATGCGCCTGGGATGGCATGTCCCAGTCCCACAGGGTTTCGATCAGGGCATTCAGGGGGGCGGCGGGCAGGCGGCGGCAATAACCCATAAGGCGACTCCGGCAGATCCCGGCTAGTGTACGGCCCCGATGCCCTCAAATCGCAGGGGTCGGGGGCAAGGTCCGCACCACCATGTTTTGCGGGCTGCTCATGGGAATCTTGGCCTCGTTCAGGCGCTTGAGCAGCTCGAACAGCAGGTCGCTTTTTACGTTGCTGGCCTCGCGTGGACTTTTTACATAGGCCACGCAATTGAAGGTCATGGCCGCCGCATCGATATTTTCGAGTTGGACGTAGGGCGACGGTGTATCGAGGGTTGCCGGGTGGTTGCCGAAAACCTCCAGAATGATTTGCCTTACCTTGCTTGCATCGGTATCCAGCGGCATCGGCAGCTTGACCTGCACGCGGCCTTGCGCATTGGCCAGGGTC
>NZ_JAPDPE010000226.1 GCF_026283955.1 Dyella silvatica | reverse complement strand
GCATGAGGCGCCAGCGTCGGCACACCTATGCTGGCTGCGACCGACGAGGTGATGGAGATAGATCCAGCGGTTCTTGCCGTGTCGATCCCGCGCTTTGCGGCGGCCTGCGCCAGATAGATCGATCCGCCCAGGTTCACCGAGATGCGCGGGTGGTCGCGCACGCTCTGCAGTTGAATGGCTGTCGCCCTTCGCGCCAGGCGATGAGGCGCAACGTGATGAAATGCTTAGTTCGGATCGACGCAACGGCGCTATGGTACCCGGTGGTTTTTGCGGCACGCATTTCTTTACGCGACCTGGGTTGTGTGACGCACGGTGTGAAGACAAAATCTTAATGCTTTGACACCTATGCTCCGCAGGTCACGCCCGACATGAGGCTCCACATGGCCGGGCAAGTGTGACGGGTGATGGAGCGTCCCGAGAATATTCGAGGTGGTCAGGCGCGCTGCTAAGGGTTCGCCGTATGAAAAAATCATCAGTGAATACTGCGGTCGGAGCATATTCACTGCCACTAACAGGTCTCGATAGTAGCGTCTGACCGGCGCTCTTTCGCCTCCGCCGAGCGTCTGTCCGCCACAAGCGGCAGGTCGCCATGATCCCTGGACGGATTCTTGTAGAGCAGCAGCTGCAGTATCCACTCGAAGGAGTCAGGCGCGGGCAGGTCTTGCTAGCGTTGTTGTGTAGTGCCTGCGTGAAGTATTGCCTGCATGTGACAGGCGGATTTTCTTCAAGGATGCGAGCGCCATGACCCACCTCTTTGACGACGAGCAGCATACTTTTGTCGTCTTGATCAAGCCTGAAGGCCGGCATTCGCTTCGGCCTAAATTCGCGCAAACGCCTACGGGCTGGGCATCGGCTCCGGCGCCTGTCGCGCGTCAAGCATGCCTGGACGATATCGATCAGCGCGGGTGCGGCATGCGGCCTGCAAGCCGAATGCAAGCCATGGACTCGGCAGCAGCCCACACCCATCCCAGCGGGTAACGCCGGCGCTGCGAACCGAACTGCCGATACAAGACTCACATCCAAGGAAGTAGACGTGCGTAATGTCCGTGAGACAACAGCGTCCGCAAGAGGCGTCGCTGATTTCGTTCGAAGCGCGGGGGCGAGTGGCGCTTCGCTAGTGCAGATGTTTGAACAGCAGGTCGCCTACGCGCCAGACGCCGTCGCTTTGCGTTTCGGCGATCAGCAGCTGAGCTATGCGCAACTCAATGCCCGCGCCAACCGGCTTGCTCATTGGCTGACGGCGCAAGGGGCCGCGCCCGAACAGTTGGTAGGCATCGCGTTGACGCGATCGTTCGAGATGATCGCCAGCCTGCTTGCGGTACTGAAGAGCGGGGCGGCTTATCTCCCGCTGGATCCTGACTACCCGCCGCGCCGGCTCGAGGCGATGTTGCAGGACGCCAAGCCTTTGCTGGTGCTGAGCACGCACGACACCGGGCTGGCGGCCTCATCCGCCGCGCCGTTTTTCTATCTGGACCAGGCATCGGTGGCTGCGGCGCTAGCGGCGCAGCCAGACGACTATCGCTTGGCAGAGAGAGCCGCCCGGCATGCTCAGCATG
>NZ_JAPDPE010000225.1 GCF_026283955.1 Dyella silvatica | reverse complement strand
GACTACCTGCGCGCCGAGTTCACCGCATTCTTCGCCGACCCGGAGAAATTCGCGCTCGGCGTTTGCAACGGTTGCCAGATGCTGAGCCAGCTCAAGGAAATCATTCCCGGCGCACAGCATTGGCCGAAATTCCTGCGCAATGCTTCGGAACAATACGAAGCGCGCCTGGCTACGCTGGAGGTGCTCGATACACCCAGCATCTTCTTCAAGGGCATGGCCGGTTCGCGCATTCCGGTCGCGGTCGCGCACGGCGAAGGCCGGGTGAGTTTTCCGCAGGTGTGCAGCCCGTCGAAATCAGGTGGCGCGGTGCGCTTTATCGACAACCGCGGTCGCCCCACCGAAGACTATCCGCTCAACCCCAACGGCTCGCCCGGTGGCCTGGCCGGGTTCACCGCAGCCGATGGCCGCGTGACCATCATGATGCCGCATCCCGAGCGGGTGTTCCGCACCGTGCAGATGAGCTGGCATCCGGAACAGTGGGGCGAGGATTCGCCGTGGATGCGCATGTTCCGCAACGCCCGCGTGTGGTGCGGCTGATCGCTGTGATGAGAGGCGGCGTAGCGTGAGATCACCAATCCTCCGTTCGCCGCTGCTTCGACCCGGTCACTAAGATGAGCTTGCTCGTCGCTCGATGGCCCATGCTGTTATTGATCGCAGGGGTTGTCTTGCTGGCGATGTTGCCATGGTGGCTGGATCTGACTGTGCTGGTGGCGCTGGCCATCAGCGTTATCGCCCTCACCCATAGCGCGGTCGGTTATGCGGCATGGTGTGGCCGCGCCCTGAAGTGGGGGCTGCCCGGCATGCTGTTCGCCGTGCAGCGAGCGCTTGGCGGCGATCTATTGGCCTGGGGCGCAGCCTTGCTTGGTGCACTGGTCGGGTTCTCTGTGCTGGCCTTGTTGGATTCCTTGCTGCATCGTCAGATTGAGCACGCCCCAGCGGCGACGCCCTCGCCGGAATGGAGCGAGTTGGCGATGGCGCCGATCGGTCCGCGCGCTCGCAGGGTTGAGCTTGAGCGGGTGAGCTGGCGCGACGCCGGGCATGCATTGACTGATCCGCTAGGTGGCCTTGTTCACTACGAGGCGGGTGCCTATCGATTTGTCGGCGGACGGCTGATTGACGGTGTGAGTGTGCGTTATGGCTTCAGCCCTGCGGGGCGCTGGGTTGTGGCCAGCATGCGCGATGGGCTTGGTGAGGTTTTGTGGGATCGCGATGGCGATCGGTTGCATCGTTTGCGTGGGTGGCAGTTGTGTGGGTGGGAGGGGGAGTTGCCCTGGTTGGCGCGCGGGGTGGATGGGGTGCCGGTGGGGTTGTGGGAGGTGTTGGGTGATGGGGAGTGAGTTGGTTTTCGTGATGGCTCTCTGTCTCTCTTGAACTTGTATGGGTGAGGGGTTCGGGCGGGTTGCGGTTTTTGGCTTGTTTGCGGTTGAGTCGCTAGGTGGTCGCCTTTGGCGTGTTTCGAACCCCTGCCGGGGTCCGAGTCACTTTTCTTTGCGTGGCCAAAGAAAAGTAACCCAAAGAAAGGCCAACCCCGCTTGTCGCCCTGCGGGTGCGTGAGGGCTGGCCGGGCTTTTCGACAGGGCTCCTGCCCTGGCGAAAAG
>NZ_JAPDPE010000224.1 GCF_026283955.1 Dyella silvatica | reverse complement strand
GAGCTTGCCATGCGCAGCCCCCTATCGCATGGCGTGGCCGTGGCGCAATGAGGGCTTGATGACCTCAGAGGAGCACTTGCGGTTGAGTGAGTATCGCCTGGCGATGGACTAACCGCTGGCATCGCGCTGATGCGAAAAATCAGCGATAACGCCAGTAGCCACCGACCCACACGTGAGGAGGACCCCAATACCCGGGTACCCACACGCGCTCATGACGTGGCGCCACCACGATGCAGCCGGTGAGTGACATCGTGCTGCCAAGCAATGCAGCGGAAAGTAAAAGAATCGATGTAAAGCGGCGCATGACGTATGCACTCCTCAGGTGATGGCTACCCGGAAAACGCCAAGATCGCTTGCTTGGATGACCAGCGATTTCACGCTCGCTGGCTGACGTTCATGTTTCAGGTATTCGCTAAGCATCGCGGCGAGCATGCATCCATGCCCGGCTTATGCATTGAGGTTACAAGTGCTTGCGATATCGCCGATAGAAATCACCTCGCGGCGAAATCCATCCATTAAAAATCTGTGGGAAAGCGGTGCGGCACGGGCGAAAAATCCACCGTCGGCGCAAGCCAGCTTGGCTTATGCGAACAATGCATCTTGCGGTGACACCAGGGCGAACTTCGCATGATGAAGCTCGGCGTATGGGCGCTAGAAGATGTTGCGCGCGGTGAGTTTGCATAAGCGATAAGTTTGTTTGCATAGCACGCCATGAATCATCGTCGCGCTGGTGCTGCATGGCTTTCCGTTCGCGTTGAGCAACCACGAGAGGATGCTCTCCTTGGCGCGGCTTGCAGCCTTCTGGCCTTGCCGTCGCCAGATATTCTGCGCCGCTGTTTCATGCCTTGCAGGTCATGCCGTGAGCTGGGTGCGCGATTCCCGTTCTAAAGATGCCTCTCAATGCCATAGAGCGCGTACTTAACAGAACAGGCTTTTGCCAAACGGCTTGCAGGCCATGGCGCAGGGCGGTGAGTTTGGACGCGTCGCAGCAAAAGCGGATTATTTCGGGCTACTGCCGTCTACGTTAATTATTGCGATGAAAGATACCGAGCCCGCTTTTGGCTCGATCTTATGCCGTGCGCGATATTTATCGTAAATCGCATAACTCTATGAAATCACAATACATACACATTCTTGCGCTGCAGCTTGCCCAACGTTTTAAGCGGATCTAACCTTTAAACACTCGTTTCAAGCCATGGATTCAAGTCATAGATTCAAGTCAGGGATTGAAGTAGGTGTTTTGCTGGTGATCGTGGAATAACCGAAGCGGATTTCGCACCCGGGACATAAAACCAGGACATAAGGTGAGCAGCTGCCAGTGATCAGTCCGTACACCAACGTTGGCAATACCCGTGCTCGCCTGCTCGAGGCAGCGGAGTCGCTGTTTATCGAGCGTGGCTACGAGGCCATGTCGTTGCGTCAGATCACCAGCCGTGCCGACGCCAATCTTGCAGCGGTGAACTATCACTTCGGCAGCAAAGAGTTTCTGATGCAGGAACTGCTGTCGAAACGGCTGGATCGGCTTAATCAGGAGCGACTGCAGCTGCTCTCGGTGTGCGAGCAGCAGGGCGAGGGCGTGCTCGACGCTTCGGCGGTGCTTAGCGTGCTGTTTGTGCCGGCCTTGCGGCTGAGTCGCGACGCGGCCGGCGGACCGGCTTTCATGC
>NZ_JAPDPE010000223.1 GCF_026283955.1 Dyella silvatica | reverse complement strand
AACAGGCGGCAATGCGGAAAGTCTTTTTGCTCGGGCATCAGTGCCGGCGGCGCGCACAGGCGAATTTCTTTGGCGCCGAGGGCGGTCAGTGCGTGCACATCGGAGCGGGCGACGCGTGAGTGTTTTACGTCACCGCAAATGGTCACGGTGAGCTGATGGAAATCCGGTCGGTGCTGGCGAATCGTCAGCACGTCGAGCAGGCCCTGGGTCGGATGGGCGCGATTGCCGTCGCCGGCGTTGATCACCGAGACGCCGCTCATGGCGTGGCGCACTAATTCATCCGGCGTGCCTGACACTTTGTGGCGCACGATGATCGCGTCCAGGTGCATCGCTTCCAGGGTGTGCAAGGTGTCGAACATCGCCTCGCCCTTGCTGGTGGACGACAGGCCGAGGTCGAAATTGATCACGTCGGCGCCGAGTCGGCGCGCGGCCAATTCAAATGAGGTACGGGTGCGGGTCGAGGGTTCGAAAAACAGATTCAACACGGTGCGGCCGGCGAGCAAATCGAGCTTGCGGGTGCCGTGGGCGCAGGCGTCGCGCATCGCCTCGGCGCGGTCGAGCAGGCGTTCGATGGTGGCGCGAGGCAGGTGTTCCAGCGAGGTCAAATGGCGCAGACGTGGGCTCATGGCGGAGTCTTCTTCGTGTAGGCAGAGAAGTAAGGCAAGAAAGGCGTGTTCAGTGCTCGATCGTCGATAGTGACGGTGGATCGGCCGCGCTGCTCAGCCAATGCTCAAGAATGACCGCGGCCGCTTCGGCATCGATGTGTGCGGCATCGCGGCGGCGTTTCAGACCGGCGGCGCGCGCATCGGCAAAACGCCGGGCCGCCTCTTGCGAGCTGTGCCGTTCGTCGACCAGCACCACCGTGGTTGCATAGCGTTGGCGCAGCCGTTCGGCAAATTTGCGCGCGGCGATACTGGCCGGTTGTTCGGCGCCCTCCAGGGTTAGCGGCAGGCCGACCACCAGCGTATCGGGCAGCCATTCCTGGCGCAGCTTGTCCAGCTGCTGCCAGTCGGGTTCGCCGTCGCGTACCGGGATGGTGGCAAGGGCACGTGCGCTGGCGGTCAGGCGGTTGCCGACGGCGACACCGATGAGTCGGCTGCCATAGTCGAAACCCAGGGCACAGCTCATGCGTGGCCCACGTAATTGGGCAGTTGCAGCGGGTCCACGCCGACCAGTCCGGCGGCAGCGCTCCAGCGCTCATCCAGCGGGGTGTCGAAAACCACGCGCTCGTTGGCTTCCACGGTAAGCCAGGTGTTGTCCATCAGCTCTTGCTCCAACTGCCCGGCACTCCAGCCGGCGTAGCCCAGCGCCATCATCGCCTGTCGTGGACCTTCGCCGGCCGCCATCGCTACCAGGATGTCGCGCGAGGTGGTCACCGACCAGGAGTCGTTGATGCGGTAGCTCGATTCCCAGTGGCCGTGTTCGCGGTGCAGTACAAAACCGCGCTCTTGCTGCACTGGGCCGCCGATCAGCACGGGGGCATCGGCCAGCTCGGGGTCGTGGCAGCTGAGCTTCATTTGCGCGAGCACATCGCCGAAACGGTACTCGGACAATTGGGTTACCAGCAGACCCATGGCGCCGTCTTCATCGTGCTGACAAACAAAAGCCACCCCTCGCGAAAAGGGTGGCTCGGCCAGACTGGGCATGGCGATCAGGAAGTGACCAGCAAGGGTCTGGAGTTGGGGGGCGGTCATGCCCGCATTCTAGCGCCGA
>NZ_JAPDPE010000222.1 GCF_026283955.1 Dyella silvatica | reverse complement strand
GCATTTTTGTCGAACACACCCAGGACAAGACCCTGGCCAGCCAATGCGTGGTCAAGCCCTACCGCGACAGCTCCGCCCCGGTGGGCGTCATGCGATTCACCATCGTTCCCAATGCCGCGTATCAAAAAACCATTGATGCCCGCCCACCCTCTACCGACGTACCCGAGCCGCCATGCGGCGACTGGGGCGAGGGTCCGGATGGCGTGGCGTATTTCGAGGCGCAGCCATCGCGCAATCCGCACAAGCTGCTCTACGTCAACGTCGGCCAGGATGAGCCACTGTTCGACGACAACAGCTTGCGCCTGTTGCCCGCATCCACACCGGCACACTAATCATCGCCCCGCAAATGGCGCAGGTAGTTAAAGCGTGCTGGCTTCTACCATCACGCCGTAGCCGGCCAGGCAGATATGCGCGATGACGGGGCACGCGACTTATTGAAATCGCGCCAGCGCGGATGATGGGCAAGCTGGCTTCAGTCGCGCTTGGCTGGTGCATTCATTCGATCACTCACATGGGCCTGGGCCCGAAAGATGACCACAGACTTCACCGACCAAGATGTGGCCATGATTGAAAAGAGGCCTACCGCTTTTGAGTGGGCACTCTACCTCTGGTTCTGTATAAACGTAGCCCTCTGCGTTTGGGCCATAGCAACCCATCCAGTTGAGTGGACCGGCGTCGGATGGACTGTCTGGGTTCTTCCACTCGCTGGCACAGCAGTGACGATCCTGCTGCTTGGATATTTGCTCCGCCCCACCTGGGCCATTCTGACACTGGCGGCCATTTACTTTGCTTTCCAAGTCATCGAGATTCGGCTGCCAGGGCAGTTATACGCTTTCAGAGTCGGCTTAACCGTGGACTACGATCTTGTACGCAACCCTACGCTGCTGGTTAAGATCAACTTTGCCGCCATCGCGACCGCATCCTTATATGCGGTCGCGGCTTACCATCGCTTCGAAGAAGAGGGACCGTAGCTATTACATGGCTGCTTAGCGGCAGCAACCTCGATGTCAGGACAAGTCGAAAATCCCCCACCTTCAACAACGCGTGAGCAGGCCCGCATCTTGAGCATCACTTCATCAGCTGAGCCGATCTATCTGGATTTACTAAAACAGCTTGAAGCCGAACAACGAAAGTACGGCGATGCGCTGCCACCGGCTGCGACAGAGATTCAGATCGCCGAGCTGCAACAGGCTGCGCAACGCGAGTTTGCGCTCGACCTGCCGCAAGGCTATCTGGCATTTCTTCGGCTGAGCAATGGTTTGGAATGGGATGGTGTGTGTATTTTCTCATCCTCCAAAACCACCTATGCAGGCCACCCTGAGCGCACTTTCTTTGACCTTGTCGAGCACAATATTTACTTCCGGGATCCGCTGGATATGCGGGATTACCTGCTGCTTGGCTCGGACGATATGGATGTCTACGTCTATCACCTGCCCACAGGCATGTTCGAGGTCAGAGACCGGGTCCCCTTCGATAACTTGTACGCCAGCTTCAAGACCTTTGACGAACTCGCCGTTCACGCGCTCAAACGCAGTCTCAAGCTACACGAATGAAGGCGCGCATGCAGCGCATGATGCATGCAGGCACAAACACTCGCCAGCGCTATGGCTCGGCCAAGTGCAGAAGGCGGCTTGATCGAACCGGGATGATTCGCCGCACAGGCTGCGCCAGACCTCGACGAGACGATCTTGAAGTTGCGCTCAGCAGAGACGGCAAGTGCTGCGGCATACGCATGCACAAGGCAA
>NZ_JAPDPE010000221.1 GCF_026283955.1 Dyella silvatica | reverse complement strand
CATGCTGCGCCATGCGCATGCACAGGAAGTGCAGCGCACGGCGAAGGCCAGCGGCTTGGCGCTGCATCTGCTCAATACCTATCGGCATAGCCCCGCCGATGACGATGGCTTGTTACTGCGTTTTGGCGGGCTTAGTCTTACCGCGATACGCACCGGGCTTGAACGATTGGTCTACGCGGCGCAGGGAATCGATCGTTAATCGTTGGCGCCGCCGCCAAGCCAGGACACCCATGGACGTCCATATGGGTGTATCAAACAGCTATGGGGAGCCGAGCGAAGGATGTGCTGACAAAACTCTGCCGGCAGGGTCCGCTTAAAAAGATGAGCGAAAGAAGCTGGAAGCCGACCAACCCGGGCCTTGTAAAAGCACCCCAGCTTCTTTCACTCATAAAGACAACGCCCCACCTTGATACGGTCTGGCATGGCCATCCCGGCGATGGCCGATCACCGGTACGCCACTTCATGCGTAACGCCCACTACTGCAAAGCCTGACGACGATGGCTTTATGCGGTGCGGGTGTAGCGCATGATCCAGTTGGTTTCCCAGGTCTTGCCGCCGTCTGCCGAGTACGACTGGTCCCATTGGCAGGTGTTGGCGTTGATGGGAGTAAACAGGCCGCGCAGTTTGACTGGCTTGCCGTTGAAGCTGTCGTCGGAGAGAAACGTGCCGACGCCGTTAATAAAGCGGCCGATGCCGGGGGCATCCATCTCGGTGGGGTGGCGGCCGTCGAGATACCAGTCGGCCCAGCTGTTGGTTTTTGCATCGTAGGCACGAAGACCCATGCCGCGATAAGTACCGGTCGAGCGATGCACTACCGTTTCGTTCAAGTTGACGATGCCGCCAAGAAGCGAGATGCAATGGCTGCTGCCTTCGAACTCTTCCCAGTCATGGCTGCCGACCAGCCATTGCTTTAGCCGGCGGTGTTTGACGTTCCAGCTGCCGAGAAAGAAATCGAAGTCGTGCATGGGATCGGCGCCGCCGGCCAACGGCTTGGACATCTCTTGTGCCGAAGCGCTGGCCGATTCATCCAGGGTCAGCAGAAACGGAATCGCCGCAAGCGATCGTTGCAACATGCGGCGGCGAGCGGAAAGGTCGGTCATGGTGATCTCACCGGACAGATGGCTGAAGGGGCGATCAAAGACGGCCAGGACCGGCTGGCGATGATCGGCTCAATGGGTTTTGCTCAAATAGGCGATCCAGTTGGTTTCCCAGGTCTTGCCGCCATCGGCCGAGTACGCTTGTTCCCACTGCAGTTTGCTGGGCGTGATGTTTAGCCAGGTGAAGCGAACCTTGATCGGCTTGCCGTCGTAGGTATCGTCCGAGTAAAAGGTGCCGACGCCGTTCTCGAAGCTGCCGACAACGGGCACGTCCATCTTGGTCGGGTCGCTGCCATCGAGCCACCAGATCGACCACTTCGCGGTCTTCGGATCGAATGCGCGCACAGCGACGCCGCGGCGGATTACGCCATCGGGCAGGGTGAAGACGTTTTCAGTTATGTTGCCTTGGCCGCCGAGAATCGGCTGCACCACCTGGGTGCCCTGGAATTCCAGCCAGGTTTTGCTGCCGACGAGCCGCTCTTTCAAACGTAGCTGGCGTGAATGCCAACTACCGAAAAACATATCGAAATCATGCACGTGATCGGTAGCGGCCACGGGTTTGCGGGCAACCGAGGTGGTCAGCGCAGCATTGACCGTGGTGGCCAGCAGGCAGGCGATACCGACTCGTACCAAGCTGCGCATGACCGTGCGG
>NZ_JAPDPE010000220.1 GCF_026283955.1 Dyella silvatica | reverse complement strand
CGGCGAATGGCATGCGCGGCCTTGTGCAACGCCACCAGCGAGCTCGAGCAGGCGGTATCGATCGGCAGGCTCGGCCCGTGCAAGTTCAGGAAGTACGAAATGCGATTGGGAATGAGCGCGGTGTGCGTCCCGGTGGAAACATGGCCTTCGATCGCATCGAGTGCATTGCCAAGGCGATCTTCATAGTCGAAATTGAACACCCCGATATACACGCCGGTGTTGCTTCCGCTGAACACCTTCGGGTCATAGCCGGCGTCTTCGATACATGCCCACGCCTGTTCCAGCATGATCCGCTGCTGCGGATCCATGACCTGGGCCTCGCGTGCCGAAATGCCGAAGAAATCGGCATCGAAGAACTCCACCCCATCGACAAAGCCACCCCACTTGCTGACGGACTTGTTCTTCTCGCGAGGATCAGTCGAATAGAACGCTTCCTTGTCCCAGCGGTTCTCGGGCACCTCGCTGATGCCGGACAACCCGCCGCTCAGGTTCTGCCAGAACTGCTCGTAGTTTTCCGCACCGGGGAAACGACAGGCCATGCCGACAATCGCGATAGGCCCGCCTTCATCGGTATGGATGGCGGCGTCATCGCTCGCGCCGCTGTTCGACAGAGACGCGTTTTCCCGGGGCGGTAACTGATGAGTGCTCATGCTGGTGCCTGTCCTGTGATGTGCTATTCGGGAAACGCTTGCTCATTGACCAAGGGAGCAGACGTAATCTGCATGGTCAGCGTTTCTGCCATGTGTTGCCCGTCGTAGGGCCGCGCCGTGGCGTTGGCGATAAGGGGAACGTTGGGGGTTGCGAACGAGAACTTGATGACGGTCCGCATGGGCGCATCGCGCACGGCGGAGCAGAAGTAGTCTTCTTGGAAGGCGTGCAGAACCTTCCCGCTGATGCAACGGATAGGGGGGATCTCGCCGCAACGCGCGCACCACGCCGTCCGCGTGACGCATCGCTTGCCGAAAGCCCGCGTCACCATCGAGTAGTTCAAGCCCCATCTGAAAATGATGCGAGCCCTGTCCTGAGAAAAGCCGTACATTCTTCACATGTAACGCACACATTTCGGGCCACAATCCCACCCCAAGGCACGCCATCCGCCAGGACGCTGGCAGGCGGGCGCAGGTGTGACGTGCGGCAGACTCGGCAAGCAGCCCTCCGGGGCATACGCGCAAACAGGCGCGTGGCGTCAGATGCATGGCGCGGAACAAACCACGCCGTCCATCTGGCGAGTCATGGACCCAGGAAAGGATGCCGTTGCTTTATTGCATTTTCCGCTTGCGGCGCGGACTAACTGACGCGCATCTCTTGGCGAAGCGAGAGATGCCGCATATTCGCCCAGACCTCACTGATGAACGCCAGGAAGGCCTCTTTCGAACCCTGCTTGCCAGCCTCCGCCCACCTGAGCGGCAAGGCCTTGATCAACGGCCGGATGGAATACTGCGTTTCCTGGTTGACCACCACTTCATACAGCGTTCCCGACTGAATCGAACGGTTGGACATGCACGCTCCTGCGAAAAAAATGTCATCGACCTGGCGGACGACGAACGCACTCACCACACGAAATTGGCCTGCTACGAAAACGCGAAGCGCGCCACGCGGATGCATGGCGATCTGATCTTGAATCCGTTTCAAGGCATGAACACAAGAGAGCCATGCAGACACAAATCCATTGCACTCATCGCCTGTATTCTTCGAGCACCACGGAGCGGCTTGTCAATAAGCAAGTTCTTGCGACTTGCCACAGGAGCGTGAAAACATCATCCCGCGTGACCTGCTCGCACGTACGCTTTGCTCATGC
>NZ_JAPDPE010000021.1 GCF_026283955.1 Dyella silvatica | reverse complement strand
CTGGTAAAGCAATGCGCCCTGGGCGAAACCCTTTGCAT
Organism: Dyella silvatica; assembly: GCF_026283955.1. Taxonomy (GTDB): domain Bacteria; phylum Pseudomonadota; class Gammaproteobacteria; order Xanthomonadales; family Rhodanobacteraceae; genus Dyella_C; species Dyella_C silvatica. Next base: position 50,900 of record NZ_JAPDPE010000021.1, on the reverse strand, counting down.
CATGCATTTGCGACATCTGTGGCGGCGCTTTGGCAGCCAAACGCTGCACCAGGGCTGCGACATCGTAGCCGCGGGTTGCAAAGGCATCCGCAGCGAAGCCATCGGTGTGCTGCAAAGGCAGCACGCGCGCTTGCCCGTTGACGGTTAGCGCATGACCATCCCATTGGAGGTCATGAATCGCGCCGATGCCGCCTGGGGTATTGAGGAACTGTGTGGGCGGATTGACCTGAAACGGACGCGCCAGCAAAGCCAGGGTGAGCCGTCGTGGCTGGTCGCTATCGTTATGCAGCACGTAGCGTAGCCACAGCTGCGAGCGTTGCGGCGTGCCGCTGGCAAACGCCGTGGTCTCCAGGCTCAAGCTATCGGTCTGCCAGTGCACGCTGGGTATCGGCAGATAACCATCTTCCAGCCGTTGCGTGGTTTTTACCGCGGCCCAGTGAATAACCTCGCCGCCGCTGAACAACATCGGTTCGATCGACCAACTACCCTTATCGACCTCGACTGCACCGTCCTCCGACAGCAAGGCCGAATGGCGGGCGCCACCATCCACGCCGACCAGGGTCCAGTAACTCTGTTCACCAGAGAATCCACGCGGATACATGCCCCGGGGGGCATGCCTGGCCTGTGCTTCGAACAACGCGTTGGCCGTCTTCGGCGGTGCGGATGAGGACGGCTCGGGCGGCAAGCGGGTAAGCGTGAGGTTATTCAGGCATAACTCGCCCTTGCCGCCTTGCCCCGCATACACAGTGAATGCCAGCCCGGTGGACTGCCGCAGAGTCTTGTCCTTGGTCGGGCCCCAGGCGAATTCGATATCGCGACGACGTATCTCGATATGTTGCCCGGTGGCCGTCGGCTGAAAGTGTTCGCGGCGAAACCACCAGACATTATCGCCACTGGCATCGATCAGCTTCAGTTGCAGGTCGTTGGGCGCCATCGTACCGCGCACATCGAAAGCGAGCGCAAAGTTATCCGGAAAGCTAATCGGCAGTTCGCGTTGCAAGCTGGCCGCGCCAGAGACGCCGTTGAAATCGAAAGCCAGGCACAGCGTTTTCCCTTGCCTTTCATCGACGCTTCGCAAAGATGTGCTGATGTCATCGGTGCCTTGCGCATGCCATGCCGACGGCTGGCTGAAGTCATCGAGTCGCCGTGAGGCCTCGCTGGCGCCAGCCGACGTGCCGAGTGCAAGCAACAGGCCAAGCAAGGCCGCGCCCAGCCCGCAAAAGCGCGATCGGTCTCCTTGCATCGCCATCATCCCTTGACGCTACCAAGCAGAAGCCCCTGCAGGTAGTAGCGTTGCAACGCGAGGAACAACAGCAGCACCGGCAGCACAGTAACCACCGAGCCGGCCATCATCAGTTCGGAATCCTGCACATGCTCGCGCGACAACGAAGCCAGCGCGATCGGCAAGGTGTAATGCTCCTGCCCGGTCAGCACGATCAACGGCCACATGAAATCGTTCCACGCGGCAAGAAAGGTAAAGATAGCCAGCGTGACCATGATCGGCTTGAGCAATGGCAGCACGATTTGTACGAAGATGCGCAACTCGCTGGCGCCGTCGATGCGTGCCGCTTCCAGCAGTTCATCGGGTACCGTGCGTGCGTACTGCCGCACCAGAAAAATACCGAAGATGGTCGCCATCGCCGGCACGATGACGCCGGCGTAGCTGTTGACCAGGCCGAGATATTTCAGCAACAGAAACAACGGCAGCATGGCGACCTGTGCGGGTATGACCAAGGCACCGAGCAGCACCTGAAACAGTCTTTCGCGTCCTGCGAAGCGCAGCTTGGCGAAGGCGTAGCCCGCCATCAGATTAATGGCCAGCGCAAGCGCGGTAATCGCCGTCGATACCAGCAAGCTGTTGAGCAGATAGCGGGCCATGCCGGCATGAGTGAACAGCTCGCGATAATTCGCCCATGTCGCCTGCTTGGGTAACAGTGGTGGCGGTAGCGAACTGGCCTCGCCGGGTGTCATGAAAGAGACCGACAACATCCACAGCAGCGGCAGCAGCGCCACGATGGCCACACCGATCAGCAAGCCGTTGATCATGGCTTTCGCCAGCCGCGCGTTCATGCCTCATCTCCACGCCGTGAGAGCCGAAACATGGTCGCCGTCACCGCAAACATGATGACGAACAGCAAGAAGGCCACCGCCGATGCCGATCCCAGGTTCCACCACTTAAAGCCCTCCTCGTACATCAGGTACAGCACACTGACCGTGCTTTGCAGTGGCCCGCCCTCGGTCATGACATAAGGCTCGGCGAACAGTTGGAAATAGCCGGCGACCGTGAGGATGCCGACCATGCTCAGGGTGGGTTTGAGCATCGGCAAGGTGATATGCCAGAACTGCCGCGGCGCCGAGGCTCCGTCGATGCGGGCAGCTTCATAAAGGTCGCCGGGAATGGCTTGCAAGCCGGCGAGGAAAATAATCATGTTGTAGCCAAAGTTCTTCCACACCGCGAACAAGATGATCGTCGGCATGGCCCAGTGCGGATCGCCCAGCCAGTCCACCGGATGGATGCCGATACTGCCCAAGGCGTAATTCACCAGGCCGTACTTGGTATTGAACAGATAACGCCAGATCACCGCCACCGCGACCACCGTGGTTACCACGGGTGCGAACAGCGCCGTACGAAAGAACGGTTTCATCCGCGCCAGCGGTGAATGGAGCAATAGCGCGGCACCTAGCGACGCCATCAGCGACAGCGGTACACCGATGACGACGAAGTAAAAGGTGTTGCCCAGCGCCGACCAAAACAATGGACGGTGCAGCAGCTCCCAGTAATTGCCCAAGGCGACGAAGCGCAAATTGCCAACATCGGCCAAGGCGTAGAGATCGTAATCGGTGAGGCTGAGCAGCAGCGCGGCGAACACCGGCAGCAGAAAAAACAGACCCAGCACCATCAACGCCGGGGCGAGGAACAGCCAGGCAGCGCGCTGGGTATTCACGCATAGGCTCCGTTTGCTAGCGCCGTGCGATTAGCGGTCACCGTGTTTTCTCCTGCCGATCCAGTATCCAGCGACGTTTCTCCAGCATCTGGTCGACACGCCGATCGATCTCCGCAGCCGCTTGATCCACGGTCAGCTGCCCCGCGACGGCTTGTGCGGCGACCAGTTGCATGTTGGTCACGATGCGCTCCCATTCGGGAATCGGCGGCGTCGGCTTCACCCGTTCGAGTTGGTCGCGGACTGCGCGCGCCTTGGGATCGTCATGCAAGGCACCGCCCTCCCATGAAGAGCGACGCGGCGGCATATCGCCGAGCAGACCGTAGAAGCGTTGCTGCACCGTCGGCTGTGACAAATACTCGATCAGTTGCCAGGCCATGTCTTTATGCGCGGAGTGGCGAAAGATCACCAGGCTGGAGCCGCCGGCATTGGAGGCCCCCGGACCTTCCGGTCCCGGCAGTGGCGCCGTCGACCAATCCGCTTGCTGGGTTGGCGGCAGGCGTTGGCGAAATTCGCCGATATTCCATGGCCCGGACAGATGGAACGCATAAACGCCGCGGCCGAACTCGGTCCAGGGGTTGCCAGCCTCGACGTTGGTAATCATCGGTGCCTGACGCAGTTTGAACGTTTCGACATAGAAGCTCAGTGCGCGCTTGAAACCGGCACTACGGAAATTGCCGTAACGGTTGCCATCGCGCAGTAGCGGTTCGTCTTGCTGCAGCGCCAGGGCGAGCAAGGGCTCGAACTCGTTGGTCGGCAGCAAGATGCCGTAATGGCCGAGTTGCGGCGAGCTCAGCGCGGCGAGCATGCGTCGCCACTCGACCCAATCGTGAGGCGGATGATCGAAGCCGGCCTGGCGCAGCAAATCGTTGCGATAGAACAACAGCCTGGTGTCGACATACCAAGGCACGCCGTAAAGCACGCCTTTATCCGGCGAGTTACCGATCAGGTTGGTGGCCCAGATACTGGGAAAGTAATCGGCCTGCCGCACGATGCTGGAGTGATCGACGCGCGCCTGCAAAGGCTCCAATGCATCGAGCGCAGCCAGCTCCGGGATCCAGGTATTGCCGAGTTGACCCAGGTCGGGGGTCGAGCTGCCTGCAACGGCGGTCAGTAATTTTTGATGCGCCGCGCTGAGCGGTAGCTGCTGCAGTTTGACGTGAATACCTGGATGTTCGCGTTCGAAATCCGGAATCAGTTTGGCAACCGCCTCACCTTCGCGGCCGATGGTCCAGAAGGTGAGCTCTTGTGAGCCTTCTGTGGCCGGTGAGCAGCCCATAAGCAGCAAGGTCATCCCTACGGATAGCGCCACGGCGCAAGCGCTTATCGGCGTTCTGCCCGCGCTCAGTGCCTGTTCGCCGTCATGATGAAAACGCTTGCTCACGGCTGCTTCGCAGCTTGATCCAGCCAGCCGCCGGTAAAGCCAGCACGCTGCAGCCCTTTGCGGATGTAGGGGTTCTTTTTCATCACGCGCCAGACGAAATCGCTGCGCCAGTTCTCGCTCATCAGCAGGATCGGCCCTTGGTCGATGCCTAAATGCACCGTATCGACCCAGCCAAGCTCGGGTACCAGCTTGCCGGTGCGCAAGGGCATCTGGACATGGAAACTGGGGTTGAACGCGTCGACGAAGCCGTACTGGTTATAAATGTACTTGCCGTAGCGGCGCTTCATCTCGGTTAGTGCCGGTATCACGATTTCCGGCGCAAACGCGATGGAGCCAGCGACGGCCGTCGGCACGATAGTGCCGTCATCGGCGATGTAGTCGATACCGGCACCACGTGCGGTGTAGCCGTAGAACTTACGCTGCTTGCCATCGACTTCTGCGACGGCTTCACCGGGGCCGTTGCTGGCGGTGAGCCCCCATACGTTTTCGCCATAGCCGGCCCAGCCCGCGGGATTGGCAATGGCGTAGGCGCGTTGCGCATAGGTGGCGCGGCGGCTGTTCTCGAAGTAATCGAGGTTGTGCTCGCGGCTCCAGGCATCGCGGATACCGCGAAAATCCACCCAGACATGACTGTATTGATGGCCAAACATCGGTGCGAAGCCGAGATGGGTCTGGCCGTAGAAATCACCCCAGTGGCGCTGGTAATTGGCGCTCCAGGCCTTCCATGCGCCATCCTGGATCGGATACGTGGGTGAGCCCAGGGCGAGGATATAAACCAGCATGCCCTCGTCGTAACCTTTCCAGTCGTGCTCGATGAAATGGCCGCCCGGTGTCCAACCCATGCTGATCAAGGGTGCGCGGGGTTGTATCCAGGTCCATTCCACTCGGCGATAGATATCGTCGGCAAGCTGGCGTATCTGTTTTTCTTGCGTGGTGTCGCGGTCGTAGTACGACTGCGCAAACAACACACCGCCGAGCAGCAAGGTGGTGTCGACCGTGGATAGCTCGACCCAGCGCGCTTCGCGCTTGCCGCTCTGCATGTTGAGGAAGTGGTAGAAAAAGCCGTGAAAGCCGGTGGCGTCGTCCTCGCTGTCGTTTTGCGCGGCGTCGTGGAAAAAGCGCAGCGTGCTCAAGGTGCGTTCGATCGCCTGCTCACGGGTGATGTAGCCACGTTCCGCGCCAACGCCATATGCGGTCAGCCCGAAACCCACGGCGGCAATGCTGGCGAACGACTGCGAGGGGTAGTGATCAGGGATCAAGCCATTCTGCGGATTGCCGCTGGCCCAGAACCAGTCGAAGGTATGCCGCTCCAGGGCATCGATGACTGGTGTTACTTGAACCGTGCAGGTTGCGGTCTTGCATGCGGCCGATGTTGTTGGCTGATCGGCCTGAGCGCTTGGCGGGATCAGCAAGGCCAGCAACGCAGCGAGCATGCAGGACAGTACGGTTTGTTGCTTTACTTGCATGGTGTTGCCTCTAAGAAACGCGCGGCATGGCTGGAGCATTTCATATGCTCGCTCAGCAAAAAGTGCATGACCGCTGCAATGTATGCCAGCGCCCCGGAAACATCAGGGCACTGGAGCACGCGAGGATCAGAAGCTGTAGCGCGCGCCGATCTGGAAACGACGGGTCAGGTTAGGATCGGCGGCGGTCGGCTTGCCGAAGTTCGGATTGTAGAAGTTGCCTTCGTAGGCGTTATAGACATCGCGATTGAACACATTCATGACGTCAAAACGCAGCTCCAGCGCCTGGCTTTCGCCGAAACGGAATTCTTTGGCGATGGACAGATCCAGATTCAGATACGTACGCCCATAGGCGCCGTTGTAGTAGTAACTGCAGTTGTAGTCGCAGGCGGGCGCGCTCTTGAATACGTCGAACGGCGTGCCTGAGCCGTAGGTAAGAATGCCGGTGAGACGGGTATCCCACGGGCCGCTGACGATGCCGTTGACGACCAAGTGATGTTTCTCGCCGACGTGACCACCCGGATAGCCGGCCGGGTCGACATAGTCCAGCGAGTAATTGTCGTGACCCTGCTGGCGTGCATTCTGATAGGTGTAAGCCACCCCCATGCCCCAGCCGGACGCCTTGCTGTAAGGCTTGTCGATACTAATCAGCACGCTGCTGGACTGGGTTTTCTTATAGCCATTTTTCAGCACTACGCCGTATGGGCTGCCCGGTGCCTGCTCAAGCACGAAGCCCGGCACGACCAGTCGGTTGGCCCACAGCCAGGTGAACTGGCGATAGCCCAGCACGCGCGACAAAGTGAGTGAGCCGGTCCAGTCGCCGAGTACTTGCCGTACGCCAAAGCTGAATTGGTCGGTATAGGGCGGCTTGGTCTTGTTGTTGATGGTGTCGATCTCGGTACTGAAACCGGGCGTGCCTGAGGCGAGCAAGCCGTTCAGTCCGGCCTTGGTCAGGTAAGCGGGGTTCCAGGCAATGGTGCCGGGCTTGGACGGCGTGCCGTCCGGATTGGGCGGGCTGAACTGGAACAAATAGTTTGGCACCGCCGCGTGTAGAGCTTCTTGGCTGATCCAGTCGAAGGGTGTGTGGTCGTAATAGCGGCCGGCACCACCGAACAAGGTAGTGCTTTGATCGCCGTCTTTGCTCACATCCAGCGAAAAGCCAAGACGCGGTTGAATCGCTCCTTTGAAGGCTTTGCGTTCACTGCCGGTACTGATGTTGTTTTGCAGGCCGAAGTATTGCAGCGTGGCGTACTGCGCCTGTGGCGTGACGTAATCCTTGTTCAGTGCATTGGTCTCGTAATCCCAACGCAGGCCGAGGTTCAACTGCAAACGCTGGGTGACGTCCCAGTCGTCCTGCACATAGGCGCCGAGCTGATTGGTGTGCAAGTTGGCACTGGCACTGAGCGGGGCGTAGAGCGCTTTGTAGGGGATCGCAAAGCCGCCAGGATAATTCGCGCCCTCTTGGTAGACGTATGACGGTACGGCGTTGTTGTTCTGCTCCAGCGTGATGCCATAGGCAGCGTATTTCACACCGACTTTGATGGTGTGATCGCCATGCCAGGAAAGCCCGGCGAAGGTAAGGTCGTCACGGATCGTGGTTTGATCCTGGCCTTTGTTCTGCAAGCCGCTGGCACCGCCCAGGGTGGCCACATTGAGCTCGTAGACTTGCTGCACGATGTCTGGATTCGCCGAGCTTGGGTTCCACTTGGCATGCCCTGCATCGAGCATCAAATCATTGGTCCAGATGTCGCCGCGCGTTTGCCATTTCAGCAGCAAGTCATCGACACGGTTCTTTCGATTGCTGCGGCCGCTGTAGGCAACTTTATCGCCAAAGCCAATCACTTCATTGTCGCGTCGCGTGGTCAGGCTCAAGTCGACATTATTGTTCTGGTTGGGCTGCCAGCTCAATTTGCCGAAAAAGGTTTTTTCGTTGAACGGTGCCGAGAAGGTGCCGTTGTATTGGGTGAAGCGAGGGTCGACGATCTTTACCGTGTTGTTGCTGACGTCCTTGCGCTCCTCGTAGTTGACGAAGAACTGCAGCTGATCTTTAAGAATCGGGCCGCCTAATGAAAAGCCGCGTTGTTGCCGTTGGTAGTCTGGCTTTTTGATCTTCGCCTGCTTGTCGAACGAGTCCTGCGAAATCATCGCCTTGTTCTGAAAGTAGTCGTACACCGAACCATGGAATTCGTTGCTACCCGACTTGGTCACGGCGGTGATGATGGCGGTGCCGGCCTGTTCGTACTCGGCTTTGTAGTTCTGCGTAAGCACGCGGAATTCCTGCACGGCTTCTTGTGAGAAGGGATTGCCGCGGCTTGAATTCTGACCGGCGATGCCGCCGCTGAGTGCGTTGTTCTTAAGACTGGCACCATCGATGAAAACGTTTACATTGTCGGCTGATTGACCGCCCGCCGAGAAGCCCTTGGAGGTCGGGTCGCGCGACACGGTGACGCCCGGTACCAGCTTGGCGAAGTCGAGGAAGTTGCGCTCGTTCTGCGGCAAGGTGTTGATCTGTGCCTGGGTGATGTTGGTCGCCACTTCGGAGGTGCGTGTTTCGATCAACGAGGTGGCACTTACCGTGACGCTTTGCAGGTTGGTCGCGCTGGCTGGAGCGGACGCAGTGGACGCCGCGGCGGTGGCATCGAGATTGAGAGTCAGCGCTTGCCCCACCTGTACCGATACTTCGCGGCTGGCACTTACGCCCTGGCCTTTGGCTTCGATGCGATAGCTGCCCGGTGGCAGGCTGACCAGCGTGTAGTTGCCATTGGCATTCACGCTAGCCTGACTGATAAAGCCGGTGCGGATATTGGTGGCGACTACTTGCGTCGCGGCTTGACCCTGGGCGGTATCGATGTGTCCACGTACGGTGGCGCTGCTGTTTTGTGCGGCAACCATGCCGGGTGCCAGTGCCGCCATTGTGATCAAGCCCGTGAGGGCTAACGAAATCTGTCGGGATACTCTGAGTCTGTTTGCCATGGCCTACCACCTTCCCCTCAACGGATCGATGAGCGCAATCGCATGCGCCGCTGTTGTCGGCTTCCGTGAGTTTGCCAAGAGCGGAACCCCATTCCACGCTTGCCACAGAAACCATGTTTTTGTTGAAACGCCCCTGGCCAACCTGGCTCAGTCTTGGGTTGCTGCAAATCTCATATCGTTGCCCTGCCACTGACTGTCGCTTGACGCGCGTATCACCAGTTCAGCCTTCACGCGTTGATGCGCGCGTGGCGGTGTATCGGTGTGTTCGATCTGCACGATCAGTTGCTCCAGCGCGGTCTTGCCCAGCTCGGCGATGCGCACGCGCACCGTAGTCAACGCCGGTGTCACGTAGCGCGCCATCGGCACATCATCGAAACCGGCGACCGCGATGTCTTCAGGAATGCGTAGACCTGCTTCGCGAATGGCGGCGATGCAACCGATGGCCATCATGTCGTTGGCGGCGAACACGGCGTCGGGTCGGGGTTGCATCGCCAGCAATTGCTGACCCGCGCGATAGCCGGAAATCTCGTTGAAATCGCCGGGCAGCACGATCGGTGCCTGGCCAGGCGCGTGCTCAGCCAGGGTTTCGCGGTAAGCCAGTTCGCGCTCGGCGACATCGCGGTTCTTCGGCGGTCCTTGAATAAAGGCGACCTGCCGATAGCCACGCTCGATCAAATGCCGAACCAGCAGGCAGGCGCCGCCGTAGTTGTCCACCGACAAGGCGGCATGAGCGTCGCTATCGAGCACGGTATTCATCAATACCGTAGGCAGGCCTTGCGGGAGATTCTGTCGCAGAAAATCTGCATCGGCATGCGGCGACATCACCAGCAAGCCATCGACCCGGCCCTGCATGGCGCGCAACGCGGCGGCGGCCTCATCGGCATCATCATGCGAACTCGACACCAGCAAATGCAGGCCGCGGGCACGCGCGGCCAGGTCGATGCCGCGAATCAGTTCGGAGAAAAACTCCCCGAACAGATCGGGCAGCAACGCGCCAATGGTGTGGGTGCGACGGGTGATCAAACTGCGCGCGGCATTATCGGGCACATAGCGCAATCGCGCGGCGACCTCACGTATGCGTCCCAAGGTTTCCGCGGTCACGCCGGCCTGACCGTTAAGCGCGCGAGACACCGAAGCCACCGAGACCTTGGCTTCACGCGCTACGTCCTTGATGGTCACGCCCATGTGCTATCCGCCTCGGAGAGTTGCTGGAGTACGACTTGACGCGGAACGTAATCGTTTTCATCAAGTTTTGTAAAGCTTTTTAAAATCAACGACTTTGCTGCGATGCAATAAATGTCTGGCTGAGAAGCGCTGGCTGGCGGCGATGTTGTTGATTGACGGCGGGCCCAGCGCAAAACGTAAGGCCAGATGAGGGGTCAGTTATCAAGTCGTAAGCTGAATGGTAAAAAAACATCAGTTCATCGTTAAATTGACATTAATATAAACAGCACCATACGGCTGTAAGCTGCAGCTCCTAAGAACCTATACGAACAGCGCATAACTTGCTGATTTAGCTGCCATGACTACCTTGCTCACGCTTATCCTCGTATTCAGCTTGCTCGCCTTGATAGCAGGTGCCGTGAAGCGGGTGCCGGACGGGCAGGTGCACAGCGTTTACCGTCATGGCAAGCCACAGCGCCTGTTGCCTTCTGGGACGCATCTGGTACTGCCATGGCTCGACCGGGTGGGTCATCGCATTGATCTTGGCGGCCAGGTGTTGCGCTTTGAGGAGCCGATGGCCGACGCGCACGACTTGCGTGGTACGGTTTACTGGCAAGTGCTTGAGCCCGAGCGCGCCGATGCGGTCATCGAACAAGCCGATCAATTGATCCGCGGCGGCGCACTGGCTGCATTACGCGAAGAGCCTGAAGCCGATCACGCCGATCTCAGTCATGTCGATTGCCGCGATCTCGGCACCCGTCTGAAGCAGGCCATGAATAAAGTATTGCGCGAGCGCGGCATGATGGTGACGCGCGTTGAGTTGGATTTCGCCTGAGCGAAGTCCATGCGCCAAACGCCTGAGAGCGTTCGCGTTAGGGGATACTCAAACCCGCTTCGGCGGGTTTTTCTTTGCCGTGGCGCTGGCGTCATCAACCTTGCGCACGGATACTGCCGCCCTTTCGCGCACGACCAGGATGATTCATGAGCAACCGCGCTGACCTGCAAGCATCATTGGAACGGGGTATTGCCGCGCTGGGTCTGAATTTGCCTGCGGATGCAGTGGGCCGGCTGCTCGATTACCAAGCGCTGCTGCAGCGCTGGAACGCGACTTACAACCTTACGGCGGTGCGCGATCCGGCCGAGATGATTACCCGTCACCTGCTAGATTCGTTGGCCATTCTGCCGTATGTGCAGGGCGCCACTCTGGCCGATCTGGGCACCGGTCCCGGATTGCCGGGCATTCCGCTGGCGATTGCCGCGCCCGGCCGGGAGATTCTGCTGGTCGATTCAAATGGCAAGAAGGTGCGCTTCCTGCGTGAGGCCATCCGCAGCCTCAAGCTGGACGGCGTGCGCGCGGTGCAGTCGCGCGTGGAGGATGTGCAAGGCCGGTTCGATTGCATCACCGCGCGCGCCTTCGCCAGCTTTGCCGACATGCTTCGCTGGGGTGGCCATTTGCTGGCGCAGGACGGCATCTGGCTGGCGATGAAAGGCAAGCAGCCGGACGATGAGCTGCCTGGTATTCCCGCGGGTTTTGCCGTGCGCAGCATGCACCTGCTGAGGGTGCCGGGGCTTGATGCAGAACGGCATCTGGCAGTGCTTGGCCGCGTACACGCCTGAAGAGCACGCCCGAATGGTAATCTAGCCCCCTTTTCACTCGCGCACGGTACACCCGAGACCATGGCTCGCATCATCGCTGTCGCCAACCAAAAGGGCGGCGTCGGCAAGACCACGACGGCCGTCAACCTTGCCGCGGCACTCGCCGCCGCGAAGCGTAAGGTGCTGCTGGTCGATCTCGACCCGCAGGGCAATGCGACCATGGCTTCGGGCGTGGACAAGCGTGCGGCCAAGCCGAACGGCTGTGAAGTGTTGTTGGATGAAGTGCCGATCGAGCAAGTCATCGTCAAGACCGAGGCGCTTTACGATTTGCTGCCCGGCAACGGTGACCTGACCGCGGCCGAATTGAAATTGATGGATGCGATTGCCCGTGAAAGCCGGCTCAAAGAGCAGCTGGCCAAGCTTGGCGACAGCTATCACACCATCTTGATCGACTGCCCGCCTTCGCTGCATCTGCTTACCCTCAACGCGTTGACGGCGGCTGATGGCGTACTGATCCCGGTGCAGTGCGAATACTTTGCGCTGGAGGGGCTGTCCAGCTTGCTGGAAACGATTAAGGCAGTGCGCCTGCGCCTGAACCCGCAGCTGGAAATCGAAGGCATGCTGCGCACCATGTACGACGTGCGCAACAACCTGGGCAACGAGGTTTCTGCCCAGCTGACCCAGCATTTCGGCGACAAAGTGTTGCGTTCGATCATTCCGCGCAATGTCCGTCTGGCTGAAGCACCCAGCCACGGTCAGCCGATTCATTTGTACGACCGCAGTTCGCGCGGCGCGATTGCCTATATCGGTTTGGCCGGCGAGATGATCCGGCGCGAGCGTGATCTTGCCGCTGCCGCGGGTACCGCCCAGCCGGCCGGGGCGATCGCCTTGCCGCTGCACGACGAAAGTGACCCGGCGCTCGATCCGGCCATACTCGACGCCGTCGTCGACATTCATCAGGAGTAAGCATGGCAGCTGCAGCGAAAAAGCGTGGACTGGGCCGAGGGCTCGATGCCTTGCTTGGCGGTGGCGGCGAAGGCACGCCCTCAGTCATCGAGCAGGAAGGCGAACTGCGCATGCTGCCGATCCAGCAGATCCAGCCAGGCAAATATCAGCCGCGCCGTCATTGGAACGATGAAGCGCTGGATGAATTAGCCGCGTCGATCAAGGCTCAAGGTCTGATTCAGCCGGTGGTGGTCCGCGCCATCGGCAAGAACAGTTACGAGCTGATTGCCGGCGAACGCCGTTGGCGCGCGGCCCAGCGTGCGCAGCTGAGCGAGCTGCCGGCACTGGTCAAGGACGTGCCGGAAGTGGCTGTGCCGGCCATGGCCTTGATCGAGAACATCCAGCGGCAAGACCTCACGCCACTCGAGGAAGCCGATGCGCTCAAGCGCCTGATCGACGATTTCGACCTTACCCATCAGCAAGCGGCCGACGCCGTCGGCCGGTCGCGCGCGGCGGTATCGAACTTGCTGCGGCTGACCGAACTGCCCGTGTCGATCAAAAAACTGCTCGACGAAGGCAAGCTGGAAATGGGCCACGCCCGCTGCCTGCTGACCCTGCCCGAGCGGGACGCCGAACGCCTGGCGCTGGAAGCCGCACGCAACGGCTGGAGCGTGCGCGAACTGGAGGAAGCGGCCCGTCGCGCGCAAACCGTGCCGAAGGGTAAGGCCAAGGGCACGCCATCACGCGATCCGAATATCGCCGATCTGGAGCGTGAGCTGGCCGAGCGCTTCGCCACGCGAGTCGAGTTGGCGCACGGCCGCGGCGGCCGCGGCAAACTGGTCATTCATTACCACAGTAGTGATGAGCTGGAAGGCATTCTGGGCAAGATCCGCTAAAGCCAGTGGCCTGCGTCGCCGAGGCGCGGCCTGGGCTCATCCGTCCGCGCCGGGGTGTCGTTGCGCTTCAGCGGACTCGGCATGGGCGGCTAAAGTCGCTTACCGGCATGGAATGCCTGACACCGTTCATCCACACGCACTAAAATGCGTCGCCTTGCGCTTTAAGGCGCTTCCGTTTTTGCAGAAAGGCTGCCTCCATGTCGCAACTGTCCGTCGTCGTGCCGGTGTTCAACGAGCGCGACAACATTCCGCCGCTACTCGCCGAAATCGCTGCCGCGCTGCGCGGCAAGATTGCTTTCGAGATCGTTTACGTGGATGACGACTCCAGCGACGACAGCGTGGCGGTACTGGCTGCTGAAAAGGCCAAGTACCCCGAATTGCGTATCGTGCGCCACCTTACTCGCAGCGGCCAAAGTACCGCGGTGTGGAACGGCGTGCGCGCCGCCAAGTCGCCGTGGATCGCCACCCTCGATGGCGACGGCCAGAACGATCCGGCCGATATCCCTAAATTGCTGTCAGCACGCGAAACCGCCGCGGCCAACGTCCGCTTGTTCGCCGGCTGGCGCACCACGCGCCGTGACAGTTTCAACAAGCGCATCTCATCGAAAATTGCCAATGCGGTGCGTTCGCGCATGCTGCGGGATGCCACGCCCGACACCGGCTGCGGTCTGAAGTTGTTCGAGCGCGAAGTCTTTCTGCGCCTGCCCTATTTCGATCACATGCACCGTTACCTGCCGGCGTTGGTGAAACGCGCCGGCTTTATCAGCGAAAGCGTGCCCGTAGGCCATCGCCCGCGTACCGCCGGCACGTCCAAGTACGGCATGCTCGACCGCCTGTGGGTGGGCCTGGCTGATTTGCGCGGCGTGGCCTGGCTGATGCGGCGCGGCAAGGTGACTCAGGTAGAGGAGCTCTGAGGGTTTGGGTAGAGCGGGAATGGGGAATAGGGAACGTGAAGTTCGTGTGGTGATTGCGGCGCAGCGTGCTTTTCGATCTTTTCTTATTTTTCTTTGTTTTAGCCCTTGCCTTTGGGCTCCTGCTTTTTAGGCTTTTCCCCGTTCCCCGTTCCCCGTTCCCCGTTCCCCGTTCCCCGTTCCCCGTTCCCCGTTCCCCGTTCCCCGTTCCCCGTTCCCCGTTCCCCGTTCCCCGTTCCCCGTTCCCCGTTCCCCGTTCCCCGTTCCGGCGTATGCTGGGCGTTCGTCGCCAAGCTGGGACGGTTTGCCATGAGCATCGTTATCAAACGGATCTACGAGCCGGCCGCAAAAGCCGACGGTTATCGGGTTTTAGTCGATCGGTTATGGCCGCGCGGCCTGAAAAAAGAAGATGCCGCACTGGACATCTGGGCCAAGGACCTGGCTCCGTCAACCGCGCTAAGGCGATGGTTTGGACATGACCCCTCGCTGTGGGAGGGTTTTCGCCATTGCTACGCCGCTGAGCTCGATGCCATTGCCGATCGTTGGCGGCCATTGGCCGAGCGTGCCGCTCGTCATCGGGTCACCTTGCTCTATGCCGCTCGCGATGAGGAGCATAGCCACGCCTTGGTGCTAAAGGCCTACCTGGAGGCCTGGCTCAAGGCGCCTGGTCCGAGTTGAAGCGGTGGGTGGGCTGCCAGTTGGCCAGCATGTGCCGGGTCTGTTGGCGGCCAAGCTCGATCAACTCGCGTGCCCGATAAAACTCGTACGCCGTAGAGGCATTGCGCGGCAATTGAATCAGCAGGTCGGGCTCATAAGCCACCAGGCGCATGCGCGACAAGTTGGCTTGCATCAGATCCATCGACTGATTCAGTAGTTCCAGCACCCCGGGCTCGCGCGGTTTGGGTTCGCTTTGCGGCAACAGCCGGCCGACGAATTCACTGATGCGATGCCGGTAGCTGCCAGGATCAGCCGCGTTGTCGACGTTGACAGGTGCCGGGGCTACGGCGGCTTGGGCCGGGCCATCGACGCTGATCGCCAGCAAATAATCGGCGGGCTCGCGCATCAAGGGCGTGACCGGCACGGGGTTGAGCAGGGCGCCATCGACTAGTCGGCGGCCGTTGATGATATGCGGCCGGAATACGGTAGGGATGGCAATCGACGCACGAATGGCATCGAACAGCGAGCCGCGCGTCAGCCAGACCTCACGCTCACGGTCGATATCGGTGGCCACCGCGGTAAACGCGATGGGCAGGTCTTCAATGCTGGTATCGCCGATGAGCTGGCGCAGCGTGTCGATAATCCGCTCGCCCTTGATCAGGCCGCCGCCGGAAAACGTCCAGTCGACCAGCCGCAACACATCCATTTTCGCCAGTGACGAAACCCAATCCCGATACAGGCTCAGCTTACCCATGGCATACACACCGCCGATCAGCGCGCCCATCGACGTGCCGGCAATCGCGGCAATCTGGTAACCCTGCGCTTCGATTTCCTCGATCGCGCCGATATGCGCCAACCCGCGCGCCGCGCCGGCACCCAGTGCCAGTGAGACCGTGGGTTTGCGTGGAGTAGAGAGGCTGGGGGCGGGCGTGAGGTTTGTGCTCATGACGCAAATCATTGGCATTGAAAGCGGACCAGCCTCTGCGCAGTCGCCCTGGATTGCAAGTCAGGGCCACCGCGTATGGTCGCCAGAGTCTCTGCGGATCCATCGGCCGGCGTGCGATCCGCACCGTGAGCGCGGGTAAATCGCACCCGCACATGCTCCCCTGCCGATGGTGAAGGGCAGGGGAGCTACAGCGATGCTCAGAGTGCGGTACGAATTACCGCGGCGCCTGCTGGTATCCGGTCAACGCCAGTTGCAGCAGGATCTTCATCTCTTCGCGCAACGACAGCGGCGCGACGATTTCCGCGTCCGGACCGTATTTGAGTACGTCCATCAGCAGCTCTTTGGAATTGGAATAAGGCAATTTCAGCTCGTAGCGGCCATCGCTCAGCCATTCGCCCTTCTGTTGCGAATGCCAGTGCTCATCGGCGACCCAGCGTGCGGCGTGTTCCGAGAAACGGATCGTGGCCCAGGCCTTCGGCTTGCCGGCAAAAATGCCGTAGCTCGACGCGAGCATGTCGTTGAGGTTGTCCTCGGCCACGTCGATGGCCAGCGTATCCAGGGCCTGTGGCTCGGCAATACGGTCCACCGCGAAGCTGCGCAGCGCTTCGCGGTGGTGGTCCCATACGTCGAGGTACCAGTTGTCGCGATAATGGGTCAGCCGCTGCGGCGACACGGTGCGCCAGCTATCGGCGTTGGTGGTGCGGGCACGGTAGCGGAAGCGCAGCTGTTTTCGTTCCAGCACGGCGCCGGCAACAATGCGGAACACTTGCTGGTCGAGTTTACGTTCACCCCAGGCAATGACCCGGATGCGTTCGATCGGTAGCGCCTTGCCGCTGCCCTGGTCCGAAAGCAGGTGTTCAATACGCGCCTTGAAGGGGGCCAGTGCGCCGGCCAGTACGCCTGGGCCGGAGCGGCCGATCAACTCGTTCAAGGCGAGCAAGGCGGCCAGTTCATCTGAGGTCAGCCACAGACCGGGCAGCTCAAAGCGTTCGGCCTCGCTCTGTTCATAGCGGAATGCCGCATGTTCGCCACCGGCACTTTCGATCGGGGCGCCCAGGGCGTCCCGCAAGAAACCGACATCGCGATATAGCGTCGCGCGCGAACACTCCAATTCGTCCATCAGGCGTGGCAGCGGCACCGGGTAGTGGGCCGACTTCAACAATCGGTGCAGGGTGAGACTGCGCTCGTAACGATCCATGGGGTAAGTTCTGTGTGGAGCCATCCGTAGCATGGGCATGGCTTATGGCAGTCGCAAGTCCGCAAGGTCACATGCAGGCTGAAACCGTCTCATCCCCAAGACATAGTGCGCAGTCCATGGAGCAGAGCCGAAAGATTCAAGCAGTCGCCGCGGCCTCCCGTCCATCCGCGGTCAGCGGTTGGCGATTGCGCTGGTACGGCGCCGATCTGCTTGAGGTGATGGCAGTCAGCGGTTATGGCATCTGGATCTTGCTGGGTTTGTTGCTGGGGCTGGGCATTTACAGCGAAGGGCGGGGCCAGGCCTTGGTGCCGCTGACGCTGGGCTGCGGCTTCATCAGCGCAGGGTTACTAGTGGCCTGCCTGCGCTTGCCGATCCTGCCGGACTGGCATGGCTGGCAGCTAGGCCGTGACGGCTGGCCCACCCGCAAGGCGATGCTCGCCTTCAGTGCCTTTCTACCCATGTTGGCGCTGGCTGGGTTGGTCCGCGGCAGCAACGATTTCTGGGCTACCCGCCTGGCTGGCGGGGCGCTGGTCGTGTGCAGTCTGGTCAGCCTGGTCGCTACCGCAAACGATGCAGGACACCAACATTATCCAGGCTCGCCGCGCGCATCGTGGCTATGCAGTCATGTGGCTTCCGCGTGTTATGCCGGCGGGCTCTGGCTTTGGCTTTGCGTCGTGGCTCAAGCCGGTGACACGAACCAGATCAGCCCCGAGTCCTGGGCCATGGGCCTGCTGGTGCTGGCGGCGCTTTTGGCCTTGCTCGAAGGCATGCTGCGCCAATCGTCAGCAGCCCATCGTGAGCTGGCCGTACGCTGGCCGTATGCGCGCTGGTTCATCGTGCTGCTGGTCTATGGATGGCCGTGCCTGGCCTTGCTGTGGAGCTACCTGTATGGCGGGACCGTTCCATTGGCCGCCTCGGCCGCCCTCAGTTGCAGCCTGGGCAAGAGTCTGCAGCAGCGTCGTAGTGGCATAGCCTCGCCCTGATCAGGGCTACGACGTACGCTGCTTTTTCGGTCATTTAAGGCAACTTAACCTTTATTGTCACGATTTAGGTCTTCAAATTGCCCGGATAAGACCGGATCATGGCGCCTCCCATTCATGCATTCGCCAGTACCGGCGCACAGGCCGATGATGCCGCCGCCCAAGGCAGCGCTAACGCGAACAACGGTGGCTGGAGCGGTTCAGGCGAGTTCGGCTTTGCTGCAGCGCGCGGCAACTCGCGCACCGACAATATCAACGCCAAGCTGGGCTTGAGTCAGGAGAACGAGCTGTGGAAGAACAATTTCTTCCTCAACGGCATGCGCTCCAAAGGCGAAGTCAAAGTGGTCGACAGCTCCGGCGCGACCATCAGTCAATTCAGCACCACCGCCAATCGCTATGACACCGGCGCCTCGGTGGGCTACAAACTGGATCCGCGCAGCTACATCGTCGGCGCGGTACGTTATGAGCACGACGACTTCGGCGCCAATCGGTGGCAGGGCATTGTCTCGGTCGGCTACGGTTTCATCGCGTTGAAAACCGACCGCTCCGAGCTGTCATTCGAAATCGGTCCCGGTTTCAAGCGCTATCGTCCGGCCGATGCCACGGTAACGATCAATAACGTCAGCACCAAGATTCACCAAGAGACGCAAAGCGAAGGCGTGGCGCGCGGACTGATCAACTACAAGTATCGCCTCACCGACAACACCACGTTCGAGGATACCTTCCTGATGGAAGCGGGTTCGAAGAACAAGTATTACCAGAATGACATTGGCCTATCGGTCAGCATGACCAAGAAAATGGCGCTGAAGCTTGGCTATCAGCTGCGTTACAACAGCAACGTACAGCCGGGGACCAAGAAGACCGACACCCTGACGACGACCAACCTGGTGTACAACTTTTAATTAAAAGCAGGGAACGGGGAACATGAAGGTCGAGTGGCGCTGGTAGTGCCGCGTTCTTTTTCGATCTTTTTTGATTCTGCGTTTGCTTTTGGGCTGCTGCTTTTTACGCTCTTCCCCGTTCCCCGTTCCCCGTTCCCCGTTCCCCGTTCCCCGTTCCCCGTTCCCGTTAGCCCAACAGCGCAGCGGCGCCTCGCTCAAACAATGCATTCGCTACCTGCTGACCCAAGGCGCTGGCCTGGTCGCTGGCGTTGCTGGCCTCGGCATGGATGAGTTGGCCGCTGGCGGCATCGCCGACCACGCCGCGTAGATGCAGGCCGTGTTCGGTGACCACGCACCAGGCGCCGACGGAGACCGTGCAGCTGCCGCCCAAGGCCTGATTCATGGCGCGCTCAGCGCTGACCGCTAAGCGGGTTTCGCTGTCATCCAGGGCGGCGAGCAAGGCCAGTATGGCGGGTTGGTCTTCGCGTGCTTCGATGGCAATCGCCGCCTGGCCAGGTGCGGGTAGCCAATCTGGCGCGGCCAGTCGGCTGCGGATCCGCGTAGCCAGCCCCAGGCGCTCCAGGCCGGCGCAGGCGAGCACGATAGCGTCGTACTGCCCGGCATCGAGTTTGGCCAAGCGCGTGCCGACATTGCCGCGCAGATCGAGCAAAACCAGATCCGGTCGCAGCGCCCGCAGTTGCGCCTGCCGGCGCAGCGATGACGTACCCACGCGCGCACCGTGCGGCAGGGCTGCCAAGTTGGCGTATTGATTGCTGACAAAGGCATCGGCGGCATCCGCGCGCGGCAAAATCGCCGGCAGCGCAAAGCCAGGTTCCAACACCGCGGGTACGTCTTTGAGCGAATGCACGGCGAGGTCGGCGCGCCCTTCCAGCATCGCCACCTCAAGCTCTTTCAGGAACAGCCCCTTGCCGCCAATCGTCGCCAAGGGCTGGTCGAGAATCTCATCGCCACGCGTGGACATCGGCACCAGATCCACGATTAAGCCCGGATGCGCCGCACGCAAAGCAGCAGCGACATGCTCGGCCTGCCATAGCGCAAGCGCGCTTTTGCGAGTGGCGATGCGCAAGATGGGTGAAGTCATCGGAGGGTCTCGTTAACGGCGCCGCGTATGGCCGGCGTATGGCGGGTCAAAAGTGCGCCATTGTCGCGTAAACGCTGGGCTTGCGCAGTGCAGGCCATCGATACGCGTTGTCGCAGCAGGCGGCGGTTAGCCGATTCGAAGAAGCTTGCGCAAGGCAGGCAGGTTGCGTCGGCTGACCTCGGGGGTGAGTTCGGTGCCGCCAAGGCGGGCGAGCACGCGGCCGTCGCTAAGGGTTTTCAAGCCGAGCAGGCGCTGCGGAGGCACCAGGCAGTTGCGGTGCAGGCGGATCAGTTGCTCGGAGTAGGCTTCTTCGAGCTGGCGCAGGGATTCTTCCAGCAGCAACTGGCCACCGCGGTGTTGCACGACGACGTATTTTTCTTCGGCGAGCAGGTAAATCACTTCGTCGAGGGCAATGCGTACTTGCTCGCCGCGCTGGCGGCCGCCCAGATAACGGATGTGTTCGCGTGGTGCGCTGGTCAGGCGCTGCTTCGCACGTTGCAGGGCTTCGCGCAGGCGCTCCATTCGCACCGGTTTGAGCAGGTAGTCGATGGCGCCGAGGTCGAAGGCATGCACGGCGTAGTTCTCGTAGGCGGTGCAAAACACGATCTGCGGACGCGATTGACCGGCAAGCCGCCGAGCCAGTGCAATGCCATCAATGCCAGGCATGTTGATGTCGAGCAGCAGCAGGTCGGGTTGCAGTTCGCTGATGGAGGTCAGCGCAGCCTCGCTATCGCCGATGCTGCCGGCGATGGTGATGTCGTCGCATTCGCCCAGCAGCGCCGCCAATCGCGCCCGTGCCAGCGGCTCGTCGTCGACGATTAAGACACGCATATCAGGGCCTGCGTATTAAGTGCGGACATCAGGCTTCTTCCGGTAGTTGCAGACGCACGATGAAACGGTCGTGGCTCGGTCCGGCTTGCACTTGCGCACGTGGACCGTAGCGATAGGCAACGCGCTGGCGCACATTGTCCAGGCCATGGCCATGACCGCGCTCACCCGGTATCGAGGGTAAGGGGTTATCGATTTCGATGATGAGACTACGGCCTTCGCGATAGCCGCGCAGAATCACCTCACCGCCTTGGCGCAACGGCTGAATGCCATGGCGTACGGCATTCTCTACCAGTGGCTGCAGCAGCAGGCGCGGCAATGAAAAGGCCGCTGGCAAGGTATCGAGCTCGCGACGCACATGCAGGCGCTCGCCTAAGCGCAGTTGCTCGATCGCCAGATAGCGCTCGATCAAGGCCAGTTCTTCGCCCAAGGTGCCATCGCGCGTATCGTGCTGGCCGAGGGCAGCGCGGAACAGCTCGGATAAATCTTCGATGGTGCGTTCGGCAGCGTCAGGGTCGAGTCGGATCAGCGCCGCCACGGTATTCATGCTGTTGAACAAGAAGTGCGGACGGATTCGCGCTTGCAACGCATCGACCTGCGCCCGCGCCACCGCCTCAAGACGGGTCTGCCATTGCGCCAGCACATAGAAGTAGCGCAGCACCGCCGCGCTGAGCAGCGCAGCGATCAACATGCTGTTGCGTACAAAGGCCGCGGTATCGATGTGCATCAGTTCAAGCATCAGCGATTCATTGAGCCAGTGCGCCAACATGCTGGCAAAGGTAGCGAGCAGCATGATCAGCAACCAGGCGCCGATATAAGGCAGATGACCGGGCAGGCGTTGCAGCCAGGGGCGCAGTTTGCACAACAGCACCCCGATCACCAGCATCAGCCAATCGACGAACAGCATGCACACGCAGTAACCGCGCCAGCCACGGCCGTTGTCAGCGGCGAGCCAGACTACGGTGGCGGTCAATGCGCCAATGACGAGCAAGGCGAATAGCACCGGCAGACTGCAAAAGTCGGGCAGCGGGCTGGGTTCGATCGGCGACCGGCGAAGGGTGGAATCGCGCATGGACGACAGTATGACCAAGAGCGAGCCACTGTGACTGGGGAGCAAGGCGCACTATCGGCCTGCCTTTGCGCGGCCCACCCCGCACGTGAGTGCAGGGCGGCCTGTCCCGCCGGGGCTTTGCTCACTCAGCCGCGAAAGCGCTGGCTCATCCAGTGGCGCAGATCGGTGATTTCTTCGGCATTGACCGAATGCGGCATCGGATAGGTATGCCAGGCCACGTCATATCCCAGTGACTGCAGCAGCTCGCGCGAGGCTAGCCCACGGGTTAACGGAACGATCGGATCGCCGGTGCCGTGGCCCCAGAAAATAGGCGTTTTCGCGTTCGCCGAACTGCGTTCGGCGGCAAACAGTTCGTGCAGCGGCAAATAGGTAGACAGCGCAATCACACCAGCCAAAGGCTGGGCATGGCGCAAGCCGGCAGCGAGAGCAATCGCGCCGCCCTGCGAAAAGCCGGCGAGCAGGATACGTTCGCTCGGCACTCCGCGCTCGTGTTCTTGCGCAATCAAGGCTTCCACCGCCTCGATCGAGCCGCGAATGCCGGGCTCGTCCTGGCGCGACACCAGGTCGACCCCGGCAATGTCGTACCAGGCACGCATCGGCATGCCGCCATTGACGGTTACCGGGCGCACCGGCGCAGGGGGAAAGACAAAGCGCAGCGCCGGCCAATCGGTGGCGACCAGCTCTGGCACGATGGGCGCGAAGTCATGGCCATCGGCACCCAGGCCATGCAGCCAGATCACGCTATACAGCGGCTTGGCGGCGGTTTCGTGTTGAACAGTAGGCAGGGTCATGCGGGCTCGCTGAGGTAGAGGCGCAAGAGGCGATGAGCGCAGCGGCCGCTGGTCCGGCGGCAACTCACCGCGTCATCGACGGAGGCCCATCGGCTCTTGCGCGTAAGGCAGATAGCCGGGAAGCCTAACCGGAAGCCGGTTCCGGGGAAACGGGACACTTGGCGTTTGCGGTGCCTGCGCTGTTGGCTATCCTGCATGGTTTTGGATCGCGGAGTACCCCATGCGCCGAATGTTTGTAGCCGGCCTCGTTGCGCTCGCCACCGTACCGGCGGCAGCGCAGTCAGCTGTCACGCCCAGTCTTGATCTGGAAACCGTCATGGCGAACCCGGACTGGATCGGTGCGGCGGTCACGGCGCCCTATTGGAGTGTGGACGGCAAGAGCCTGTATTACACATTGAAGCGCGATGGCAGCAAGGTGCGCGATCTGTATCGGGTCGATCCGGCGAGCGGGCAGAGCGTGAAGCTCGATGCCGCCGCGCAAGCGCAGGCCGATGGCCCGGTGACTTTCGATCGCGCGCATCGATATGCCACCTTCTTGCGCCACGGCGATGTATTCCTGGTTGAGCTGGCCAGCGGCCGTCGTGTGCAGGTCACGCGCACGCCCGAGGCGGAATCCGCACCGAGCTTTTCCAGCGACGGTCGCATGCTGCAATTTCGCCAAGGCAATACGTGGTATCGCTACGATATCGCCGCCGGCGTGACGGCGCCCGCTGCGGTGCTGAAGTTCGCTGATGATCCGCAGGCCAAGCAGCCGGACGCGTTGGGTAACGAGCAACTGAAGTTGTTCAAGACACTGCGCCAGCTGAAAGCCGACAAAGACGGCCTGCGCGAGAACGACGATGCGCTTGCCGCCGCCGATCCCAGCCGCGCGCCGAAGCCGATCTGGCTTGGCGACAAGATCGATGCAGTCGATACCGAGCTGTCCCCGGATGGCCGCTGGATGCTGGTAGTGACCCAGCCCAAGGACTATGCCGAAGGCAAGGCGCCGCAAGTCACGCATTTCGTCACCGACAGTGGCTATGCCGAGCAGCGGGAAACGCGCGTCTACGTGGGCCGCAAAGATCCCGCGCCGCAGGCGCTGTTGTTGCTCGATCTGCTGAATCGCAAAAGCTATCCGCTGGCCATCGAAGGCCTGCCCGGCATCAAGGATGACCCACTCAAGGATCTACGCAACAAGGCCATCGCCACCCTGGAAAAAGCCGGCAAGCAGGATCAGGCGAAAGCGTTGAAGGCGCCAGAGGTCCGTGGTGTAAGAATCATTTCAGCGGCGGACGATGGTGGTGGCGGTGGCATCGTATGGAGCGATGACGGTCAGAACGTGGCGGTGCAATTGCGTGCCATCGACAACAAAGACCGCTGGATCGCCAGCGTCGATGTCGACAAACACACTTTGCTCAACCAGCACCGCCTGCATGACGACGCCTGGATCAACTGGAACTTCAACGATTTCGGTTGGCTCAAGGACAATCGCACGCTGTGGTACATGAGCGAAGAGACCGGTTTCTCGCAGCTCTACAGTAAGCCGCTGGATGGCAAGGCCAAGGCGCTGACCACGGGCAAGTTCGAGGTCAGCCATCCGCAGCTGACCGATGACGGACAGTGGTTTTATTTCCGCAGCAATCAGGTCGCGCCCTACAGCTACGATGTTTATCGTGTGGCTGCTCATGGCGGTGAATCGAGCCGGGTGACGCAGTACCAGGGCATGGATGACTTTGCCTTGTCGCCCAATGACCGGCAGCTCGCCGTGCTGCACTCGTCGCCTTACATGCTGCCGCAGCTGGCGGTGCAGGATGCCGCCGGCGGGGCGCCGCATGAGCTGACCAACACCATGAAACCGGCCTTCACCGCGCGTTCGTGGATTGCGCCGCGGATCGTCGGCGTGCCGTCCACGCACGGCGCCGGCACGGTTTGGGCGAAGTATTACGGCCCGGCCGACAAGGCTGCCGCCGCCGGTCGGCCTGCGGTGATCTTCGTGCATGGCGCGGGCTATCTGCAAAACGTCACGCTGTCGTGGTCCAACTACTTCCGCGAGCAGATGTTCCATAACCTGCTGGTGCAGCAGGGTTACGTCGTGCTGGACCTGGATTACCGCGCCTCGGAAGGCTATGGCCGCGATTGGCGCACAGCGATTTATCGGCAGATGGGCCACCCGGAGCTGGACGATTTGCTCGACGGCAAGGCGTGGCTGGTCAAACAGCAAGGGGTCGATGCCAAGCGCGTGGGCATTTATGGCGGCAGCTACGGTGGCTTCATGACCGAGATGGCCCTGCTGCGCGCACCCGGCGAATTCGCCGCCGGCTCGGCCCTGCGTCCGGTCAGTGACTGGCGGCTTTACAACCACGAATACACCTCGAACATCCTCAACGATCCGCAGCTCGACCCCGAGGCGTATGCGGCGAGCTCGCCGATCGAATATGCCGACAAGCTGCAAGATCCGTTATTGATCCAGCACGGCCTGATCGATGACAACGTGTTGGCGGAAGATTCGATTCGCCTGTATCAGCGCCTTATCGAGCTGCACAAGAAGAATTTCTGGATCTCACTTTACCCGATGGAGCGGCACAGTTTTGTCCATCCCGATTCGTGGTACGACGAATATCGCCGTATCGACGAGCTGTTCAATACCTGGTTGAAGCCACAGCCGTAGGGGTTAACCGAGGCGCCTCCCTTGTCTAGGAGGGAGGCGTCACACCGGGCGCTGCGCAAAGTAGCGTCCCGGTGATTCGCCAAAGCTGCGCCGGAACATCGCCACGAACGCGCTGATGCTGGCGTAACCCAGTGCATCGGCCACGCTGCTTACCGTCTCCCCGCCCGCCAGCCGCTCCAGGGCGCGGGTCAACCGTGCCTGCTGCCGCCATTGCGCGAAACTGCTGCCGGTTTCACTACGAAACAAACGGCTGACCGTGCGCGCCGACAAGCCCGCCCAGGCGGCCCATGCATCGAGGTTGCGGGCATCGTCGGGGCGATCGAGCACGGCGTGCGCAATCCGCAACAGGCGGCGGTCGCTAGGCATGTTCAAGTGCAGCGGCTCAACCGGTGCATGCCGGATCTCATCCATCAGCACGCTTAGCACGCGCTCTTGCTCGTCGCTCAAACTGTCTTGCAGTGTCCATGTGCTGGCGCGCAACACCAGCGCCCGCATCAGTTCGCTGACGCCGAGCACGCAGGTTCTCTGCGGCAAGCCTATGGCGGCCGATGGGGCGACATGCACCCCCCAGCCACGGGTGGCGTCGGCAATCCGTACCGTATGCATCTCGCCCGGAGGCATCCAGCCGACCCGCAGCGGTGGCAAGGTCAGTGAGCCATGCTCGGTGCGGACACTGATCAAGCCACGTTCCAGATAGAACAACTGACCGCGTACATGGCTATGCCATTCGGTTTCCATGGTTTGCAGCGGCGTGCCATCGGCCTGATCGTCGACGACGTAGGCAATCAGCGCGGGGCCGTCCAGGCGCTCGACAAGTTGAAAGATTTCTTCGGCATGGTTCATGGCAGTGCTTGATCGCCTCGGCTGACCGGCTTATGCGTGTCGTTTGTACAGAGCCGGCCCTCCCTGGCCGGTGACTCAAATGGCGTGTTCTAGACATAAGTTGTCTGACTAACGTTATCAGGCCAAACGGTATTCCGCCTAGGCTAGGGCTATGTGCGCATCCCCGTGTCGCACGCTGTCCGTCATCAGCCGCCATGTCACGGCGAAGCCAGTCCGGACGTCCTCCATGTACACACTTAAGGAGATCGGTATGTCGTCATCCGACTCGCCGTCCGTTCCGATGGACGCTAACGAAGCGCTTACCCGTTTCGTCGTCAACGCACTCTTGATGCTGGATCCGGCCACCCCGGAGGCTTTGCGGCGCCAGGTAGAGCCACGCATGCTGGCGCAGCTGCCCACCTTGCAGGCGCTGGGAGTCTTCGAGCTATTCGCCATACGCGATCCGGCACTACGCGCCCTGGTGCGCGAAGAGTTGCTGGCCCGCCAGCAGGCCTGGCAACAGCAAAGCGAGGCGGCCTGACATGCTGAATAGTTCACAAAGAAGATAGTGTCTTGCATATATTTGCCTTGACAAATATCTGCAAGGCAATAGTATGCGCATCATGAAAAAGGATTCCACCCCGTTTGAGCCTGTCAAAGAGAATCTGGGTGTGTTGCTAGGTCTGGTGCGCAGTGAGCTGGTTCGAACCATGGAGGCCGAGTTGCTGGCCACGGGGGTGGATCTGCGCTTTACGCAGTTCCTCATTCTCAAGCGGCTGGCCCGGCTGGGTCCGATGTCAGCCAGTGAGCTGGCGCGTTCGGTGGAGCTGGATGGCGGCGCGATGACCCGCCAGCTCGATCAGCTCGAACGCAAGGGTTATTTGCGCCGCCGGCCGCACGAACAAGATCGGCGCGCATTGCGGATCGAGTTAACCGAGGCGGGCACGGCGCTATGGCTGCAAATGACCGACTGCAATGCCCGGGTGCTGGAAGCCGCCCAGCGTTCGCTGAGCGACGCCGAGCGAGACCACCTGCACGACTATCTGGAGCGTGTCTTGAATGCGCTTCGCGACAAAGCCTGAAACCTGCGTTTTCTATCACTCGTCACATACAACACTTTCCGGACATATACCCATGCGTCTGCACCTACTTGCGGCGGCTGTCGGTCTGACTCTCGCGTTGGCGGGATGCGCCAGCAGCGGCGGTTTGCATCCTGACGGCACGCCGATGGACTCCGCCTCGCTGAAGAGCGAGCGCAGCCTGGCCAAATTCGATGTATCGCCGGCACAGTGGCCGGCACAAGACTGGTGGACCGGCCTGGGCGATGCACAGCTCGACAGCTTGATCAGCGAAGCCCTGCAGGATAACCCGAACCTGGCGCTGGCCGATGCGCGCGCGCGTCAGGCACAGGCCGAGGTCGGCATTGCCGATGCGGCACGCGGTCCCAGCGTGAATGCCGGCGCCAGCGTGGCGGGTGCGCGCCTGCCGACCACCTTGCCGCCGATCGGTAACGGTCATTACGGCATAGCCAAATATGGCTATGCCAGCTTCAAGTGGGATATCGACCTCTGGGGTGGCAAGCGTGCGGCATGGCAAGCTGCCCTGGGCGCCGCCCGTGCGGCCGATGTCGAACAGCGCGCGGCGCGGATCGAAATTTCCAGCAATGTCGCCCGCGGTTACGTGCAGCTCGGTTATGCCTATGCCCAGCAAGATGTCGCCAAGGCGGAGCTGGAGCGAGCCAACAGCGCGCGCAAGCTGACCACCCAGCGCGTCGATGCCGGTATCGACAACCAAATGCAGCTCAAGCAGAGCGACGCCGAAGTCGCCAGCGCCGAAGAGCAGCTGGCATTGGCTGATCGCGCCATCGATGCCGCGCGTTCGGCTTTGTCCGTGCTGCTGGGCAAGGGGCCGGATCGTGGCCTGGATATCGGCCGTCCGCAGGTGCTCAAGCCTTCCGCGGTGGCGGTTCCGGCCGATCTTTCGGTCGAATTGCTTGGCCATCGCGCCGATCTGGTGGCTGCTCGTTGGCGCGTCGAAGCGGCCGGCAAGAACATCAAGGCCGCCAAGACACAGTTCTTGCCCAACCTCAGCCTGAGTGCCATGGCCGGGGTGATCGGGCTGGGCGGCGGCAATATCTTCCAGCTGCCTGCGCGCTTCTACGAAGGTGGCCCGGCCGTCAGCCTGCCGATCTTCGACGGTGGCCGCCTGCGCTCCAACCTCGCCAGCAAGGACGCCGACTACGATCTTGCCGTCGCGCAATACAACCAGATCATGATCGGCGCGATCAACGAAGTGGCCGATCATTTGTCGGCGCTGCGTTCGCTGCAAGAACAGATCGCGGCCGAACAGCGCGCGCTGGATGCCGCTTCGCAGGCGTGGCAGCTGTCGCAGCAGCGTTACCAGTCCGGCATCGGCAGTTATCTCGAAGCGCTTAGCGTGCGTCAGCAACTGCTGATGGCCGACCAGCGCATGGCTGCCTTGCAATCGCAGCAAGTCGATCTTTCGGTGCAGCTGATCCAGGCGCTCGGCGGCGGTTTCCGTCCGCAGGCCGATGACGCTGACCTCGCCAATCATTCCAACTCCCCCCGTTCCTGAGGCTGATCCCATGTCTAGCCAAACCCCACTCGCGGCCGACAACACGGTCGTCCAGCCACCTAAAAACCGCCGCGGCTTGATGTTGCGCCTGCTGCTGGCGGTGCTCGTGCTCGGCATCATTGCCTGGGCACTGTGGTACTTCCTCGAGGGCCGCTGGTACGAAGGTACCGACGATGCCTACGTCAACGGCAACGTCGTGCAAATCACCCCGCAGATTGCCGGCACCGTGGTGAGCATCGGCGCCGATGACGGCGACCTGGTGCATGAGGGCGATGTCTTGATCAAGCTCGATCAGGCCGATGCCGATGTCGCCTTGGCGCAGGCCAAGGCCAATCTGGCCAATACCGTGCGTAAGGTGCGTGGCTTGTATAGCAACGTATCCGGTGCACAGGCCGATGTCGCTGCGCGCAAGGTGGCGGTGGACAAGGCACGCGCCGATTTCGAGCGTCGTCGCAACCTGGCCAAGTCGGGTGCGATTTCCGCCGAAGAGCTGTCGCACGCCAGCGACGCGCTGACCTCGGCCGAGAGCGCGATGATTGCATCGCAACAGCAGTACCAGACCAACAAGGTACTGGTCGATGACACCGTGGTTGCCTCGCATCCAGACGTGCAGGCCGCTGCCGCGCAGTTGCGCGCTGCCTATCTCAATGATGTACGCACCACCTTGGTCGCGCCGGTTACCGGCTATGTCGCCAAGCGCACCGTGCAGGTCGGTCAGCGGGTGCAGCCGGGCGCCGCGCTGATGGCGGTGGTGCCGTTGCATGAGGTGTGGGTGGATGCGAACTTCAAAGAGACTCAATTGACCCATATGCGCATTGGTCAGCCGGTGGAAATCAGCACCGACGTCTATGGCAGCAAGGTTATCTACAAAGCCCAAGTGAAGAGCCTGGGTGTTGGTACGGGTAGCGCGTTCTCGTTGCTGCCGGCGCAGAACGCCACCGGCAACTGGATCAAGATCGTGCAGCGCGTGCCGGCCCGTATCGTGTTCACCGAGCCCAAGCAGCTTGAAGAGCATCCGCTGCGCATCGGTCTGTCAGCCAACGTCGACGTCAGCCTGCATGACCAGAGCGGCCCGATGCTGTCGCAGCAGGCGCCGACCCAGGCCGCCTTCAGCACCGATGTGTATCAGAAGCAGCTGGCCAAGGCCGACGGCGTCATCGAGCAGATTCTGCACGCCAATATGCCTGGCAACAGCGCATCCACCGAAGGCACCCACGCGAAGTGACCTGGATCCCTCCCCTGTTCGCAGGGGAGGGTTGGAGAGGGATAGAAATCCGGTATCCGGATTCATCCCCTCTCAGCCTCCTCCCGCTAACTAAGGGGTGGAGTCAACTCTTGAGACTCCCACGCCGCCATGAGCACCGAATTCCGTCCGCCCAATCTGGCGTTGTCCACGATCGGTTTGTCGCTGGCCACCTTTATGCAGGTGCTCGATACGACCATCGCCAACGTGTCATTGCCGACGATCGCCGGCAATCTCGGCGTCAGCTCCAACCAGAGCACCTGGGTCATCACCTCGTTTGCGGTGAGCAATGCGATTGCCTTGCCGCTGACCGGCTTTCTTACGCGCCGCTTCGGTGAAACCAAGCTGTTCGTCTGGGCAACCCTGTTGTTCTCGCTGGCCTCGTTGTTGTGCGGCATGGCGCAGAGCATGGGCATGCTGATTCTGTTCCGCGCGATTCAAGGTGCGGTGGCCGGGCCGATGTACCCGATCACCCAAAGCTTGCTGATTTCGATTTATCCACCGGCCAAGCGTGGCATGGCGCTGGCGCTGCTGGCGATGGTCACGGTGGTGGCGCCGATTGCCGGTCCGATTCTCGGTGGCTGGGTTACCGACAATTACTCGTGGCCGTGGATTTTCTTCATCAACGTGCCGATCGGTATTTTCGCCAGCATGGTCGTGGCCAATCAGATGAAGGGCCGCCCCGAGCGCACCGAGCGTCCACGGGTGGACTACGTCGGCCTGCTTACCCTGGTGCTGGGTGTGGGCGCATTGCAGATCGTGCTGGACAAAGGCAACGACGAGGACTGGTTCAACTCGCAATTTATCGTGCTGACCAGCATTGTCGCCGCGGTCGGTCTGATCGTGTTCCTGATCTGGGAGCTCACCGACAAAGATCCGATCGTCAATCTGAAGCTGTTCCGGCATCGCAATTTCCGTTTCGGCACCCTGTCGCTGGTGCTGGGCTACGCTGCCTTTTTTGCGATCGCCTTGCTGGTGCCGCAATGGTTGCAACGGAACATGGGCTACACCTCCACCTGGGCGGGTCTTGCTACCGCGCCGCTGGGTGTCTTGCCGGTGCTGTTGACGCCATTCGTGGGCAAGTACGCGGGTCGCTTTGACCTGCGCATGCTGGCCTCGATTTCCTTCATCGTGATGGGCGCGACCTCGTTCATGCGCTCGGATTTCTTCCCCGGCGTGGATTTCGGTCACGTTGCCTTTGTGCAGTTGCTACAGGGTCTGGGCGTGGCGTTCTTCTTCATGCCGGTGCTGACCATTCTGCTTTCGGATCTGCAGCCGAATGAAATTGCCGCAGGCTCCGGTCTGGCGACCTTCCTGCGTACCTTGGGCGGTAGCTTCGCGGCCTCGTTGACCACCTTTCTGTGGGATCGCCGGGCGACACTTCATCATGCCCAGCTGACCGAGCACATCACGCCTTACGATCCGGCCACGGTAGCCACGATGAGTGGCATGGGCGACGCGCAAACCGCCGCGGTATCGGTCAATCAGCTGATTACCCAGCAGAGTTATCACATCGCCTTCAACGAAGTATTCCATCTGCTTGGATGGATCTTCATCAGCCTGATTCTGGTGGTGTGGCTGGCCAAGCCGCCGTTTGCGGCCAAGGCAGGGCCTGCGGCAAGCGGCCATTGATGGGAGCTTTTCCCCTCTCCTGAGTTTCAGGAGAGGGTTGGGATCGAGGGGCTCGTACAGCGCTACCCTCGTCCCGCATCTCCCTTACGGCGAGATGCGTCGTACTCGAGGCCTACGGGCGACCTTTTAAATATCGAAAGCGAGCCCGACCAAGGCCATGGTTTCCCCACGGTTAGGGTCATGCAGGCCGGCATTCGACAGGTGACGAATCTGGAAACTCCAGCGCTGACCTTGCCAGCCCACCGTGTTGACGAATTGGCCGGTACTGCTCAGCGCTTGCGAACGGCCACTCAACAAAGCCCCTTGCAGCGAGTAGTACAGCTGGTGATACCAGTCGCCGGGCTCGCCGTAGTGCAAGCGCGCACCGCCCGCGACCAGCCAGATCGCATGGTCCGTACTGAAATGCCGGTAACGGAAACGCTCGACGTTGCGGCCATTGATCCAGCCCAGCGATACATCCGGCGACCAGCTGAAGTTGCTGTTGCCGATGCGATGCTCATCAAGCACGGCCTCGACAAAAGCGGTGTTGGTGCCGTAGCTATCCATATAGCTGCGGCCGCCTTGTACTTCGATACGGGCGGCGGCGGCGGGTAATGCATGACAGAGTCCCATGGTGATGAGACTCCGTTTATGTACTCGAAAGTTTAAAAATCAACCCCTGCTGAGATTGAGGCTGATGCCGGGCTTGAATCGAGGCAGCCACTGGGCGGACCTGCGGGTGGAGCGGGTAAATCCCGTGCGGCGAAAAGCGGTAGCCGGGCAGCCGGTCGCCGCCGCCCTTGCTGCAGATCGGCTTGAGTCAGCCGGGCGGGTAAATGTCGCCACGCCCATCCCGGCCAGGCAGCGGCACGCAAGATGGATGCGCTGCCGGTGCTGGTCACGGCCTGATCCGTCGGCTGTGTTCCAGTCACGCTGGCCCTGTCATCAGCTGTTCTTGACAATTTACATAAGTGCTTATATACATGCCCACATGATGCCCGGACTCGGTACCCAATTACGTCATTTGGTCGAACTGCTCGACGGCGCGGTGGAAGAGGCTTATGCCTTGGCGGGGCTGCGTTATCGACCGCGATTCACACCGGTGGTGCGTGCCTTGATGGTATGCGAGCCTTCCACGATCGGACAAATTGCGGAGGCTGCCAAGATCACGCAACCGGCGGCGACACAGACGGTTGCCTTGATGATCAAGGAAGGGCTGCTTGCTTCCGAGCCCGGGCCGGTTGACGGCCGCCAGCGACTGATTCGTCTATCGCCGCGCGGTCGCGCGATACTGCCGCAGCTGCACGAATGCTGGAAGGTAACGCAGCTGGCCGGCGAAAGCCTCGATGCGTCGCTAGCGCGTCCTCTGTCGCAGTCACTCGACGAGGCCATCGCGGCACTGGGCGTGGAAACCTTCGGTGACCGAATGGAGAAAGCGCGCACGCGACTATCCGGTGCGAAAGCGCCAGCTACCAAGAGCACAGTGAAAAAGCGCAATACAGGCGCAGGTAAGGATGCCGCAAAGAAGAAGCGGACGAGTGGCGCGTGACCACCAGCCTTGCGCAAGCACGGTACCTCGCGAGCAACAGCAAGAGATACACGACCACCACCCCATTCCTGCGGCAGTTTCCCCGTTGAAATCACCGTAACTCGCGGCGAACTACTGCCACGCCGATCTTTTGATCAACGTGCAGAAGTACTTGGCGTCGCTTACCTAGCCATCTCCAGCCAGGCCCTCTATGAAATACATTCTGCTTGCCGTGTCATTGGCACTCGGCTCCTGCTGCGCTGTCGCCGCCGATCTCGACGCTTCGGTGATCACGGCGAACAGTCAGCGTGAGGTGATCGAACAAGCTGCCGAGGTGATCCAAGCTCGTTATGTGGATCCGGCCATCGGACGCAAAGTCGCCCAGGCCATTCGCCAGCAGGCCAATACCGATGCGTTCAAGCGTGACCGCGGCCCCGAAGCGTTCGCCCAGTCTTTGACCGAGGAGCTGCGCAAGCTTTCCGGTGACGGACACTTTCGCATCAATTACAGCGTGCAGCCGGTACCGATGCCCGATGCGAACGCTGCCGATCAATATGAAGAAGACGATGACAGCTGGGCCGGCCCAGCGATCAATCATGGCTTCGAGAGCGTGCGGCGCCTCGATAGCGACATCGGTTACCTCGACCTTCGCGTATTCGCACCGCCGCGCGTGGCGGCCGACATGCTGCAATCGGCGATGACCTTGCTGGCGCAGTCCAAGGTATTAATCATCGACTTACGCAACAACGGCGGCGGCGACAGCAGCATGGACATGCTGATGGCCGCCTATCTGCTGGACAAGCCGGCAGAGATGAGCGCCATCTACGACCGGCCGAGCAACCGGCTCACCCGTGCCACCTCGCCGGTGTGGGTGCCCGGCCGTCGATTCGGTGGCAGCAAGCCGGTCTATGTGCTTATTTCGCACAAGACCTTTTCCGCGGCCGAAGCCTTCGCTTACGACCTGCAGGCCATGAAGCGGATCACCGTGGTAGGCGAAGCCAGTGGTGGTGGCGCGCATCCGTACGAGCGTCGGCGCCTCACCGATCATTTCCTGATCAAGTTGCCGGAAATGCGCTCGATCAATCCCATCACCGGCACGGACTGGCAGGGCGTGGGCGTGAAGCCGGATGTACCAACCCCGCCTGAGCTCGCGCTCGACAAGGCGCTCGAACTAGCGCGCGCGGCGATAAGCAAAGAACCCGGGCCGAGTGAAAAGCCAGCGCACTGACCTTTCGCACCCGCAGGGCCGCGCGCAACATTCTGCCGCCAGCTGCCGACGGCCATCTACTCCGTACCATCGATATCTTGGGCATCTAGTCATCATGGAGATGACTGTCATCGGCATGACTCTGCGGTACGCGATGCTGCGCTATCGAGAGCGGCAGACCGCCAGCGTAGGCCAGCATAATAAGCGGCTTGCCAGGCTCGTGTTTTGAAATCGACGCGTGGAGCAGGCTGCTGTAGCGCCATCTGCGGGAAACCTGGCGTGAGGCATGAGCTGCGCCGTTATTTTTACCCGTATTTTATTGACAGGGTAATTTTGCCGGGTAAAATTGCCAGTCAACAAACCCGGCAGCGACCTTCATGCAAACGCCCAACCCTGTTACTTGCACTGCCTTTGCCGGTCATCGGCTGATCGCCACCGGCGCACTCAGCGATGTCGTACTGGCCACCAAACACGTACTGGATGCCGGTAGTAACGAGCCGGTGCTGATCTTTGACGATCACAGCTGCCGCCAGGTCGAGTTCGATTTTCGTGGCACTCCAGACGAGGTGCTGGCGCGTTTGCCCAATCACGCGCCCGAGCCCGTCGTGGCCCGTGGGCCAGGCCGCCCGAAACTGGGCGTGATCGCGCGCGAGGTCACCTTATTGCCGCGGCATTGGGATTGGCTGGGCGGCCAGTCGGGCGGTGCTTCTGCCACCTTGCGGCGACTGGTCGAAGAAGCCGCGCGCGGGAACAGCGGCAAGCTCCGTGCGCGCCAGGCCAGCGAAGCGGTCGATCGATTCATGCAGACCATGACCGGCGACTTCCCCGGTCATGAAGAAGCGTCGCGCGCCTTCTGGCGCAACGAGCCCGCGACCTTCGAGGCGCTGATCGCCGCGTGGCCGGTCGATGTGCGCGATCATCTACGGCGATTGGCAGCACTGGCGTGGGATGACGCCGGCAGCACGCCCAGGCCATAGACTTAAGGACACGCGGTCAGCCGGTGACTACCTTCACGGCGCCAGCTGGCGGCCCGGTTTGACTCCGCCTGGACTGAGATGATGTAAAGCTCGTGCCTATCCCCATGTAGTTCCCTCATGTAGTCCTCTACAGCAACCTTCATCGCGGAAAACCATGCATGTCAGCCCCTGCTAACCGTCGGCCTTCGCTGACTGAAGGTCCGATCGCCCGTACCCTGTTGATGTTCGCGTTGCCGATTCTGGGCAGCACGGTGCTGCAGTCGATGAATGCCTCGGTCAACGCGATGTGGATCGGTCACTATCTCGGCGAATCAGCCTTGAGTGCGATCAGCAACGCCAATCTGATTCTGTTTCTGCTGCTCAGTGCGGTGTTCGGCATCAGCATGGCTTGCACGATTCTGATCGGGCAAAGCCTGGGCGCGCGCAACATGGTCGAAGCCAAGCGCGTGGTCGGCACCAGCGCGAGTTTCTTCATCGTCATTTCGCTGGTGATCGCACTGCTTAGCTACCTGGGCACGCCATGGCTGCTGCGCCAGCTGGGCACGCCCGCCGATGCGCTGCCGTACGCGGTGCCGTATTTGCGCATCATTTTCATCGCCCTGCCGGCGATGTATTTCTATAACTTCGTGATGATGACGCTGCGCGGCGCCGGCGATTCGCGCACCCCGTTCGTGTTTATGGGCTTGTCGGTACTGCTGGATATCGGGCTTAACCCGCTCTTGATGTTCGGCATCGGGCCGTTTCCGCGCATGGGTATCGCCGGTTCCGCCATGTCGACGTTGATCGCGCAAAGCCTGACCTTGCTCGCCTTGCTCGGTACGCTGTATGCGCGCAAGCATTTCCTGCGCTTGACCGGTACCGAACTGCGTTATCTCAAGCCCAACCCGGAGATTCTGCGTTCGCTGATCTTCAAGGGTTTGCCGATGGGCTTGCAGATGATTGTCATCTCATCGTCGTCGATGCTGATGATGCGGCTGGTCAACAACTACGGCTCGCACACGACGGCGGCCTATGGCGCAGCCAACCAGCTGTGGAACTATGTGTTGATGCCGGCCATGGCCATCGGTGCGGCGGTATCGTCGATGGCGGCGCAGAATGTCGGCGCTCGGCTATGGGAGCGCGTGCACCGCATCGCCCGTGTCGGCGTGCTGTACAACTTCTTGCTCAGCGGCAGCTTGATCAGCCTGATCATCCTGTTCAATCGAAGCGCCTTGAATCTGTTCTTGCCGGGTGACAGCGCCGCCATGGACCTGGCTCAGCATCTCAATGTGATTGCCGTGTGGTCGTTTATGTTCCTCGGCGTCACCTTTGTCTTGTTCGGCGTCGTGCGTGCCACGGGTGCGGTATGGCCGCCCTTGATCATCCTGTTCATTGCCACCTGGCTTATCCGGCCGCCGTTCGCCTTGGCCTTGATGCCGAGCATCGGCTCCGATGCGATCTGGTGGAGCTTTCCGTTGAGCTCGATGATTTCGATGCTGATGGCCATCACTTATTACCGCTTAGGTGGCTGGCGCAAGGCACACATGCTGAGCGCGCCGATCGAAACCGTGGCGCCAATCGAGGCCGCGAAGTAGCCAAACGCACTTCCTCTTGCAAGTAGGAGGAAGTGCGTTCGCGACATCCATCCGATCAGGTCAGGCCGTCTGGCCGGCGGCCTTCAGCGCGCGCCTTTGCGCGCGATGTGCTCTACGCGCGGCATGGCGTATCTTGCGATCGTAGTTCCACAGGTAGATGGCCGGTGTGCTGAGCAGCGTCAGCAACTGCGACACCAGCAGGCCGCCGACGATGGCCACGCCCAGGGGCTGGCGCATCTCCGAGCCGATACCGAAGCCGATCGCCAGCGGCAATGCCGCGCCCATCGCCACCAGGGTAGTCATAGTGATCGGACGAAAGCGCACCAGCGCCGCCTGGCGAATCGCATCCGGCGGCGACATGCCATGCTCGCGCTGCGCGACCAGGGCAAAGTCGACCATCAGGATGGCGTTCTTCTTGACGATGCCGATCAGCATCAAGATCGCGATGATCGCCATCAAGGTGATCTGCGTCTGGGTGACCAGCATCGCCAGGAACGCACCCATGCCTGCCGCCGGCAGCGTCGACAGAATGGTCAGTGGATGCCCCAGACTCTCGTAGAGAATGCCCAGCACGATATACATGGCGAGAATCGAGCCGAGCAACAACACAAACCCATTGGATTGCGCCTGCTGCAGGCGCTGATTGTTGCCGGTGTATTCCACATGCACGCCCGCCGGTAAATGCACCGCCAGGGCGGCCTGGTCCACTAGCCTGATGCCTTGATCCTGCTTGACGTCTTTGGCGAGGTTGTAGCTGATGGTGGCCGCTTGCAGCTGATTGTGGTGGCGGATTTTCAACGGGCTGACGTTAGGCTCGATATGCGCCAGCGCCGACATCGGAATCATCGTGCCCTGGGCATTGCGCACATACAGATTAAGCAAGGCCGCCGGGCTGATCGTCTGCGCACTGGACGAGGTCAGCACCACCCAGTACTGGTTGATATCCGAATAGATTACCGAGATCGGACTCTGCCCGAACGAGTTGGCCAGCGCCGTATCGACCATGGCCGCGCTGACCTGCAGGCGGCTCGCGGATTCGCGATCGACCTTCAGCAGCTGTTGCTTGCCGGTAAGCTCGAACGAGCTGGTCACGTCACGCATGCTTTTGACCGTGCGCAACTGGCGCACCATCTTCAATGCCCAGGGCTGCAAGTCTTCGCCGCTGGTGCCGATCAGCTGGAACTCGTACTGGCCACCCTTGTCGCCGCTACCACCGCCACCGAGGAACTGCGACAGGGTGAGTGTCACCTTGGTATTGGGCATCAGGTCGTACTGTTTGGACAGCCGCTCCATCACTGCCTTGGCGCTTTCATGCCGATCGTTGGGGCCATCGCCACGCGGTTTGAGATCGACAAACATGCCGGCGTTATTGCCCACCGCGCCATTGCCATTGCCGTCGTTGCTGCCCAACGTGGTCAGCACATGCAGCACAGCAGGGTCAGCCTGCATGATGTCGGCGACCCGTCGCGCACGTTCGGCCATCAGCGTGGGTGAAATATTCGCGTCGGCGGTGATATCAGCCTGCAGCAGGCCAGTGTCTTCCTCCGGCATGAAGTTGCCACCCGCGGTCATCGCTGTCGCGACGGCAAGCCCCACCGTAAGCAGCAGCAGGATCACCGGCTGCCAGCGCATGATTCGGCGATGATGCATGGCCCAGTCCAGCGCCCGCTCGTAATGATGATGCAGGCGACGATCAAAGCGCTCCAGCGCCAGCTCCAGCTTGCCGGGCGTACGCTCGCCGGGCTTCTCGACAGTGAGAAAGTAGCCGCAGAGCGCTGGCGTAAGCGTGAGCGAGACGATGGCGGAAATCACCACCGCGACCGTCAGCGTGACAGAGAATTCGCGCAGCAACATGACGACGATGTTGTTGCCGAACAGCAGCGGCGCGAACACCGCGACCAGCGACAAGGTAATCGAGATCACCGTAAAGCCAATCTCGCGGACGCCGTTCAGGGCGGCGGGCAATGCCTGCTCGCCATGCTCCATATGGCGCACGATGTTCTCGATCACCACGATGGCGTCGTCCACCACAAAGCCGATACACAGCACCAGCGCTACCAACGACAAGGTATTGAGCGAATAACCCAGCGCCCACATCGCTACGAACGCACCGGCCAGCGACAACGGCACGCTCAGCATGGCAATCAAGGTGGGGCGTATGCGGCGCAAAAACACCAGCATCACCAGCATCACCATCGCGATACTGATCAGCAATGCGATCTCCACTTCATGCAGCGCGGACTTGGTCGTCTCGGTCAGGTTGAAGGTGGGAGTCATTACGATATCGGCAGGCATCCAGCGATGAAATTCCGGCAGCCGGTCGAGCACTGCTTGCACCGTGGCCACCGCGTTGGCGTCGGCTCGCTTGGTGATTTGGATCGCCACGGACGTCTTGCCGTTGAACCATGCGGCCTGGTACTCGTCTTGTGGGCCGCTGCTGACCGTGGCGATATCGGATAAACGCACCGGTATGCCTTTCTTCATGGCGATCAGCAAACTGCCGAATTCCTCCGGCGAATGCAGCGAGTCGTTGGCGGTGACCGTCATCTGGGTGTGGCCATCGGTCAACAAACCTTGCGGTGAGTTGACGTTGGCAGCGATCAGCGCATTGCTGACATCGTTGGCGCTCAAGCCCTTGACAGCGAGCGCCGCGGTATTCAATTCCACTCGCACCGCATGCGGCGAACCGCCAAATATCTGTACTTGAGCTACGCCGGGAATCTGCGCGATCGCCGGCTTGAGCAAGTTATCGCTAAGCTCATACAGCTTATCCGGCGGCATGCCGGTCGAGGTCAGCGTAATAAACAGAATGGGCAGCTGCGAGGTATCGAATTTGAAATACTGCGGCTGCGAAGGCATGCCGCTGGTGGGTAGATCCGCGGCGGCGGCGTTCAACGCCGCCTGCACATCGCGGGCGGCTTTGTCCGCGCTGCGGTCGTAGTTGAAACGCACCTGGACGGTGGCCGAGCCCTCGGTCGCATTGCCGTACATTTCCTCGACGCCGGGGATACGGCCAAGATGGCGTTCGATCGGCGCGAGCACGCTATTGGCCATGGTCTGCGCACTGGCGCCGGGCATTTGCGCGCTGACGAACACGCCAGGAATTTCCAGCGACGGGAGCGCTGCTACGCCGAGCAGGCTATACGCCCATGAACCCGCCAGAATCAGGCCCAGCGCGAGCAATGAGGTGCCGATCGGACGGCGGATCAGTGGTGCGAAAATATTCACAGGCCTCCCGGGCCATCGCTGCAACGTACCAGGCGGATCCCACACAAACGACATCGCGCGACATGACGCGATGCGTCTTCGAAAGCAGCGAGATCGGCAGGTTCAATCATCTTGACTTTATGCCTGCCGTATATGACCGGCGAATGTGCCTGAA
Organism: Dyella silvatica; assembly: GCF_026283955.1. Classification (GTDB taxonomy): domain Bacteria; phylum Pseudomonadota; class Gammaproteobacteria; order Xanthomonadales; family Rhodanobacteraceae; genus Dyella_C; species Dyella_C silvatica. The sequence continues at coordinate 10,585 of NZ_JAPDPE010000021.1, read as the reverse complement.
GTCCGTCCCTGCCGAAAGGCAGGGGCCGAATCTTGCCCGCTTTCCCGCCTACATGAAGTGAAGACGATCATCACGGATAAGCCCGGCGAAGGCCTGCCGTAAGGTTTGCCAACGCCAACGTTCCATTAGCACGATCTCAGGTGGCCAAGCCCGCCTTCATCGCGCGGCGCGCGGCCCGGCGCTGGCGTCGCGCTTCCTTGCGAACCAGTCGGTCATGATTCCACAGGTAGATCGCCGGCGTGCTGAGCAGGGTCAGCAGCTGCGATACCAGCAGGCCGCCGACGATGGCGATACCCAAGGGCTGGCGCATCTCCGAACCCATGCCGAAGCCGATCGCCAACGGCAGTGCGGCACCCATTGCGACCAGGGTCGTCATGGTGATTGGGCGAAAACGCACGATGGCCGCTTCGCGAATGGCCTCGGCAGCGGATAGTCCGCGTTCGCGCTGTGCAACCAGGGCAAAGTCGACCATCAGGATGGCGTTTTTCTTGACGATACCGATCAACATCAAGATCGCAATGATCGCCATCAGCGACAACGGAGTCTGGGTGATCAGCATGGCCAGGAATGCACCCACGCCGGCCGCGGGCAAGGTCGACAGAATGGTCAGCGGATGGCCGAGACTTTCGTAAAGAATCCCGAGCACGATGTACATCGCCAGGATCGAACCGATCAACAGCAGTTGCACGTTGGACTGGCTTTCCTGCAAGCGCTGGTTATCGCCGCTATAGCCCAATTGCACACCGGCAGGCAGGTGGGCGTTCTGCACCGCCTGCTCGATCAGTTTCATGGCCTGGTCTTGGGGGACGCCGGGGACCAGATTGTAGAAAATTTGCGCGGCCTCCAGCTGGTCGGTATGAATGACCAGCGACGGCGCGATATTCGATTCGATATGCGCAATCGCCGACAGCGGCACCATCTGGCCCTGTGGCGTACGCACATAGGTGTTCAGCAGGGTATTGGGGCTTAGCGAGTGCTCGCCCGATGAGGTGAGCACCACCCAGTACTGATTGATATCCGAATAAATGATCGAGACCTGATTCTGACCAAAGGCGTTGTACAGCGCCGAGTCGACCATGCCCATGCCGATTTTCAAGCGGCCGGCAGCGGCGCGATCCACCTTCAACATTTGCTGTTTGCCAATGTTGTCGTAGTCGCTGCTGACCTCGCGAAACTCCTTCATGCCGCGCATCAGCTTGGTGACCTTGAACACCCAGGGCTGCAGGTCGATATTGTTGCTGCTGATCAATTGAAAATTCGGGCCGCCATTATCCCCGCCGTTGAGAAAGCTCATGGCGTTCAGCGATACCCGCAGTTCCGGCAACACCTCATAGGCTTTGGCCAGCCGGGTGATGACTTGCTTGATGTGATCCTGGCGTTCGCCGGGGCCACGGCCCATCGGCTTGAGATCGACAAACATAGTCGCTTGACTACCGACATTGCCGCCAGCGTTGTCACTGCCGAGAAAGGTAGTGACATCCAGCACGGCGGGGTCTGCCTGCATGATTTTGGCCGCGCGCTGCGCGCGTTCGGCCATCAATGTCGGTGAGATATTGGCGTCGGCGGTGATGTTGGCCTGGATCATGCCGATGTCTTCGTCAGGCATGAAATTGGCGCCGGCCGTTTGGGTTACCGCAATCGCCAGGCCGATCGTACCGATCAGCAACAGCAGGGGCTGCCAACGCATCAAGCGGCGGTGATGCATGGCCCAATCGAGCGCTCGCTCATACAGGCCTTGCAGCCAGCGATCGAAACGTTCCAGCGCGCGCTCCATGCGTCCGGGCTGGTGCGCGCCCGGCGGTTCGAGCTTGAGGAAATAACCGCACAATGCCGGGGTCAGCGTCAGCGAAATCAGCGCCGAAATCACCACCGCGGCCGCCAGTGTCACCGAGAACTCGCGCAACAGCATGACGAGAATATTGTTGCCGAGCAGCAAGGGCGCGAACACCGCGATCAGCGATAACGTAATCGACACCACGGTAAAGCCGATCTCGCGGACGCCGTCCAGTGCGGCAGTCAAAGGCGGTTGACCATGCTCCAGATGGCGCACGATGTTCTCGATCACCACGATCGCATCGTCCACCACAAAGCCGATACACAACACCAAGGCCACCAGCGACAAGGTATTAAGCGTGTAGCCCAGCCCCCACATCACGACGAAAGCGCCGGCCAGCGACAACGGCACGCTGAGCATGGCGATCAGGGTCGGCCGCAACCGGCGCAGAAACACCAGCATCACCAAGGCCACCATGGCCACGCTGATCAGCAGCGCGATCTGCACTTCGCGCAGCGCCGACTTGGTGGTCTGGGTGAGATCGAAGATCGGCGTGATTTTCAGGTCGGCCGGCAGCCATGCATTGGCCTCGGGCCGCCGGGTGACGCGCAGGCTGACCGAGCGGGTGTCATTGAACCAGGCGGCCTGATATTCATCCTGCTGTCCGCTGGTTACCGTCGCGACATCGGCGAGCCGGATCGAATTGCCGTTACGGGTGCCGATAACCAGCTGCGCGAATTCTTCAGGAGTCTGCAACGCGTCGTTGGCAGTAACCGTCATCTGGTTGCGGCCATCGCTCAAGGTGCCCTGCGGCGAGGTCACATTGGCCGCGGTCAGTGCATTACTTACATCGTTGGCGGTAAGCCCCATGTTTGCCAGCGCATTGTTATTCAACTGCACCCGCACCGCCTTAGGGCGGCCGCCGATCACGCGCACCTGGGCCACGCCGGGGATTTGCGAAATCGCCGGTTTGGCGAGCGTGTCTGCCAGATCGAACAGGCGGTCTGGTGGCAAGCTGTCGGAGGTGAGCGCAAGCAGCAATACCGGCATTTGCGCGGTATCGAATTTAAAGTAACGCGGCTGCACCGTCATGCTTGACGGCAGATCCCGAGCCGATGCGTTGATCGCCGCCTGCACATCACGGGCCAGTTTGTCGGTCGATTTGCCAAAGTTGAACAACAGGCGGATCGAGGTCGAGCCGTCGTTGCTTTCCGAATGCATTTCTTTCAGGCCGGGGATGCGCCCCAAGTGGCGCTCCAGCGGTGCGGCCACCGTCGAGGCCATGGTTTGCGCAGTCGCCCCAGGAACCTCCGCATACACCGCCATGCCCGGAAACTTCAGTTCCGGCAGCGCGGACACGCCTAATAACAGATAGGCGCAAATACCGGCCAAGGTCAGTCCGATGGCCATCAAGGATGTACCCACCGGACGGCGGATCATCGGCGCGAAAAAATTCATGGTCGCGGCATCCAGGCAGATTCGCGCGGCCATCGACGACAGCACGTCAAAGGCATGGGAACAGAATGGGCGCGGGGCTTAATCATGTTCGCTTTATGCCTGCGCAAACCCGTACTGAGTAGTGCCGGTAGTACCCCCTACTTCCAGAGTGTGTTGGCGATCTCCGGCGGCTCGCGTTGAGTGGCGTTGGCGGCCAGATAAGTGCGCAGTCCAGACGAGGCGCTGTCTGCTCAGGCCGCGTCAGGGCGCAGGGGGCGCCGACACGGCTTAACCGTGACCGCCTGTTTGTCCGCATGACCGGCTCACCTCTGCTGCCCTGGCCTTTTGATGCTTGAGGTGCCGGCCTTAGCGATAGCCGTCCGCCAGCGACGGGCTGGGTTACCGACGGCGTCCAGGCAGCGCGCAAAGCTGCGAAAGCCTAGCGTAAGAAAATACTATCATTAAGCAGGTGTTTAGCTATACGGCTTGATTCCAAAACCCCAAGCTCGTCACGGCTTCATCATCAATGCTATGAATTTATTGAACTTTAAATTCAATATCGCGATTGGTATCGGCGAACTTTGTGGCCACGCTCATTCGACGCCAGGCGTAAGTTTTTATGTTGACGCATCCTTCTTGCGGCCCCTAAGGTCGGTTAGCGATTCGTGAAAAATTACGAAAGTGGTCGAGGCATGGAGGGATGCTTCGGTGGTTTACCCGCTGCAGGCAGCAGCCACGAACGTCGTAGCCCGCGCTTCGCGATTGGGCGCCATTGCGCTCATCACATTGAACCGTTTTGGGGAGAACCATCGAATGTCATTACTTCAGAAGTGTGCGCGAGTCCCGTTGTGGCGCCACAGCGCGCTCGCCACCGCATTAAGTTTGAGCTTCGCCGGTGCCGCCATGGCACAGTCCAATGCCTCCGGCGCCATCTTCGGCCGCGCCGCTGAACCCGGCACCAATGTCAAGATTCAAAACCTCGATACCGGCTTCAGCCGTGATATCGCCGTCGAGGCCGATGGCCGCTACCGCGCGGGCTCTTTGCCGGTCGGCCGCTATAAAGTCACCTTGCAGAAAAACGGTCAGGCGATCGAGACGCGCGACAACGTCAGCGTCAACGTAGGTTCGGGTGTCGATGTCTCGTTTACCGCAACCGCCGCCGCGGGTCAGGCCAAGAATCTGGAAAGCATCCAGGTCACCGGCAATGCCTTGCCGGCGATCGATGTATCCGCCGTCGACTCGCGCACGGTGCTGACTTCGGAGCAATTGCAAAAGCTGCCGTTGGCTCGCAATGTCACCGCCGCCGCCTTGCTGGCGCCGGGGGTGATCTCCGGTGACTCGCGTTACGGCAACGTGGCATCGTTCGGCGGCTCGTCGGCCTCCGAGAACCAGTACTACATCAATGGCTATGCGGTCACCAATGCCTTGACCGGCCTGGGCTTTACCAGCCTGCCTTTTGACGCCATCGACCAACAGCAGATTTACACCGGCGGCTATGGCGCCGAATACGGCCGCTCTACCGGTGGCGTGATCAGCGTGGTGACCAAGCGCGGCGGCAATCAATGGAAGGGCGGCCTCGGCGCTTATGTGATCCCGCAGTATCTGCGCGATTCGCCGCGCAGCATTTATCGCACTGACGGCACCCTGTATCAGGCGCGTGGCGACAACAAAAGCTCGTCCACTCAGTACACCGGCTATATCAGCGGCCCGTTGATCAAAGACAAGTTGTTCTTCTATGCGGCCGGCGATTTCACCGGTACCAGCGGCAAGACGGTCGGGCCGATCACCACGCCACAGCAAGCGAACTACAACAGCAAAGCGACCAAGTGGTTGACCAAGATCGACTGGAACATCAGCGACAACCACATCCTCGAACTCACCGGCCTGTCCGACAAGACCAATATCGATACCCAGGTCTATAAGTACGACTACAAAAGCATGCGGGCGACCGATTATCTGGGCTCGGACAAGACCAAGAACTTCGATTCCGGCCCTGGCTCTTCACCCGGCGGCGATGTCTATATAGGCAAGTACACCGGCTATATCACCGACAGCCTGACCGTCAACGCGTTGTACGGCACCAGCAAGACCAAGCATGTGCGCAACTTGAGCTACGCCTCGAATCCGAACTGTCCGTGGATTCTGGACGCGCGTCGCGGCGCACCCGAGACCATCGTCGGCTGCGGCCTGGTCAATGGCACCGTGCTCGGTAAGGGCGCGCAAGACAAGACCAGCGGCTGGCGCCTGGATGTGGAATACAAGCTTGGTTCGCATAATTTGCGCGCCGGCCTGGATACGCAGACGTTGCAATCCACCGCGGGCAATGAATACGAAGGCGGTTATCGCTGGGTCTATCGCAATGCGGGTGCGGTGCCGGGCCGCGAGGATATCGTCCCGCCTCCCGGCACCGAATACGTGGCCGAAAAACGCCTGTTCAAGACCGGCGCCACGGTCAAGGTAGTGCAAGACGCGCAGTTCATCGAAGATCATTGGCAGGTGTCCGATCGCTGGATGGCCTACCTCGGCCTGCGCAATGAGCAATTCAAGAACCTCAATGGCGCCGGGCAGGTTTACGTCAAACAGCGCCATCAGTTGGCACCGCGGCTAGGCCTTACCTGGGACGTCTTTGGCGACTCCAGCTTCAAGGTCTACGCCAATGCCGGTCGCTACCATCTGGCCGTACCGTCCAACGTCGCTATTCGTGCCGCGTCCGCGTCCAACTACTACAGCGAGTACTACGCCTATAACGGTGTGGGCACCAATGGCGAACCGCTGAACCTGCAGCAGCTCGGCAAGCGGTTCTACTTGAATGGCGAGGACGGCACCACACCCGATACACGTACGGTGGCCGCGCAAAACATGAAGGCCTACTACCAGGACGAATACATTCTTGGTTTCGACAAGACCCTCGGCAACAACTGGAGCTTCGGCGCCAAGGCGACCTTGCGTAAGTTGAAAAGCTCGATCGACGATTTCTGCGACGCCCGTCCGTTTCAGAAATACGCCAGGCGCAACAACATCGACATCAGCAACGCGCGCCTCGCCGGCTGCTATCTGTTCAATCCGGGCCAGTCCAACGAATTCCTGGTCGATATCAATGGCCAGGGCAACTACGTGCCGTTCAAGCTGACCAAGGACGATTTCACCACGCCACCGCCCGGGAATGTTGCCTTCCCGGACCTCAAGCGCAAGTACTACGCCTTGAATCTATACCTGGAACACCAGTTCGATCAGCGCTGGTACGGCCGCGTGGATTACACCTTCTCGCGCAGCTACGGCAATTCGGAAGGCCAGCTGAAATCGGATATCGGCCAGCTCGATCCGTCGGTGACCCAGGATTGGGACGCGCCCGAAATCATGCAGTACACCAACGGCCCGCTGCCTAACGACCGTACCCACCAGCTAAAAGCCTATGGTTATTTCCAGGCCACGCAGGAGTGGTTGTTCGGCGCGAATCTGTCGGTCGCCTCGGGTCGCCCGAAGAACTGCATCGGTCTGGATCCGGTCGATTCGATCGGCTACGGCGCTTCGTATTTCGAGTGCAATTTCAAACCCAGCCCGCGTGGCTCCAAAGGCCGGTTGCCGTGGACCTGGTCGCTCGACATGAACGCCGAGTACCGCCCGCGCTGGGCCGGCAGCGATCAGCCCTTGGCCTTCACCTTCAACGTATTCAATCTGTTCTCGAAAAAACAGGTATTGAGCGTGATCGAAGTCGGCGAAAACGCCACGGTCGATCGGACCACCCATCTACCCACGCGCAATATCGAGTACTTGCGCCCGTTGGCCTTCCAGACCCCGCGCTACTTCCAGCTCGGGGCACGTTACGACTTCTCGCTGTAACGTCAGCCAAGTTGTTGGGAGCCTAGGCGCTGCAATGACTGAGCGTTTTCCCAAAAGATCGCCGCGGACTGCGGCGATCTTTTTTTGCAAGCCCGATCAGTCAGTCTGCAATTCCGCGACAAAGTCATAGATGTCGCCGCGATACCAGGAGCTGGTGAATTCCACGACGCGGCCATCGTCGAGAAAACCACGTCGTTCGATATTCAGGCCGGCGCTGCCGGTGGCGACGTGCAGCAGGCGCGCTTGTTGTGCGCCCAGCGAGACGGCGCGCAAACGTTGTAAGGCGCGGCGTGGGCGGCAGCCGAATTTTTCCAGCGCTTCGTAAAGCGAGTCGTGCACCAGCATCGGGTCGGGCAAGACGCTGGCGGGTACCACGCTGCGCTCGATCGCCAATGGCTCGTCTTCGGCATAGCGAACGCGATGCAGGCGCACCACCAACGACCCCGGTGAAAGGTTCAGCGCCATCGACTCTTCCGGCGTGACCTCGCCAATGCCGCGTTCGGAAAACTCGGAGCGTGGATGCAGGCCGCGCGCGCGCAAGTCTTCGGTAAAGCTGGTGAGCCGCGACATCGGCTTGACGATGCGCTCGGCGACAAAGGTGCCGGCACCGTGGCGTTGCGTCAGCAGCCCTTCCTCGACCAGGCCGGCAATGGCCTTGCGAATGGTGACCCGTGACAGATTGAGCACACGCGACAGATCGCGCTCGCTGGGCAAGGTTTGTCCCGGTTCTATATCGCGATGTTCGATGACATTACGAATCGCCCGCCGCAGCCGCAGATAGGCAAGTGGTTGATGTATCGCCGAATCATCACAGAGGCGGCGGTATTCATTGGCCAGGGCGGTTTCCATGGCATGAAAGATACCAATGACCATACCAGTAGAGCAACTAGGGCATAGTTATGCGGCTGAGCGCGGATACCAGCTGGCTCCTCGCGCCGCATCTCAAAGCCATCCGAGCGCATACGTATGCATGGCGCGATAGACGCTGGCGTGATCTGGTATTTCACTGGTACGATCCAAGCCGATCCGGCACGGCATCCCGGCCGCTGCCCAGCATCGCATCGAGGACATCGAAGTGACGGCTTCCCAGGCTCAGGTCGAAGCGTTCGACCTGGTGATTTTTGGCGGTACTGGCGACCTCGCCATCCGCAAGTTGCTCCCTGCTCTATTCCACCGTTTTGTCGACGGCCAGATCCCCACCGGTAGCCGCATCGTCGGTATCGCCCGCGAAACGCTGGACGATGACGGTTACCGCGCCAGCCTGCGCAGCGCATTGCATGACGCCGGTGGTACCAAGGCGAAGATCGACGCGTTCCTGAAACAGGTCAGTTATCGCCCGCTGGATGCCCGCAAGGACGAAGGTTGGGACGCGTTTGTCGCGCTGATCGGCGAACAGCCCGAGCATGTGAGGGTGTTTTATCTCTCCACCTCGCCGGAATTGTTTGTCGACATCTGTTCCCGCCTTGGCCATCACGGACTCAATCGCGGCAAGTCGCGCGTGGTGCTGGAGAAGCCGATCGGCCGTGACCTGGCCAGCGCCAATCAGATCAACGATGCAGTCGGCCGCGTCTTCGCCGAATCGCAAACCTTCCGCATCGATCATTACCTAGGCAAAGAAACGGTACAGAACCTGTTGGCGCTGCGCTTTGGCAATGCCTTGTTCGAGCCGCTGTGGAACGCCGAGCACATCGATCATGTGCAGATCACCGTGGCCGAAACCCTCGGCGTAGGCCGCCGTGGCGCCTACTACGATCGCGCCGGTGCGCTGCGCGACATGTTGCAGAATCACATGTTGCAGCTGCTGTGCATGGTGGCGATGGAGCCGCCCTCATCGCTGGCGCCCGATGCGGTGCGCGATGAAAAACTCAAAGTGCTGCGTTCACTGAAAGCCATCGACGAAAGCAACGCGGCGCAAGTCACCGTGCGCGGTCAATATCGTGCCGGCGCCAGCGAAGGCCAAAGCGTGCCGGGCTATCTCGATGAGCTAGAGGGCGGCAAGTCTAATACCGAGACTTTTGTCGCACTCAAGGCAGAGATCCAGAACTGGCGCTGGGCCGGCGTGCCGTTCTACCTGCGCACGGGTAAGCGGCTGCCGTCGCGGCTGTCGGAAATTGTCGTGGTGTTCAAGCCCGTGCCGCATTCGATCTTCGGCACTTCGGCGGGTCCGTTGGCGCAAAACCGGCTGGTCTTGCGGCTGCAGCCGGACGAAGGCGTGAAGCTATGGCTGACCATCAAGCACCCCGGCCCCGGCGGCTTGCGTTTGCGCCACGTGCCGCTGGACATGAGCTTTGCCCAGGCCTTTGGCGTGCAGCAGCCTGACGCCTATGAGCGTTTGCTGCTCGACGTCGTGCGTGGCAACCCCACCTTGTTCATGCGTCGCGACGAAGTGGAAGCGGCATGGCGTTGGGCCGATCCGATCCTGGCGGCGTGGTCGGCCAGCGGCGAAGCGCCGCGGCCGTATACCGCCGGTAGTTGGGGGCCGAGCGCGGCCGTGGCGCTGATCGAGCGCGATGGCCGCACCTGGAGCGAAGACGGCGAGTAGTCGGGTTTTGGCAAGCACGATTCTTTTGCGCACTAAAGCGGTCGAGTCCCTCATGCTAAATGTCACCACGCACAGCTTCACCGATGCTGAGGCCTTGGCCCAGGCACTGGCGCAACGTATCGCCGAGCAATTGCGCGAAGGCATTGCCGAGCGTGGCAGCGCGTTGCTGGCGCTATCCGGCGGCAGCACGCCGAAACATGTTTTCGCGCACTTGTCGCGGCAGCATTTGGATTGGTCAAAAGTACAGGTCACCCTGGTCGACGAACGCTGGGTGCCCGAGACCAATGAGCGCTCGAATGCCGGCATGGTCAAATCGCTGTTGCTGCAACACGAGGCCTCAGCGGCGCAGTTCGTGCCGCTGTATGCCGATAGCGCCACCCCGGAATCCGGGCTGGCTATCGTCAAGGCTCGTATCGCCGCGCTGCAACTGCCGTTCGATGCGGTGATTCTCGGCATGGGCAATGACGGCCATACCGCTTCGTTCTTTCCGGGCGGCGATCGGCTCGATGAGGCCCTGGATCTACAGAGCAATGTGCGCGTGCTGCCCATGCGCGCCGAGGGCGCAGGCGAGCCACGCATTACCTTCACGCTGGCTGCGCTACTACAAACCCGCGCGCTGTACTTGCATATCGAAGGCGACATCAAACGCGACCTGCTTGCCGATGCCCGGTCGGGTATCGGACCGGCGCTTAACTATCCGGTACGCGCGGTATTGACGCAAAAGCTGGTACCGGTATCGGTTTATTGGTGTCGTTGAGTCGCGTATGTATTTGCCTTCGTCTGTTGCCTGCGCTTAGCCGCACGGGCGTCTGTTTTGGAGTTCGATCATGAGTACGCTGCACCCTGTCGTCGCCGAAGTCACCGAGCGCCTGCGCGAACGCAGCCGCGCGACGCGCGCGGCCTACCTCAGCCGGATCGAGGCAGCCGAGGGTCCGGGCACCCATCGCGAGCGACTGTCCTGCGGCAACCTCGCGCACGGCTTTGCCGCATGC